>PLXG01000057.1 GCA_003153195.1 Myxococcales bacterium
CGGCTGTCGGCCTGGCAGAACTGGATATTCAACCGCCCCAACGCGGTTGGGGAGCATGGCGCACTAAAGGTTTTCGGCAGCGGCTCGAAAGCGAAATTCAACTGGGAACGAATCTAAATGACTACGAGGGGAAATCCCCGGAGGGGACTTCCTTCGGGGCGCATCCCCTCGTGCTCCCCGAATTCAGCCGCCTAGCAAAAGATCCGTTAGGCGCTCATTGCACCAGGAGAAAAGCATGGCAATCAACTACAGCGAGAAGATCCCCAACAACGTCGACCTGTCCGGCAACAAGACGCTGCAGCGCGCGCTGGAGCACTGGCAGCCCGGCTTCCTCAACTGGTGGTCGGAAATGGGCCCGGACGAGTCGAGCAATATCGACGTCTATCTGCGCACCGCCATCAGCGTCGAGACCGACGGTTGGGCGCATTTCGACTACGTGAAGATGCCTGACTATCGCTGGGGCATTTTTCTCACGCCGCCCGAGGCCGACAAGAAGATCGGCTTCGGCGACAACATGGGTCAGCCGGTGTGGAACGAAGTGCCGGGCGAATTTCGCAACATGCTTCGTCGCATCATCGTCACGCAGGCCGACACCGAGCCGGCCTCCGTCGAGCAGCAGCGACTGCTCGGCCTCAGCGCACCGTCACTCTACGATCAGCGAAATCTTTTCCAGGTGAACGTCGAGGAGGGCAGACATCTTTGGGCGATGGTCTACATCCTCCAATCCTATTTCGGCAAAGACGGACGAGAAGAGGCGGACGCGCTCTTGGAGCGGCGCTCGGGTGATCCCGATAAGCCCCGCATCTTGGGCGCGTTCAATCAGCCGATCGAAAACTGGCTCGACTTTTATCTGTTCACCATGTTCACCGATCGCGACGGAAAATATCAGCTCTACGCGCTTTCGGAGTCGGGCTTCGATCCGCTGGCGCGCACCACCAAGTTCATGCTCACCGAAGAGGCGCATCACATGTTCGTCGGTGAGACCGGCATCGACCGCATCGTCCTGCGCACCTGCGCACTATCGAAAGAAAACTCCGACGTCCGCAAAGCGGGAGGCATCGACATCCCCACTTTGCAGAAATATCTGAACCTCTGGTTCAGCCTGTCGGAAGATCTGTTCGGCGGAGAAATCTCGTCGAACGCCGCCGATTTTTTCGCGGCCGGACTCAAGGGCCGCTACAAAGAGTCGCAGTACGAAGATCATCGCGCGCTCGAAGGTAGCTATCGCATGACCACGGTCGAGAGCGGAAAGGTCGGCGAGGCGAGCGGAGCGAGCCGAGATGCCTCCGAGCGGGCTGTGCCTGCGAGGATGCCCGTCTTAGTAGACAAAGACGTGCCGCTGCGTACCGCCATGAACGAGATCCTGCGCGACAACTACATCGACGACTGCCAGCGCGCGGTCGACAAGTGGAATCGTACGCTCGAAAAGGGCGGATTGTCTGACCGGCTCTCGCTGCCGCATCGCCGCTTTCATCGCAAGCAGGGAATCTACTCCGGCCTTCACTTCGCGCCCGATGGCAAGCCGCTCACCGAAGCCGAATGGCAGGCGCGCAAGAACGATTGGGTTCCTTCCGCCTCCGACATCGCCTACGTCGAATCGCTGATGAAGCCGGTCACCGAGCGCGGCAAGATCGCCAACTGGATCGCGCCGCCCACCCGTGGAATCAACGGCCAAGCGTTCGAATTCGAATATGTCCGCTGATCTTTAAGCCTTAAATAACGATAGATTACGATATCGTAATGAGCGGCCGCGCTAGTGACAAGCGAGTCCGTCGCTGATATGCTTTTGCGCGCTCGAAAAAGCGCATTAGCGATGCCCAAGAAAAAGAACAAGCCCGTTCGGGCCACGGTAAAGGCGAAGGCGAAAGTCGTCGCCGTCAAGCGCCGCAGGCCCAAAGACATTCCACTTTCGGCCGAGGATGCGCGCGAGCTGCGCGAGGAGCTCGAAGCCGCACGGACCGAGCTTTCGCGCATTGCGTCTGCCGAGAACAGCGCTAAGCGTGAGCTCGAGGCGCGCCGTTCGGGACTCTCGAGCGCAGAGACGAACATTCGCGCCGAGCTCGAAGCGGTCCGACTGGATCTCAAGACCGCGCTGGCCGAACTTGAGATCGCGCGCGCAGAGATCGCCCGCTCCGACGGAAAACTGCAGCACGCTCAGCGCACCGAGGTCGAGGCCACCGAATCAGCGCGCCAGGCGCTTCACGTCTCGGAAAATTTTCGCGACCAGACTCACTCCATGAAGACCGACCTCGAACGGGTTCGCGCCGAGTACGAGCAGCTGCGCCAAAAGCACGAAGAGCTCCAAACCGAATGCGTGCGGCTTCGCCAAGAAGATGAAGAAGGAACCGAGACGTCTGGGAGTGGCTCGTCGCGCGATCGAACCAAGAATTGAGAGAGGCACATGCGTTTCGAAGACACCAACTTCAATGCCAGTGAACGTCGCGCCGCAGAAAAGTGGATGGCCAAGCACAAAGCGACCTGTCCCGAGGCTCAGTTCGAAGAGGCCAGCGCAGTGAGCGGTTACGGCTACCGGATGAAGATCGTCTGTTCCCGTTGCGGCGAGCGCGAGGACGTGACCGATCTGGCGGCGCACGATCCCTATCCACATCGCTAACCAATTGAAATCAATTTGATTAAAGATTTGAATAAAAAGAAGATCGGTCCGTCTGAGATCGCGGCGCGGACCAGATTAAAGAGGATGACTCGACCTCTCATGCGACGAATGAACCGCGCTTTTGCGCTCATGATCCTGAGCGCGTTCAGCACCACGGCTCGGGCGGAATCGCCGTCGATCACCTTGCCGCAGATGGTGACGATGGACGAGGCGTTGCGTGTTTTTCGCGCCAGCGGGTTCGACGTGCTGCTCGCCGAGGCGCAAATTCAGGCCGCGGAAGCGGACCTGCGTACCGCGCGCTCGGTGCCGAATCCGACCTTGAACGGTGGGGTGGGCAAGTCGTTTAACTATGATCCCAAAGCGGCCTGTTTGAACTCCACTACCAATACGGTGGAGAGCGGCTGCTCGGATATTTCTTGGACAGTTGGAATTTCCGATTCGGCGGCATTGGCTGACACTGTGTTTGGTAAGCGTCACCTGCGCATTAGAGTGGCGAAGGCCGCGCTGGCCGCGGCGAAAATGACGCGGGTGGACGCGCAGCGCACGCTCGAGTTTCAGGTTAAGCAGCAATACATCCAGGCGGTGCTCGCACACGACACGCTCGATTTCTCTCGCGAAGTTCAAGCGGCGATGACCCAAGTCTTCGAGCTCAACCAAGTTCGCTACAACGCCGGCGCCATCTCGGAAGCGGATGTGGCCAAGGTGGAGACCGCCAAGCTCGAGGCCGATCAAGATGTGAACCGCGCTCAGCAGGCGCTGCATGACGCCAAGGTCGAGTTGGCCTTCTTGCTCGGCGTCCGTGGACGTACGCCCGAGTTTCATATCGAGCAAGACCTTCCAAAATTCGTGGTACCGGCGCCGCTGGCCGACACTTCACTCGACAAGTTGCTCGCCGATGCGAACGAGCATCGTGCTGATCTGAAGGCGGCCTCGCTACAAGTGGAGCGGGCCGAGGTCTCGATCTCCGCCGCCAGGCGCCAGAATGCGCCGGACTTGGCGCTCTCCGCGCAGTACCAGCAAGAGGGATCGAGTAGTAGCGCCATCACGCCTCCGACGCTGAGCTTCGGTCTTTCGGCGCCGTTTCCGCTCTTCTATCAATTTCAAGGCGAGATTCGCCGCGCTGAGGCCGATCGCAATATTCAAAATCTGACTCGCGCCAAGCTGGAAGGTCAGGTGGTTGCCGATGTCGAGAGCGCGCTGGTCGACTTCACCAGCACCCGTGAGCGAGTCGAACGGCAAGAGTAGCGACTCCTCGATCGCGCCAAGCGGGCGCGCGATCTGATTCAGCTTCAGTATCAAAAGGGTGCGGCGTCGCTGCTCGAATATCTCGACGCACAGCGAACCTTCATCGCGGCAAACCAAGAACATCTACAAGATCTCGCCAATTACTGGATCGCCGTCTTTCATTTGGAGCAGGCGATAGGAAAGGAACTGCGATGATGCGGCGAGCTGCCGTTTTGACCATTTTCCTCGGCGCTGTTGTCGCCGGCGGATGCAAGCATGAGGTAGAAGCCGCCAAGCCTCCTGAGTCTGTCGAAGGCGAAGTGTGGCTGAAGAAGCAGCAGATGAAGGAAGCGAAGTTGATCGTCACCGACGTGAAAGATCAAGATGTCGGCGGTGCGGTGGTGACCAGTGGGAAGATCACCTTCGACGATCTGCGGGTGTCGCACGTGTTTTCGCCGGTCACTGGACGCGTGACGAAGATTCAGGCGCAGCCGGGACAGCGCGTGAACAAGGGCGCTCCGCTGGCGGTGATTGAATCGCCAGACGTAGGCGCGGCTTTTTCCGATTTGCAAAAAGCGCAGGCCGATCTGTTCGCCGGTGAGCACGACTTCAAAAGACAGAAAGATCTGTTCGAGGCGCACGCCGGCTCGCAAAAAGATTACGAGACCGCGCAGGACAACTACGGAAAGGCCAAAGCCGAGCTCGAGCGCGCTCGGCAGAAAGCGCGGCTGTTTCGCTCCGGCGCCGACGGTGTTTCGCAGGAATACACGTTGCGGGCGCTCATCGAGGGCGAGGTCATCGCGCGCAATGTGAACCCCGGCGTCGAGGTGCAGGGACAGTACTCGGGTGGCAATGCGGTCGAGCTGTTTACCATCGGTGAGCTCGATCAAGTGTGGGTGATGGCCGATGTATTCGAGATCGATCTGGCGCGCATCAAAAAGGGAGCGCACGTCAACGTGAAGGTGGTGGCCTATCCGACCAAGCACTTCGAAGGCATCGTCGACTGGGTCTCGAGCCAGCTCGATCCCACCTCGCGCACCGCCAAAGTGCGCTGCGTGATTCCGAATCCGGATCGCGCGCTCAAGCCGGAGATGTACGCCACCGTCTCAATCTCGGTGGACGAGCGGAAGGCATTGGCAATTCCGCGCAGCGCGCTTTTGCGACTCGCCGATCAGACCATGGTCTTCGTACAAATGGCATCGAACGCCGATGGCGATGTGAAGTTCGAGCGTCGGCCGGTGGCGGTCGATGAAGATCTGGGCGGCGAATATCTCCCGGTGACTCACGGCCTTACCGCCGGTGACAAGATCGTCACCTCGGGTGCCATTCTCCTATCTGGGATGCTTTAGTCAGACATGATCCAAAAGCTCGTCAACCTGGCGCTTCGAATGCCCGCCATGATCGGGTTGCTGGCCTTCTTTGCCGTCGGGCTCGGACTCTATTGTTACAAGCAGCTCGACATCGAGGCCTATCCCAATCCGGTCGCGCCGCTCATCGAGCTCATCACGCAGCCAGATGGATGGAGCGCGGAAGAGGTCGAGCGCAATGTGACGGTGCCGCTCGAAATCGGCCTGGCCGGAATGCAGGAGCTCGAGCACATTCGCTCGCAGTCGNNGCTGTTCGGGCTGTCGGACGTGAAGTGCTACTTCGGCTGGGGCATCTCCTATAAAGAGGCGCGGCAAGAGGTCATCAACCGACTGCAGTTCATTCAGATGCCGACCGGCGTGCAGGCGCAGATCTCGCCGTGGAACGCGATCGGCG
>PLXG01000255.1:0-214 GCA_003153195.1 Myxococcales bacterium
GCATGTTCTACGCGTTTGTCTGCCTGACGCCTTGGTACCTCTGCCGCGCTTTCCCGTTGGGTTCGGCGCGAGTGACCCGATTGTTGATCAACCAAGTGGCAGCGGCCGTTCTCGCGTGCACGCTATGGATCGCGGGCGCCCAGCTGCTGGCTTTCGCTATGGACCTTGGCTCGCGACTGAATCCCGCCATTCCGCAGTTGGTGGTGGTCGGCTT
>PLXG01000255.1:284-2509 GCA_003153195.1 Myxococcales bacterium
GGATTTCCTGCGCAAGACGCTGGGCTTGGGCGAGCGCGAAAGCATCTCGTGGCGCGAAGAGCTGGAGCTTGCGCGCACGTATTTGGATGTCGAACAGGTTCGATTCGGCGCGCGATTGCAAGTAGAGATGCAGGTGGACGACGCATGCGCCGATTGCCAGGTGCCGCCTTTGGTGCTGCAGCCGCTGATCGAAAATGCCATCAAGCACGGCATTGCGACCATGGTGGATGGAGGCATCGTGCGCCTGGAGAGCCACGTCGAGAACGGCAAGCTGGCAGTGCGCGTCGAGAACAGCTTCGATCCCGAAGCGCCCTCACCTCGCCGCCACGGCTTGGGGCTTCGCAACGTCCGCAGCCGTCTGCAGACGCGGTTCGGCGACGCCGCGCGATTAAACTTGGCAGCCGAGCACGACCGCTTCAGCGCGGAAATGATATTCCCGTGCCACAAAATCAACTCATGAAACTACGCGCCGTTATCGTCGACGATGAAGAGCTGGCTCGCCAGATCCTGCGTGAGTATCTGGATAAGGCCGGAGAAATCGAAATCGTCGCCGAGTGCGCCAACGGTTTCGAAGCCGTCAAGGCCGTCGGTGAGCTTCGTCCCGACCTGTTGTTCCTGGATATCCAGATGCCCAAGCTGGATGGGTTTGAAGTGCTGGAACTGATCGATCCACCGGTGGCAGTAGTCTTTGTGACTGCATACGACCAGTACGCGATGAAGGCGTTCGATGCGGCCGCGGTGGATTACTTACTGAAGCCGTTCTCAACAGAGAGACTCGGGAAAGCACTCGATCGTGCGAGGGCTTTGTTAAGTGACCCGCAGCCGCGCGCGCTGCAAGCGACCGATCTGGCTGCCGCGGCGCGGCCACCGGGGCAAACCCTGGAGAGAGTGGTCGTCAAGGACGGCACGAAAGTGCACATCATCCCGATCGCGAAGCTGGATTACGTCGAGGCGCAGGATGACTACATCGCTCTGCACAGCGAAAAGAAACAGTATCTGAAGCAGCAGACCATCTCAAGCATCGAGACGCAGCTCGATCCGGCGCGCTTCGCCCGCGTGCACCGGTCTTATATCGTGAACCTGGAGCGCATCGCGCGCATCGAGCCGTATACGAAGGATAGTCGCGTGGCGGTGTTGCAGGATGGCTCGCAGCTTCCGGTGAGCCGGTCGGGATACGCGAAGCTGAAAGAGTTGCTGGGCGAGAATATTTAGGCGACCGTCAAGCGGCGGCCCTTCGGAGCAGGAATCGGATCTCCGAACTCTTTGGCTGTGTCAATCCACAGGCGGATCGCTTCTTGGGCGCTCGCTAGCGCTGCTTCTTGAGTCGAGCCGTGAGCGGCGCATCCTGGAAGCTCGGGAACCTCTGCAACGAAGGCTTGATCGTCGTCGCTCCAATAGATGATCACTTCGTACTTGTTCATTCCCTATCGCCTAGCTTGTATTTTACAACTACATTCCTCACCTGCCTGACCTGGTAAGGCTTTGCGTTATTTCCTTCCCTCTGTAGGTTGACTCGCTCGTCTACGCCGGCCTTGCGAAAAAGGTGGTGGCTGCCACTCACGCGTTTCTCAAAACCCAGGCTTTCGAGCAAGGAGCACAGATCGTCAAAACGGATTGCCGCATCGGAAGTTCCACCGAGCAATCGACGAAGAGTCTTGTCGGCACCCACCGCGACATTCTACCGCGGTGCCGATCACCCAATCCGGATGGAAGTCAATGAGCCCAGGTCCACGTCAACCGTATCACCTACGCCGTGGTTCTCTTGAAACCAGTCTCGCAGCTCTGCCCGGCCCATGATGCGAGGCGTTCCGTTGCGATTTGCGCTCCGGTCGATCTTACCAATTATTTTCCGTCCGGACTTGCCCAGAACCAACTCGATTGGACCGGTGCCACCAACGTAGCGATCAAAATCGACCGTGACATTGAAGAAACCCTTCTCGTAGTACGTCTTTTCAAGATTCAACTTGAAGACAGGCATTGGTCCTCGAATCGTGATCTATTCACCGGACCACGCCCGCCATCGGACTACTCGCCGCCGCGTACAGCTTCTTTGGCATCCGACCAGCCAGATACGCGTAGCGGCCCGCCTCGACGCCCAGCTTCATCGCCGTAGCCATGGACACCGAGTCCTCAGCTGCGGCGATAGCGGTGTTCATCAGCACACCGTCGTAGCCCAGCTCCATGGCGATGGCCGCGTCCGACGCCGTGCCGACGCCCGCGTCGAC
>PLXG01000446.1 GCA_003153195.1 Myxococcales bacterium
GAAGAAAGTCCTTTAACTCGATGCTGTAGTGCCCCAAGTTCCATGGCCTGCTTGAGCACTTCATCTTCATTTTGACCTTGAAATACGCGGTCGCAGTTGAAACCGGCATCACGACACGAGAGCAATCCCTTGCCACCGCTGCGTGCGGAACCAGAACTTATGCATGCTCACCAAGGAAGAGATCATCGAGGAGACGAACGACCTCCTGCTGTTCGATTTCGATGCGCTGCGTGCGTACGAAGATGCCATCGGTGAGATCACCGATACTGAAACGCACAAGCGGCTGATCGAATTTCGGCGAGATCACCTGAGTCACATCGAGGAGCTGTCGGAGATCGTGCTGATTCTGGGTGGGCGCGCCTGCGATCGTCCAAACGGCCGCGAGTCCTGGTGCGAGAGCCTCTCCGCGACGCTGGCTCGTCCGGCAGAGGCGGTCCTTCACATGCTGCGCGCTACCGAAGAGGTGTTAATCGCCGAGCGCGCGACTCGCATCAAGAAGGATTCACTCGAGGCCATCGCGCAGGTTTTGAAACGGCAGCAAAAGGACAACCAGCGGCACCGTCAGTGGTTCGTCGCGGTCGACGGACGGAGCCAAAGTGCCAGCACGGCGGCGACGGCCACGATGGCAGACAGCCACTTGAATCCGAGCGGATAGCCTCCGCGGTCGAGAATTCCTCCCAAGATTTCACCGGCGAAAATGGCGGCTATGTAGCCAACGCCGTCGATGATCCCGCTCGCCGAAGCGGCCAGTTGCTCGCCGCCGATCTCGATGGCGATCACGCCGCCGCACAAGCTGTAAGGGCCGTGAATGAGAAATCCCACCGCGCCGAGCAGCCACGCAGCGTTCACCGCGCCCGACTCGGCGATCTGTGAAAGGCATAAAACCAGCAGCGCCAGCGCGCCGAGCACGCCCGCGATCAAAAAACGGTGGGCACGAACTGGGATGCGGTCCCAAACCAGACCGAAAAATAAAATGCTTACCGCGCCGAAGAGATCGAAGGTGGTCGATCCCAGCGCTGCAGCGATGAGCGACTTTTCGCCGTGCTGAAGCGATGAGAGGAAGTCGACGCTCCACGTGTTGAACGCTTCGCGCAGAAGCGTCACCGCAAAGCTGAGGCCGCAGACGATCAGAAATCGCGGATTGGCGACCAGTCGCGCCACTGCGTTGGTCTTGACCTGCACTACCTCGGCGGCGGAGCGCAGCGGGCCACGTCGGACGATGAGTGCGCTCAGGATCGCGATGGCCAGCGTGATCGCCGCCGGCACGCCCAGCACCGCTCGCCAGCTCATCGAGGTGGTGAAGTGAGCGTGCTCCGCGAACACCAGCACTTGACGTGAAACCAGCGAGGCCGCCACTCCGCCAAGCACGTAGCTCAGGCTCATGAGGGCGATGATGGCGCCGCTGCGCTTTTTCGGCGTCCAGCTGGGTGTGAGCTTCATCATGGCCGGCCAGGCGCCGGCGCCGACGAAGCGATTGAGGCTGTACAGCACCATTAATATAGAGAGCCCGGGCGACAGCGCGCTCAGTGCACCGAAGAGCGCGACCGCGAAGATCGAAAGCACGAAGCCGAGCCGGCCGCCGATGCGATCGACCAGCGGTCCGAGCAAAAGCTTTCCGAGCGCGTAGGCGATGGTGCTGACGCTGACGATGCGCCCGATCTGACTGCGCGACGCGCCGAATTCGGTCTGCAAAAGCGGAATCGCAGTGGCGAAGTTTTTTCGACAAAGATAGACGCCCATGTAACCGATGACGAGCATGGTGAGCGTGCCGAGCGCGCCGCCGCCCGTTCGCGAAGAGCGCTGACCGTTCGCTTCCGACTGCGGAGCGCTTTGACTTCTCACCAACCCGAGCGTAACGGGTTCGCCCACCACGAAAAAGCGACATTTTGGTGAATCCTGAGGATAGAGTTACGCAACATGGACAATCACACCCGCATCGTGAGTGAAGCGCGGGCGCGCGCCGAAAACGCGCCGCCCAAAGCCTATTTTGCCTATTCCACCATCCTCGATCCGCACGCGTTCGGCGAATGGAAGAGCGCGCACGGATACGACGACTTCGTATTGCCGCCTGGCGAGCTCGGCGAAGCCATTGATCTGGCGCTGGTGTTCGATTTCCCGTCGCGATTTTGGGGTGGACGCGTGGCGGGACTTTCGCCGGCGCCGGGCAAGCGACTTTGGGGACGGCTGTTCGAAATCGCCGGGCGCGATTGGCCGGTGATCGAACACAAGGAGGGCGCGGTCACCGGGATGTGTGTCGAAAAGCCGGTGCGCGTTCGACTTTCGGACGGGCGCGTGATCGATGCGATCGCGTTCACCACCGCGCCGGCGCGCGCGTCCACCGACGGGCCGATCTCGCAAGGATTCGTTCGCGCGCTCATAGGTGGCGCGGCAGCGGCCCAGCTTCCCCTAGACTATTTGGCCGAGCTCGAACAACTCAAGGGATGAAGCCGGTGGTCGCCTATCTTTCGGGCCACGGCTTTGGCCACTTCACGCGATCGAGCGCGGTGTTGTCGCTACTTCCGTCGGTCGAGGTGCACGTGCGAACCTCGGCGCGTGCGCTTCCGCTGGCACGGCGCGCCAGTTGGGCGACGAGAGTAGACGAGGTCGACGTCGGCCCGGGGATGGCACAGCGCGGACCGCTCGAGACCGATCTCGATCGCACGCGCGAGCTGGTGCTGGCCCATCTCGAAAACTGGGCTGGCGTGGTGGCTGAGGAGGCCGCCTTCGTGAAGCAGGTGGGCGCACGTCTGATCTTCGCCGACGTGCCGCCCATCGCTTTTGCCATCGCGGCTCGCGCCGGAGTTCCGTCGGTAGGGATGGGCAACTTCAGCTGGAGCTGGATCTATCGGCACGCCGCAGAAAGTGCAGGAGATCGTGTGCTCGAGCGCGCCGCCGACGAGCTGGCGCGTGCCGAAGGGCAGGCGACCCATTTCCTGGCTTTGGCCATGGGCGGCGGACTCGAGGTGTTTCCGCGTCAGCAGGCCATCGCACCGGTGGCGAGGATGCCGCGATCTTCGCGAGACCAAGTACGCGCCAAGCTCGGTCTCACCAAGAAAACCATCCTGGTCACTTTCGGCGGGTTTGGTGGCGACCTCGATCTGCTCGAAGTAGTGCGCGACGTGCGTCGGGCGCTACCCGATTTCGACCTGCTGATCGTGGCCGACGAAGATCGCATGATCGACGACTCGACTCGACTGATCCGGCCGACCGCGCAGCTCGATCATCACGAGCTCATCATTGGAAGCGATGTGGTCGTCGGCAAGCTCGGCTACGGTACGGTCGCCGAGTGCCTACGCCAGACCACTCCGATCGCCTACGTACGGCGCGGAGAATTTGCCGAAGAGGCGCCGCTCGAGGCTGCGGTGGCACGTCATCTTCCGAGCGCGCTCATGTCGGCCGAAGAGCTTCATTCGGGAAACTGGTCGCGCGCGGTTCACGCGGCGATGGCGGGCCGGGTGCGTGAGTCGCTTTCACCGAATGGCGCCGATCAAGCGGCAGCGGCGATCGTGGATCTGATTCGGTAAGTGCAAGTCCCTGAAATCAGACGGTCAACAATGCGTAACCCGCTGCGTGAATAGCCACCTAGGTACTCAAAAGCCCCATCTTGACCGGCGCGTACAAAGTGGACTATCGCTAGCCCCGTCGCGCGGAGTCGTCGCGGCGCGGGAAAATGGGAGGATGTTGTGAGAGCTCGATTCGCGATCCTAGCTTCGTTTTTTGCAATGGTCGGTTGCGCGGAGACCGTCGATGTCACCATCCGCAATCCGCTGATGGCGCGCGGTGTCGATCACAATAGCGTCATCCGCGTGCACGAGTACGACGAGCATCGAAACGGTCTCCCCGACGGCGCGATGGATGACGTCGCCAAGCTGGTGGCGATGGATCACCAGAAGATCTGTTTCGCGATCACGCTGCACGAGCTCGATCCGATCGACATTCGCCTTTCGAAGTTCAAGTTGACCGCGCCCTATGCCGGTCCCAACGAAAAGGTAGAGCTCACCGCCGAGCCGCCCACCATCGCCAGCTATCAGGGATTGGTCCCGCATCAGCGCGAGACGGGGGCGGTCGAGAACCGCTGCACTCAGCGCGCGGATAACGACGACTGCGTGCACTGGGAAAAGAAGCCAGCGGTCGAGACGATCTATCAGCCGGGCGAAGTGGTGGTGTATCAGACGAGCGGGCAGGCGTGCTTCAAGAACGAAGGTTGGGCCGACACGCACACCGACGCGATCTCGCTCGAGCTCAAGACCCACCGGCCGAGCGCGGATGAATCGGACTCGCTGGTTCGCGTGGGCAACAACAAGCAAGCGGTGTTCAAATGGGCTTTTTCGGACACCGGCGTGAGCAAAGGCGCTCAGTAGGTCGAAGGCGCTTCCTTCTCGCCGATGTACCAGTGTCCGATCGATCCCAGGTTCTGAACGCGGTAACCCGCTTTGCGTAGAATGATCGCCGCCGCACCCGCGCGCCCACCCGTGTGGCAATAGACGATCAGCGACGTGGCTCGCGGCAGCTCGCTCATGCGCGCTTTCAGATCGGTGACCGGAATGTTCACTGCGCCGGGGATGTGTCGCTCTGCGAACTCCTCCGGCGTGCGCACGTCGAGCAGGATCGCGCCGTGCTCGACCGCGCGATGTGCTTCGCCCGCGGTGATGTCGGTGGCGCAGCCGGCAAACAGAAGTAGGGTCGTCAGCAGGATGATTTTCATGGGTCGCGAAGTTGCGCCAGCGTAGATCAAAATCGATCGGATTCGCGCTCAAAAATTGTGGCTTGAAAGCCTCAGCTGTAGCTCTAGCGTCTCAGATTCCTCGATGCGAGAGATACGTTTTCTAGTCAGCAAATCGTAACTTGCGTCGCAATCCCCATGGCGAATTCACCTGCCAGCGCGGATCGCCCCACAGTGTAGCCAAGCACCCCTTGGTGACTTTTGACTCCAGCATGTATCCCGCTGAAAACCCACATTTCCCGACGCCACGACTTCGGCATCAACCTTGCGAAGGAGGTGCGTCACCCAGCTCGATCCGCGTTCATGCGGTCGGGCGACAAGGAGGGGTGGGTCAGGTTTGCAAACAGACGAATTGTCTATTGCGCTCCTGGTTCGTTTTGCATAAGTTCGCGCGACTTTTGGGAGGAACAAGATGATCATCGGTAGTCAGCGGGCCGCTAAAAATATTTTCGGGGCGATTTCACTAATCGCCGTCGGGCTAGGCGGCGGGTGTATGGAAGAGCGTTCGACGATTAATCGGGTACAGCCCGATTACATCGACAAGAAAGATCTCATTCCGAACCAGTACGCTGCGCTGACGGTGCAGTCGCAGACGCCGACCACTGTGTCAGCGCAACTGATTTCTAAGGAGCCGGTCTTCTATACGCAGACTACGCTCATCGGCAAGCCCACGTCGTCGGGCTTCACCGGTCTCACTTCCTACAGCGCGTCTGACAAGATCCGCTGGGAAGTGACCGAGCATGCGCTCATCGCGCATCAGTCGTACGAGTACGTCAAGAACGCGCCGGGCAACACTGCCGGTATCGGTCAGACGGTACAGTCGGGCGACGTGGTGGCCATGTACGGCATCACCGAGCACTTCGACATTCGTCGCGACTACAACAGCACCACGGGTGAAGAGCTCAACGTGGTGGTCGAGAACATCACCGACCGTCCTTGGTATCAGCGCGAGTTCATGCACGTGGACTGGTCGCAGAACCTGATCACCGCCTACAACAGCATCTTCGTCGAGCAGGAGTACAACGGCGGACTGAAGGCCGAGCCGGTTCCGGTGTTCGTCAATACCCCGGACGATCCGAACGCCCCGGTGTTCGAGTACCAGGGCTCGGGCGATTCTCGCCAGCTCAGCTACTTCGACATCGTCAACTCGGCCGTTCTCCATCCGGAGACTGTGAACCTAGGCGATGGATACAGCACGATTCCGATGTGCGCCCTTGGCACCGGCGAAGTCGACTGTGCTCCGTCCCAAGTCACTCTCCGCGTCGCCTTCCGTCGCGTCGACACCACCCGCGACTACGAGCCGGCTAGCTTGACCGAGAACCTTCCCAATGCGGACGGCACCATTGTCTCGGTTCCCCACCTTAATATGGAGCGCTTCGGCTTCTTCGATGCCAGCCCGCCGGATGGACAGGGCCGCATTGGTTACGATCCGAGCCAGCACGCCATTCTCGACACCGAGCGTATGCACATGGCGGCGCGTCACAACCTCTGGATCCATCACCATGCGCTCAAGTTCGATGCCGCCACCAGTCAGGGTTGCAACGTCGACGCCGATTGCACCAGCACCGACAAGACTCAGCTCATCTGCCAGATCGGAAATGCAGCCCTCGATCAAACTCATCGCGGCGTTTGCGCGCCGCTCGCCATCGATCACCTCGCCGGCGACATCGCTTGCAAGACCGACGACGATTGCCGTCAGGTCAGCGATACCTCGGGCGTTTCCCGCAGTGCAATTTGCGACCAGACCAGCAGCACTTGTGGCGAGCACTTCTTCCGCTGCCAGAGCGACGCCGATTGTGTGAAGAACGTCGACAAGCAGTCGACCTGCGATCTCGCGATCGCTTACACGCGCGCCGACAACCGCGGCCTCTGCCTCATGCCGTTCCGTCAGCGCCAGGTTCGTCCGATCGCCTATCACGAGTCGAACAACTATCCCGACTATATGCAGCCGGTCACCGAGCAGATCGTCAAAGAGTGGAACGACGCGTTCGTGGTTGCCGTCAGCGCCTCGCGCCGTCATGAGTGCGAGATGGAAAAGAACGTCGACCCGACGGCAGGTGGCACCAACGTGTGCGCCGATCCGCGCATCGTCGGCACCAGCGCCGATCTCGGCGCCGATGCTCAGTTCGTCTACGTCGGTTGCCACAGCCCAGTTTGGGGAACGGCCGCCGGTGCAGGTCAACACGCGCAAGCCGACGTCGATGCCACGCACGCCAAAGGTTGGGATCTTCCTTCTTGCGGACCGCAAGGCACCAGCGCGCGTCTCGGCGATCTTCGCTACAACATGATCGGCTCGATCACCGACCAAGACACGCAAGGTTACTGGGGTCTCGCCAACATCGCGGCCGATCCGGAGACCGGCGAAATGGTCGCAGGTCGTGGCGCAGTTTGGCAGACCATCACCGACTACTACGCGAACGTTCTTGTTACCTATGTGAAGCTGCTGAACGGGGATCTCACCCCGGATCAAGTTACTGAGGGCGGCGATCTCATCACCGGCATGAAGCAGTTCGGTGCGGGCGCGCAGCCGATCATCGGTTCTCCCAGCGACTCGGTCCTTGATCAGCCGTTCCGTCAGCCGGGCGGCCTCTCGGCGATCACGGCCAATGTCAAGAACGGCATCGAGCGTCTCAAGTTGCCTGGCTCGGGCTGGCTCGATCCGAAGCTGACTCCCCTCATCTCGAACGATCCGGAGCATCCGGGCGCGCTCGATCAAGGTCGACAGCGCATTCTCCAGAATCGCGTCCTTGGCGATGGTACCGATCTCGGAAATCAACGCTTCAACAGCCTAGCCGGAACTCAGTTCGAGCGAATGCTGCTCGATCAGCGTCAAGCGTTGCTCTCTCCGACCGCGACGCCGGATGTGACGGCTTCTTCGGCCACCACCGTCCAGTTCGCGTCGCCGATGCGCGGTGAGAGCGCGACGATGCGTCACATGATCAACCAGATCAAGGCGACGGTCTCCGCTTTCCAATGCGGCATGGAAGCCGACTTCTCGGACGACCTGCTGCTCGGTCTCGCGCAACGCCTCAGCGCTGGCGCACCGATTATGCAGAGCAACGCGGATGACAATCCAGTCGCGTTCGGTCGCGATTGGAACTTCCGTCCCGACGGCACCAACATCGACTACACCTTGATGGCAACCTACGCCGCGCAGTTCATTCATCACGGCGTGCTCGCTCACGAGCTCGGCCACTCGCTCGGTCAGCGCCACAATTTCACCGCGTCGGCCGACGCCATCAACTACAACGACAACTTCTGGAAGGTTCGCGCGCAGGGACATGCGAAGGGAATTCGTCCTCGTTACGAATACCTTGCCGATCCGGCCGACGGAAAATACTACTCCGACGAAGAGATCGCCGGTCGTGTCGACGAGTGGACCTACTCGTCGGTCATGGACTACAAGGGCTTCAACGAAGACGCCCACGGCATCGGCAAGTACGACTACGCGTTCATCAAGAACGGTTATGTCGGTATGGTCGAAGCGTTCAAGACGGTGGCTGACTCCAACAAAGCGCTCACCTACGGCGGTATGACGCAGGGTAACGGCTTCTCGACGATGATCGACATCTCTGACTTCCAGAGCGGCAAGATTCACGGTGTTCACTACTCGCAGATTCCCACCATCTACGGCACCAAGGCCGACGGGACGCCGAACATCGGCGCCGACAACCGCTACGACGTGTTCTTGAAAGAGACCCAGGTCGTCGATCTTCCGGGCTGGGGTCCAGGCGTGGTCGGGTTCACCAACGAGACCGCCGACGGTCACTTGCTGGTTCCGTATCGCTTTGACTCCGACGAGCGCGCTGGCCTCGTGTGGCAGGATCAGCGCTACGACGCGGGTCCGGACGCGTTCGAGTCGCTGCACTACGTGACTTCGCATCTGCTGAACTACTACTTCATCAACAGCTACGCCCGTCTGCGCACTGGGTTCAGCAACAAGAAGTACCTGACCCGGCTCTGGTCACGTTACCTGGATCAGCTCCGTCAGACTACGCAGCTGCTGGCATTCGACCTGATCGAGTACCAGGATTTCTTCAGCACGCTCTCCGGCTGGAACGACTATCTCACCAGTCCGACCGAGCTCGGCGGCGTGGTCAACCAGGCGGGTATGAACCTCTCCGCCGATACGATGGTCAGCATCCTCACCATGCCGGAAGTCGGCGCGCACGAGTCGCTCAGCCAGTTCGACGGCACCAAGCTGGTCACGCCGGGACAGAACGGCGCCGGCAACATCAACATTGCAGTCAACGATGGCCGCTCGTTCGAGTCGGCCTATCGCACCGGCGACACGGGATTCTGGTGGTACGAAATGCTGGATCACGCCGGAGCGTTCTACGACAAAACCTCGATGATCGATGCCATGACTGATCCGTCGCTCTACCTCATCGGACGCGACAACTCGACCGACATCCGTCTGTTCGAGCTGAGCTACTTCACGATGTTCCCGGATCAGGTCAGCCGTCTGTTCGGCGGACTCCTGTCGGAAGATTGGAACGACTTCGCTCCAATCATCGCCACCAACGAAGGCACCATTCAGCGTCCGCATCTCGCCACTATGAGCTTGCCGGCGGCGCAACGCGGCCGAACGTTCGACGGCGGCCATGTGGCCCTCGATCCGCAGACTCATTTCACCATGCAGCTCTGGACCGCGGTGAAGTCGTTCGCCAACTTTAAGTCGTCCTACGATCAGTCGTTCATCGACCAGACTCGTACTTGGATCGACGGCGATGTCGGATCGATCTCGGTTCCAACGGCGAATACCGTTTCGTTCACCGATCCGTGGTCACACGAGACCTATCGCTCGCTTCACTTCGGTTGCAACGCGGGCGAAGGTGGAGCGACCATCGGTTGCTCCGCGGCGCCGCACGCAGGTGGCGGCAGCAACGAAGCGGGACCGGCAGCTCGTATGATCCTGCATGTTCAAGACATCGACGCCAAGCGGTTGGCTGCCACGGGCGATGCTCAGTTGGCCCTCGAGCAGCAGGAGAAGCAGTACATCGATCTACTGAACGTCATGCGCAATCTAACCCAGCAGTTCGGGCAAGGAGCGTCGGACCTTCCGCCGCCGCCACAGGATTGAGGTTGAATATGAAGTTCACGGCCATTCTGCCGGCGGTACTCATCACCGTCGTGAGTGCGGGCTCTGCCTTCGCTCACGGCAAAGGTGACGAGCCGGATAGAGACAAGGACGAGGCACCGGCGACGCCGGTCTCGGATTCACCGTCTACGGTCGGTACACCGCAGACGCCCGAATCGTCGGTCACGGCGACGGTCGATCTCCCGAAGAAGCGGGGCAGCGCGCTTTGGTTTGCCGAGAAGTTGAAGGGGAGCACATTCTTCTTCGACCAGTCGGTTACGCCGGACACCATCTACGCGGGTGCCCAGCAGTCGGCGATTCCCAGCTATCAATGGTGGTTCTCGCTCCGTCCGCGATGGAACTTCCGTAAGGACCTGGTGCTCAAGGTTCGTATGGATCTTACGGTCGAATGGTTGAACGCAGTCGACACCACCTACCTGCGGGAAGCGCAGTTCGGCGACATCTGGCTCGATCTCCAAGGGAAGCTGAAGCCGTTTGGGGGCATCAAGACTTCGATTGGTGCCCGCGTCATCGTGCCGACTTCGAAAGAGGCGATTGCGGCAACGACGGTTCTGAGAGCGGGACCGACGATTGGCTTCCTGCGCGAGTTTGAATTCCGTCGCGGTGGTGCGCTCGAGCTGTCGCTCGGTGCGTACGGTCTCTACAACTTCGTGACCCACACTTCGCCGGGCACGCAGGGTGATTTCTCCTGCACCTCGACGGCGTTCACTCCGACCAGCTGCTCGCAGTCGAGTGGCTCGCTGAACACCCAGTTCCAATTGGTGGTGGCGCTCGGCGGAACCTACCATCCGGTCTCGCGCTTCGGAATCGGTCTCAACTACATCATCATCGATGGATGGGCGTACAACACCCCGGATGCGAAGTACGTCGATCAAGCGGGCGGGGTCAGCACTGCACCGCGCGCGGGCGACGATACTCGCTTTCGTCAGCAGGGCTGGTTCTTGGCGACGGTGGACTACGATGCGACAAAATGGCTGACGCTCAGTCTCGGCTACTTCTGTCTGCGTCCGATCCTGAATCCCGACGGCCATTATGGCGATCCGTTCTATCAACCGGGTGGAGATACTCGTGTCTTCTTCACGATGATCTTCAATATCGACCACATCATCGAGTCGGCTGCTACGCGGAAGTCGCGCGGCAATACTTCCGCTGTCGGAAGTAATGCACCGCCGATGGCGCCGCTCAGCGTCGCCGGTCGCTAAGTCGCTCGTCCCGTCTCGTCTCACTTCAATCCATCATCCAGGTTTCCTCTCGCAGACCTCTGAGGTCGAGCGTCTCTGCGTGGCGGAACTCGTAGCCAGCTTATTGTTCTGTCTGCCCATGCAAGTATTGAAACTTACTGAATTGACAGCTTGGTGCGGCGCTTGCTTTAGAGGCGCGGCGAAGTCTCCTGGGAGGGGATCATGTATAAGAGCATTCGAGTTTTGGTAGGCATTACGGCTTTGGCATTGGCGATTCCGGCTTGTGGATCGCCGAGCACGACTGCGGAGCCGGCACAGGGCGATTCCACGACGCCGATTCCGAATATCGTCAAATTGCCGTCGGGCGCAATGCAAGTGACCTTCGAGGGTCAGCCTGGCGACAGCTACGCGATCGAAGTGACGAGCGATTTGTCGATGAGCAACTGGACCACCTTGGCGGTGGTGACCTGGNNGTGGTGACCGCGGATAAGAGCGGCAAGGTTGTCTACGTCGACAACGATGCGGTAAATGCGAGCATCAGGTTCTATCGAATCAAACTCGCCAACTAGCGCTCAACTTCGCTCAACTTATCCCCGACGATTGCAAGTAAGCACCTGATAAGTGGCGCACTTTCATGTTATGTAAATTGCGTAATTAAAAATACAATACTTACCTAGGGTGAACGCGCGTTTCGCCGATTCTATTAAGAATGCCGTCTCGTCGATTGCTCGTAGTCTGCCTGGCAGCTGGTTGTGCGGGCCGTGGACTCGATCCCCAGCTTTCAAAGGCTCCGTCCGATTTGGTGGATACGCTTTCGAGTGGCGGCCAGGCCGAAGCATTAATGATGCTCGATGATGCGCCGATTCAGGCCGACTTCGTGGCGTCCGATGTCGGCGACGAAGAGGTCCTTCCGCTGCTTTTGCAAAATCGCGCGCAGGCGTTCGCGAACCTGAAGGCGAAAGTGCTGGCCGACCTCGGCAGTGAAGACGTCGAGATCAAGAACAGCTTCGATCACATGCCGGTCATTCATCTGCAGCTCAAGAGCTTGCACGCGCTCGAGGCGCTGGCCGCATACGACGAAGTGTTGCAGTTTTACAAAAACGAAAAGCACCAGATGCTCGACGACCTTACGCTGATCAACCAACCGCAAACCTTCGCGGCTGGAAAAGGCGGCGCTGGAACCGCGGTCGCCGTGCTCGACACCGGAACCGATTACACGCGCGCCGCGTTCGGCTCGTGCACTTCGGCAGGACCGAGTTGCAAGGTCGTCTACGCACACGACTTCGCGCCCGACGATGGCAACGTCGACGACAACGGTCACGGAAGCAACGTCGCCGGCATCGTGCTCAACGTCGCGCCCTCCACCAAGATCATTGCGCTCGATGTGTTCAATGGCTCGAGCGCTTGGAGCTCCGACATCATCAGCGCGGTTAACTTCCTCATCGACGCCAAGACCAACTCGGCGAACCCGGTACACGCCTACAAGACCACCACGCAAGGCTTGAAGACGGTCTCGGTCTGGTTCCGCGACCAATATGGAAACGCGACCACCTCGCCGGCGACCGCCACGGTCACGCTCGACACGGTCGCCGCGCACGTTGGCAGCTTGCTGGTGGCGCCGGGCTCGGGGCAGATTGCGCTCAGCTGGAGCGGTTTCACCGACTCGAACGGCATCGCCAGTTATCGACTGGTCGGTTCAGCGACGAGCACGCCGGGCAGCTGCATCACCGGCGGAGTGATCTACAGCGGAACTGCCACCAACTTCACGCAGACTTCGCTGGTGAACGGCAAGAACTACTACTACCGTCTGTGCGCCTACGACAGCGCAGGAAACATTTCGGCGGGCGTGACCGCCACCGCCAGGCCGGTCGGCACGCTCGCCACGCACTGATGCTTCGGCGCGGAAATCTGGCGGGCCGCCGCTCATCTGTGGTTTGATATTCGTATGAGCGATTTCATCGACGAGTTGGAAGCGAGCGTCGCGCCCCATCGGCAGAAACTTCTCGGCTGCAGTTTTTTCCGCCAGCTGATGGACGGCACGCTCACCAAGAAGCAGTACGAAGCATTTTTGATACAGGTCTATCACTACACCAAGCACACGCCTCGACTTCTCACCGCCGCCGCCTCGCGACTGCCTCCCGGCTATGAGCAGCTGTTCGATCGCTTGATGGAAAATGCGCACGAAGAGTTGGGGCACCATCTTTGGGCGTTAGAAGATGTCCGTGCGCTCGGCGGAGATGCGGAGAAGGCGGCGGTCTCGCTCGCCAACGCGTCGACCGAAGCGCTCACTGCGTACTCGTACTACGTGATCAACTACGTGAGCCCGATCGGTCTACTCGGCACCAACTACGCGCTCGAGACGCTCGGCGGGGCGGGCGCGGTGTCGATCGCCAATCGTCTCAAAGAGGTCTTNNTGACCTTCATTCATGGTCACGGCGAAACTGATGTCGGCCATGTTGAGCATCTCAAGCGTGTCACCCGCGAGTTTGCGCGGACCGCCGACGACAAGCAGCTCATCATTCGAACCGCGCAGGTGGTGTATCGGCTGTACCTGAACATGATGAACGAAGTTCAGGACCTCTAATCGGTTTTAAGCGCCTGATATTAGGCCACAGTTGGTGACTCGACCCCCAGTACGCCCGCCCTATTCCCCATTTCTTATGCGTGAAATCAACTAGTTACATTGGACGATCGTCGCATAGTCGACGGTGCGTAACTTGCTTCGTATTATTCCACTCATGAGTAGACCGTCTTTCGAAGCCATTTTGGACACCCGCCTTGGTGACGCTGGTCTGAGCCCGCGCGACGCGTGGGTGGCGGCCGATTCGCGTGAATATCGCCCCAAGGTGCTCATGTTCGACAGTCGCGCGGATGTGGTGGCGACGTGGGCCGAGTCGCTGGCCGCCCGTTGCGAGCTGGCCTCGGCGCACGATGCGCAGAGTGTGGACGCCGCGCTCGCCATCGGTGAGATCGATGTCGTCGTTGCCGGCATGAAAGATGGCCTCGCGGAGCTGGTGCAGCGACTTCCGCAAGGAACGCAGCTGATTTTCTGCGGCGCCGAGCTGCCGGAGTCGGTGGTCGAGGCGGTGACCAAAGGCTACAAGCTCACCTACGTCGAGAGCGTTCACGATCTGCAGAAAAAGATTTTTGCAGTGACGCGGAGTCAACGCTCAGTGGCGACGCGATTCAAGCTGGACGATTTGATCGTACGCACCGAGGGCATCAAGTCGCCGCTGTCTCTGCTCGAAATTTCCAATCACGGATTTTCGTTTGGGCTGGCCGCCGAAGAAGAGCTTGAGCCGTTCTTGCCCGGCGCGGTGCTAGGTCCCATCGAAGTCCGGCGCGGACCGACGGTGGCGATGAGCGGCGTGAAAGTGATCGTGCGGCACGTCGAAGTGTCTGACAATCCAGATTTCGCCTATCGCATCGGCTGCAGCTTCCTTCCGCCGGAGGGCGTGGTACTGCCCGGTGGATTTCACGTCATCGACGATCGCGCGCAGTGCGCTGGCCTGGTCCGCAGCGCGCTTCGCGGCGAAGGGANNCGGTGCACTGCAGCGAGGGCCAAGTCGATCTGGCCAAAGGGACCTGGAGCGCCACCGCCGGCGAGCAGTCATTCGCCGCCCACGAAATCGTGCGCGGCCATTTCGAGACGGGAGGACGCGTCTACACGTTCTTCACCACCGTCATCGAGCACCAGCCGCTGTCTCTCGGCTTGCCGCTCGCCATCGAAGAGCGCAACCACCGCCATTCAGGCCGATACATGGTGTCGGCCAAAAATCCGATCATGGTGGAGCTCTCGACGCCGCTGTTTGTGGCGCCACTGCTCCGCCCAATTCGCGATCTATCGAGCACCGGATTTTCCTTCGACGTGAATCTAAAATACGATTTGTTTCCGGTCGGAATGCATTTCTCCCAAATCGTCATCTCGAGCGGTGGGCAGAAGTTTCAGTGCCGCGGACGGATCAAGAATCTCACCGCCTATCCGGGGCGCAAGAAGACCCTTCGCTGCGGCGTCGAGTTCGAGGACCTCACCGAAAAGACGCGCGTCGCGCTGACCGACTTCGTGATGCGCAGCCGGTTCCCCGGGATTGAAGACGGCCGCACGGTCGGCTTCGACGAGTGGCTCCAGTTCTTTCGCGACACCGGATTTTTCTCGCCCGAAAAGGCGGCGGCGCTCGAACCGCTCATGCCCGAAGTAAAGCGAATGTACGAGTCGCTGACCGCGCGGCCAACGAAGCTGTTCAAGTCCGTCGTGGCGCGCGAAGGCGGAAAAGTCGTGGGACACATGTCTGGCCTACGTGCGTACAGCAAAACCTGGATGTTTCATCATCTCGCCGCACTTCCTGGAAATAATGTCGGACATCTCGTCAGCTTGGGAGGGAATGAGTGCTTCGATCAGGGCGAGCACGAGTATTTCAAAGCATGGTTCCACTCAGATGTTCGCTGGCCGAATCGCGTGTTCGGTGGCATGGCGAAGAAAGTGAACGATGCGCACCTATCCGAGTTGCGCAGATATAGTCACTTTGTGCTGCCTACGACCTGGAGCTGCGAGCCACCAGCGGGTGTTCAGGTAATCGAGGCGGTGGGAAATGATTTATCAGTGGTCGAGCGTCACTTCGTAAAGAGTGAAAAGGGGTTATTGCTGCGAGCGGATGATTTGACGCGCGCCGAGTTGAATCTCAATACGGTAAACGCCAGCTATCGAACGCTTGGAATGCAACGGCGTCGTCGCGTTTTCTTAGCGTTGAGAAACGACACGCCTGTTGGCATCGGTCTAGCGGAAGTATCGTCGCCCGGATTAAATCTATCCGAGGGACTCAGCTCATTTAGGCTCTACTTGATAGACGAGGGGATTCCCTTCGCTGCCGATGTTCGACGTGCACTTCTCAACTCGCTCATGCCTGTATATCGACAAGCGGGGCGTCCGTACGCACTTGGACTGTTCCCATCGGAAGATGCACCACAGTACGTCGCAATGGGATTCGATGCGGGGAAGGACTCTCTGTGTTGGACCGCGCACCGCTCGCTGTACCAGCAGATCTTCAATCACATTGAACGGCTTTTCGAAGTGTTGAAAAAACGACAGGCGCGAAACCTTGCTACCGCTCGAAAAAACCGGGCGCCAGCATAGAGATCATTCTTTGGGGATTCGCAATTCGCTGCGCAACGAGCAATTCTGTCGCGGCTGAACGTAGCTCGCGGCCCTGTTGATTGTTCATCAATTGACCTCGTCGGTAACGGGCTGCAGCAGCGTACAGCGTCATGTTGTTTGTTCGCAGAAGTTCGTCTGACTCGCCCAGCAATTCGATCGCACGATCTGGACGACCCTCTAAGTCAGCGGTCGTGGCAGTAATCAAGCGAGCAAGTGCGTTCCCCCATCCCATTTTCTCCTTTTGCAAGAGAGACGCATCATGAGAAGCAGAGCGAATCAGTGAGGCTTTGTCCGAGTTGGAGCTAGCGCTACTCGCGGCGGCCAACGCCGCGGCTGCGCGCAAATGGAGTGCCTCAATTCGAATGAATTTTACGCTCAAGAACATCGATTTTTGCAACGCGGCCCAATTCTGTGAAACACGCTCCCATGCTTCCGCATTTTGCCCAGAATAGATTTCGATATTGGCCATCGCAAACATCGAGTAGTAATGCTGAGCCAAAAATCCTCGACGAGACCACTTCGACATCGCTTGTTCAGCTTCGCGGCGGGCACGCTCCGGTTCATCGCTCACCAGCCAAGCGACGTTCGTGTTGCCCAAGCGAAGGTTTGTGGTCGCAAATAGATCTCCCCGAGCTTCCGATGAACGTATCAACTGGGCTACGCCGCGCGATAGCTCTGCGAGCTCCCCGAGATAGTAGAGAGCAGTAAATCTAAACATCGAATCGAGCATCAGCTCCCATGCGACCCCAGTACAGCGATCGCGCAAAATCGTTCCGGCTTCTTCGAGACGCTCTCTGGCAAGTTTCCAATTTCCGGCATAGAAGGCTCGAATTCCGAGGGCTAGCTCGATGAAACCCGAGGCGTGTGGATTTTCAATCCGTTGCGCAAGATCGTCCGCTTGTTTTAGCAATTGTGCCGCGCGTTTTCCCTCTGCGCCGCCCCGAATGGAAGTGAAGATCGCTTCAACCGCGAGGGCTCGGACGAGACGATAAGGCTCTCCCGCTTTGAGTGCGAGCAAGAGATGGCGTGTCTGAAAATCAGCACCTCGAATCGTGTCGACCGAAGCAAGGCCGACAGCTGCGGACCAGCAGGTGTCTATTCGCCTCAACTGATCGTTAGCAATTTGATCGATTGCTCGTTCTTGAAATTTCGTACCTCTGATTCTGATCTGTCCGCGTCTAAGAAGCAGCGAGATAAGCGCGCGTGTTGGTGTTTCCGCCAACTTCAGACCTACCGAGCTGAGTACCGTGCGCAACACGGCAATCCCCTCGTCGACGTGTCCGGAAAATAGTAACTGCTCGCCGGCTCTTCTTCTCAGCTCCAGCGCTTCCGACACGCTGGTCTCATCGGCGGCGCTCAAATAGACTTGCGCGGCTTCGGCGCCGCGGCCGGCGTTCACCAGTGCGTCGGCCAGCTTGACGCGCAGCTCGTGACCCTGCGCGTCGGTGCGCGGGAACAGATCGAGACAAAGTTTATAGAGTTGTGCGGCGCGCTCGAATGCGAGGGCTCCGACCGCTTTGGCTGCCGCGACGCTTGCGAAGTGGGCGGCCTTCTCCAAATTGCCGGCGCCCTGCCAATGGGTGGCCAGCGCTTCGGGATCGGCTTTTTGCGAGGTCTCTAACGCGACCGCCAGCCGTTGATGGCAACTCTTTTTTACCGGTGGCGTCATGTTGCCGAGCACCGCGGCACGCATCCGATCGTGGTAGGTCTCGATCAGATCCGTCTCGCGCGTCCCTGTCGTTCGGACAAAGTGGGCAACCCGCAGCGCTCCCAGCAATTTAAAATATTGCGAGGTAGTTACCGCCGCAGCCTGCGCGGCGATGCTTTGCAAAAGTGGACCGCCAGCCAGCGCTACCAGCTCGAGAAGATTTCGCGCGGTCTCATCGAGCTGCTGCACGCGGGCGCCGAGCGCTTGCTCGAGCTGCACTGGCCCACTCTCCGGCGAGGCCGAGGTGCCGGGCACCATCGCGTAGCGAATGAGCTCGTCGATGAACAGCGGATGCCCAGCCGCCTCATGCGCAATCGAGCTCGGATCGAAATTCCCCTCAGGATGCGTGGTGCGAATGAGCTGCGCGGCCAGCTCGCGCGCGTCCTCGGGCGGCAGACCCAAAAGTGCAATGCGCCTGGTCTCCCCCGAGATCGGCGCGGTCACGTCGACCACCAGCTCGTTCGCCGGTCGCACCGTGGCGATGAGAAGCAGCGCTGGCGCGTCGGGTGGACGCATCACCTCTTCGAGCAGCGACATGCTGTCGGCGTCGGCCCATTGCAGATCGTCGATCACGATCACCAGTGGATGCCGGTCGGCAAGGCGCGTGAGTAGTTCGCGCAAGGCGGTGAATACACGACTTCGGAGTTCGTGCGGATCGAGCACCTCGTGCGCCGGTCGCGGTGCTTCGGCGATGGTTTCGATGCGCGACAAGACCGGGAACACCTGCGCGAGCAGGGCCACCTGCCTGGGCAAGAGCACCGCCGCGTCTGCTTTGGCTAGACGCACCATGTATCGAACCAGCGCATCGATCACGCCATCGACCGCCTTGTAGGGCACCGACTCGCGCTCGTAGCAGCGGCCCTGAAGGACGACGGTGTCGGCGTTCGCGGCGATCACCTGGTGCAGGAACGTCTTCACCAGCGCGCTCTTGCCCACACCCGACTCGCCGGAGACGTAAACGGTCAGCGACTGTTTCGCCCGCACACGATCGAACGCGTCGCGCAGCTCGTGGATCTCTTTACTTCGTCCGACGAACACCGGCGCCTGCGAGAAGGTCGGAGTCGACGGCATGTTCTCGCGCTCGCCCACGCCTAGACGGTGCAAGATCGTCTTGCCCGGCGGACGTGCGGCGGGATTGATGCGCAGAAGCTCACAGCACAACTCGACTAGATCGAGTGGCAGTCCTGGAACGACGGAGGACGGCGACGGTGCCTCATTCTGCTGCTTCTTAATCAGTACCTCGAGCTGCTTGCCAGTAAACGGCAACGCACCGGTGAGTGCCTCGTACAAGACCACGCCCACTGAGTACCAATCGGCCTCCGGACCGACCGGCATGCTGGCCGCCTGTTCGGGAGCCATGTAGTCGGCGGTTCCAACGATAAAGTTTTCGTCGGTGAGCTGCTCGCTGCGCGTCATACCGGTGGCGAGACCGAAGTCGAGGATGACCACTCGCCCTTGCGGAGTGACCAAGATATTCGACGGCTTCACGTCGCGATGGACCTTTCCATCGTTGTGTAACGCGTTCAGCCCGCGCCACAGTTGCGCCAGTCCAGTCCGCAGTCGCTCCTCGCTGAATCCAAGTAGAGCCGCTTTGGCTGACTGGAACGGTTGGGTTTCGTCCTCCCATACCGCTGTCCCGGTCTGACGGACTCGCGCAGTCGCGGAGCGAACGTATTTCAGAAAATCGACGCCCTCCACCAGCTCCATGGTGAAGAACCACTTGTCGCCCTCACACACCAGCTCGTCGAGGGTGACCAAGTTCGAATGATGGATGTCCTGAATCGCGCGAAATTCTTTTTTGAAGCCGAGGAGCGCGTCGGCGTCCATGATCTTCAAGGTCTTGAGCGCGACCTTTTGATTGCGCTCCCGATCGAACGCTTCATACACCACGCCCACGCCACCGGCGCCGACCACGCGCAGGATCTGAAACCGATCGGTGCCGGGAAAGTCGTACCCCGGGCGAGGCTGGTAGCGCGGCCGATCTGAAGCGTCCGTCATGCTCCGGTGATCATCGTACCGGAGCAGGTAACTCGCAAACTTTTCAGGTGTTTTCTAGGGTATTCGCGAAGTTCCGAAACCGCTCGACGGCCTAGTGCCAGTTCGGATCGGTCGATGCGGGACAGGGGCATCCGCTGCCGCTGTTGTTGACGGCCACGTGTCCCATGGCGTTGTTGCCAACCGAGTTGTTGGCGAATCCCCAGCAGGTGCATTTGCTGGAGGTCTGATTGCACACATCGATCACGGTCGTGTCGCTTCCGCAGTGCCCCGCGAAGATGGTGCCGCCGAGCGGCGACGCATTGGCTGCTTCGGTGGCTTGCGTTTGATTGTAAGTGTCGATGGCGACGCAATCGTAATAGGTCTGACCCGTTCCGTTGGAATGAGCTGTCTGACAACTTGCACCGCAACAGGCGGAGCCGGCGCACTCGCAGCCGTTGCTGGCGGTGCCGTCGCAGTCTTGAAAGCCGCCGCTGCACGATTGCACGGTGCAGCTGCCCGATGGGCAGCCGGCCGTGGCGTTGGGCAAGGAGCACACGTTGCTGCAGTTGCCGCAGTGGTTGGGATCGTTGAAGCTGGTCTCGCAGCCGTCGTCGCTGCTGGGCGCCGAGGGATGAGTACAGTTGCCGTAACCGGTCGCGCAGGTCGAATTGCACAGGCCGCTCGCGCACGAAAGAGTGTTGGTGTTGGCGGCCGAGCAGGCGCGTCCACAGGCGCCGCAGTTCACGACGTCGGCGCCGGTCGCGGTTTCGCAGCCGTCGTCGGCGCTGGGCGCGGTCGGCTGATTGCAGTTGGCGAATCCCGATTGACAGGTCGAGTTGCAGGTTCCCGCGGCGCAGGCTTGCGTGCTCACGTGCGAGCCCGAGCAGGCGCGGCTGCAGCCGCCACAATCGGCGACTGAGCTGTCGAGCGTCGCGCAGTGGTTTCCACCGCAGCAGGTTTGTCCACCGGTGCAAACGTTGCCGCAACTTCCGCAGTGCGCCGCCGAGGTCAAATCGGTTTCGCACCCGTCGTCGGCGGTCGGCGCGGTCGGCTTGGTGCAGTTGCCGTGACCGGCGGTGCAGGTCGAGGTGCAAAGACCACTGGCGCAGGTGCGAACGTCGGTGCCGTCGGTGGAGCAGCTTCGCCCGCATGCGCCGCAGTTGCCGGTGCTGGTGTTGAGGTTGGTTTCACAGCCGTCGTCCGCCGTCGGCGCGGCCGGCGTGATGCAGTTGCCATAGCCCGATTGGCAAGACGAGTCGCACAGTCCGGAGGCGCACATCGGTGTCGCCACCTCGGTCGGGCCGCAGCTCCGCCCGCATCCGCCGCAATCGGAGATGGTGCTCATCAGCCCCGAGCAGTGTCCGCCGCAGCAGGTGTCGGACGCTGGGCAACTGTTGGGACACGATCCGCAATGCTGTGGATCGTTCGTCAGATCGATGCAGGTGGTGTCGCAGCAAGTGAGCGCGCCCGGACACAATTTACCGGCGCTGACGTCGCAGCCAGGGACGCAGAGACCTTCATTACAACGCTGATCGGAAGGGCAGTCGCTCTGCGCCAAGCACTGCACACAGTGATGCTGAACCAGGTCGCAGAGCGCGGTGGTCGGACCGCCGTCGTGCGTGTCGCCCGCGCAGTCGTTGTCAGACAGGCAGCAGGGCAGATTGCATGCGGCGTCGGGCATCGAGAGGTCGACCATGTTCGCGATCGACATATCGGGAATCTGCTCGAGCACTAGATCGAGGCAGGGGCGAGCGTCGGCGGTGAACTTGTCGGTGGTGCAGGCCTGCGCGATCGCCACCGTTCCTTGATCGTCGGAGAACGCGGTGGCCAAGATCGTATGAGTTCCCGATGGCACCGCTAGTTGAATGTCGTCGGATACATTAAACGTGCGCGAAAGCGAAGGGACGCCGCTGGTTCCGGCCAACGCCGCCGCGCAGGTGACGTCGCCGCCGTATACGTCGAGGCGTACTCGCTTGGTCTGGCTCAGCAGGTCGCTCGCGGACGTCATCATCATACAGCTCTGCTGAACGCCGTTGGTTTTGGTACAGCCGGACGTTGCCGAAAGCGCCGCCGCTACGGTAAGGACCAACCGTCTGGCTAGAGTGACGTTACACATTCTGCCGGCGCCCAGCTTACGACAAAGGAGGCGGTCGTGCTAAGATATATGTCGTGCGCACTTCGAGGTTGGCCCTGCTGCTTTCCGCCCTGACCTGCGCGGGCGAGCTGGCGTCGGTGGGCGCTTCGAGCGGCATCTTTGCTTGGCTCGTGCTCGACGCGCCGGCCTGGGCCGAGGCCAAGACCGATCTCGTCAAGCAGGCGCGCAGCGCCTACGAAGATGCCGAATATGGACGGGCGGTGGAGCTGGCGCATCGCGCGCTCGGTCAGACACTCAGTCGTGAGGAAAAAATCAGCGCGCTCGAGACCATGGCATTTGCGCTCACCGCCCAAGCCAAACCCGGCGAAGCGAAGGCTGCATTTCAGCGACTGCTGCATGTCGACGCCACCTATCAGTTGCCCAAATACAGCTCGCCGAAATTGCGCAGCGCGCTCGACGACGCGCGCAACGAGCTCAAAGCCGATCTTCCGATCGGCGAGCCAAAAGTGGTCGACGGTCGCGCTGCGGCGAAAACCAATCTGACGGTGATTCCAGTTCTGCGCCCAACCGCGCCGCGAGATGGCGAGCCGCTCGAGGTGAGCGTGGCGCCGCACGATCCCGACGTGGCGAAGGTGGTGGTGTATCACCGACGACGTGCCGATTCGGTCGCGCATCCGCGTGCGACCGGAGCTTACTCGCAGGTGATTGTCACTGCGCCGCCGGTGTCCACTGCGAACCTTCGTTTCGCGACCACGATTCCCGGTGATCAAGTGAGAACGCCGACGCTCGAGTACTATCTCGATCTTCGCGATCGAAATGATCGCGCCATTGGCGGCGCGGGAAACGCAAACGAACCGCTGCTGGTCGACGTCCTTCCGCGCGCCTCGAAACCGGTCTACAAGCGCGCCTGGTTTTGGGGCACGATTGGTGGAGTGGTGGCCGCCGGCACGCTGGCCGCGATCCTCGGAACGACGCTTTCTGGTTCAGGCAGTTCGACTTCGCTCGCCACCTTCAAGCTGCACTAAAACCCGGGCTGCCGGAGTCGATACACCCCGGTCTGGGGGACATAGTCCCACACACGCGGAATCGAACGACATTTACCTACCTAAGAGTACCGGGCATTTGGCCCGCTAAACTGTAATCTGCCAACTAAAAAAAGGCTTGTATAAGTTGGTTTAGACAGTGCATAAGTCCCTGGCGTCCAAGGTGAAAGAGGTGGAACCCGTGCGATTTTCATCGACTGCATTGATCCTGTCTGTGGTCTCGAGCGCCGCGATGCTTTCCTGCGGAGCGAGCCAAAGCGTCGACTCAGTAGAAGAGGCCGTGGGTGCGGGACGCGTCCAGTTGCGTGTCGTGGGCGGATCGGTCTCTCAGCTAAAAGAGCTGGTCGTCACCGTTTCCAAAGTCGAAGCCGATATCTCCGGCCACTGGTACAAGCTCGTCGATCAGAACCAGACGATCGATCTACTGAAGCTCACAGGCGACGTCTACTCGATCCTGGGATCGGTACAACTGCCGCCCGGCAAGCTGCATCAAATTCGCATTCGAATCGATCAAGATGGCGTCAACTACGTCGTCAGCAAAGACGGCGTGAAGCATCCTCTGAATATCCCGTCGGACCGCGAGAAGATCGAAATCTATTGCGAGTTCACTATTCCATCGTGCCCGGAAGGATCGCTCATCTTCGATCTCGATACCGGCAAATCACTGTTCACCGTGACAAATCCGCGGCACTGCGATCGCTGGGGACATTGGTTCGACAAAGAGATCGTCTACACGCTGCGTCCGGTGGTGAAGATCAAGGCGCAACAGCTCTTGTCGAGCTGTAACACCGATGGCGGCGTGAAGCCGGTGGTCGATGCTTCGATGAGCTCGCCCGATTTGTCTGACACTTCTTGCCAGAACGTTTCGTGCCCCGCTGGACAAACCTGCGAGCACGGCAGCTGCGTAGTGACCGACCCGTGCATCAATGTCAGCTGCCCTCAGGGACAGACCTGCATCGCCGGCAACTGCTTATAACGCGCGCGTCAGACGCGTTGGGCCTCACTTCGTTTCGGCACTTCCTCGCTTTCGTTCGCTCCGCTCACCGCGCTCGGTCGTCGCGGCGTACCTCCGACCGGAGGGCGCGAAGCGGCGAGCGGAGCGAGCGCACCCGCAGGAAGTGCCGAGCCCGCGGCGAGGCCTCACTCTCTCGGTCACAGGCTTCTAGCCTGCTCCCTCGGTCGTTCCGGCGGTGCNNCGCTGAACGCGTCTGCCTTTGCGCTACTTTCTAGCCGTAGAAGGATTTAGGGGCCGATCCAGTCGACTGGTAGTAACTCGCGGTCAGCGTGGGCGCCGTTCCAGCGCACGGTGCCGTGGACGGTGACCGTTTGTCCCACCGTCGGCACAGTCACCCCCGCAGTCTGGTACATGCGCAACACGTTGGTGAACAGCTCCGGCGACGATCCTAGGCCGACGTCGATCACGCCGTCGTAACCGCTTCGCACCACCGTCACCATGCCGCGCACGCAGATCTCTTTTCCGGCGGCGTATACGCCGCTCAGCACGTCGGCTACCGACGCTACGATCGGACAGGCGGGCTGGTTCACCTGACAGAGTCCGCTCGTGCACGAATCACCGGCGTGACAGTCGTTGTTGCTGGCGCAGGTTCCGGGATGCAAACAGGAGTAGTCCAAACAATAGGGACAGCCGGCAGGGCCCGCGGTACCGGCGCAGCTGGAAAAATCGGCGACCGATGATTTTCCGGCACATTGATAGCTGAGCTTTTTTCCGCCCGCACACGGAATCGCGCCGCCGAAGCTGAGCACGGTGCAAACGCCAGCCTGCGTGCAGTAGGAGCCGGAGTCGCAGTCGGCGTCGCGCGCGCAGTCGGGCGTTCCGCAGTGGCCGGTCGATTCGCAGGTGAGTGGCGCGGTGCAGGGAGCGCCGCTCATGCAGCTCGCGACGCATGCGCCCGCCGAGCAGATGAGCATCGGTGCCGACGGACACTCCGAGTCGGTGTTGCAGCTGGCGCCCGCGTCGGCTTGCGGTTGCGGGCAGTCGAGGCCGAAGGGATCGCAGCAGTGCCCGGTGGTCGGATTGCAGGTAAAGCTCTCGCCGCACGCCGAGCCGAGCGTGCAGCCGGGAACGCAGCTGTTGGTCGACGCGCGACAAACGCTGTCCGGTGGCGCGCAGGCGCTGTCATCGGCACAGGACGATCCGAGACCGTCGCCGGTGCACTCCCCGTTCGGCGTGTCGCACGTAGTTCCGTTTAGACAGTCGTCATCGTCGATGCAGCCGTCGACGCATTGACGGTCGGCACTACAGACGTAGATGGGCGGGGAGCAGTCGGTCGAGATGTTGCAGTTGAGAGATCCGATCACCGTATTGCGATGACAGGCCGAAACGAAAAACAGACAGAACAGGAGGCGCCGGATCATTCCTCGAGTGTACGACAGGTTTTCTCGGCGCTGCGCGCTCGATCGGCCCACGGCTGAAGCGGTCGCTTGAGCGCGAGTGAGAATTCGGCCAGAGCGCGACGGCAATTCCCGTCGAGCTCGCGCAAGAGCGTGCCGCGGACGAAATGCATCTGTGGCGCCGCCAGACCGCGCGGCTCCTCCGTGAGATAGGTGTCGATCTCGTGAAGCGCGCTACGCGACTGGCCGAGCGCCGTGAGCGCATCGACGATCGATGCCTGCGCTTCGCTTCGCAGAATTCCCGCCGGATATTGGGCGCGCTGATTCTGCCAAACTTTAAGTGCCCGTTCGGGATCGCGCAGATCGCGCAGATAGATCCAACCGGCACTGTAGAGCGCGCTCTCGGCGCGCACCGGGTCGCTGCGTCCGGCGAGATCCATCAGGCATCGCGCCGACGTCTCGGGTGAGGCCGAGGCGCACGAAGCCGTGGGAAGCTCCATCGGAACCGGCGCTGAGCGCCCCGCGAAGTCGCCGGCCGTGACGCCCTCCAGATCGCCTGTACCCATGCGGCCGAGCTCTTCTGCCGTCGGTGTATTGCCAGTCGCGCCCGCACCGGGGAAGTGCTCGCGCGAGCGAACCACGATCGGCGCACCACCTTCGGGCTGTACCTCAACCGCTCCGTGCCCGACTGCGATCGAAGAGCTGCCGTCGTTTTTCACCACCACGCGAAGAACCGTGCCCACGACTTTGGCGGTGAATTGCGGCGTCTTGATCCAGAAAGGCGTCTTGCCGCCGCGTGGAAGTACGTGGGCGAGCACGGTGCCGCCGTCCAGCTTGAGGACGTAGCCGTTGCCGTCGAGGTGACTGATCGTGGCCAAGGTCCCGCCGCCGACGATCATTCGCGCCGCACCGGGAACTTTGACGACCGACAAAGACGATAGAAGCGGCAGCTGTTCGTCGGCTCGAACCGAGAGCTCCACTCCTGGTGCTTCGATCTCAGCGATCGGTTTGCGCGCCGATTGCACGCTCGCGCTCATCGGCCCACTCCGGGTTGGCAAAACTTTTACCGTCGGTGGACGGAGCAGCACGGCGACCAGTGCCGCCGCCGCCATGGCGGCTGACAGGGATGCCCAGAGCACGCGCCTCGGCGAGCCCATGCGCTGGCGTTCGATTCGTCCCCACACGCGCTGACGCGCCGCACGCGGAATGACGATCTCATTTTGCGCCGCCTTCTCGAGGAGCGCTCGCACTTCGGCGTAGCCGAGAATCGAATCGCCCGATTCCGCTCGAAGGGATTTTTGCGACTCATTCATGAGCGCTTCCCCTTTCTCGCGGCCAATCGCTCGGCGAACTCTTTGCGCGCGTAGTGCAGGCGCGACCAGACGGTCTCCGGCTTGGTGTTACAGATTTTGGCGATCTCTTCGCAGCTCAGTCCTTCGAACTCGGCGAGGATGAACGCTTCGCGCTTCTTCGGCGCCAGCTGATCGAGGATGCCGTAGGCGATACGATGCGCCTCCATGACCTCGGCGCGATCAATCGATTGAATGACGGTCTGCGCCGACTCCGGCGGATCGATGTGCAGCTCCCAAAGGCGGCGAAGACGAATATATCGTCGAAGGCCGCGCACCACGTTCAGCGTGATTCCGTAGAGCCAGGTCGAGACTTGGCAGGTACCGTCGAAGGTGTCGAGCTTGCGCGCCACCACCAAAAACACCTCTTGCGTCCCGTCCTCGGGATCGATGGTGGGACCCCCTAAACGCGCTACCAGCCTATAAACAAAGGAAAAATGCTCTGAATAGAGCGCCTCCAAGGTGAGCGGCGCCATCTCGATGCGAGCCGGTGGGGTGCTGGTCGGCAACGGTGGCGGTGACGACGGGCCGGACTTTGAGGACGCGACGAGGTTCATGCTGTTCTTTGAATGCTTCTGCTCTTTGGAAACCTTCATCATTTTTTATAGTCGAACCGCTGCGGCCAGCACCGGCCCGAGCTCGACCAGCGGGGTACCGGTCAGCTTGCCCACTCCCAGCACTTCGAGCTCATCCCGTATGAAGCGCACCGAGAGATCGACTCCGAGCGCGAGCACCACCCGATCGATGCTGAAACGATAGGCGGCGCGAATCGAAATTCCCGGTTCGGCGAAGGTGCGGCTGCCGTCATGCAAGAGCCCGCTCGATTGCGCACGCCAAAGCTCGACCAGCGGACCTAAGCCGATTCGAATCGCACCGCGCGGCACCGGCAGGTCGTAGTGAATTTCCGCCGCCAGCGGAAATGCGCGCACACTCACCGAAATGGTCGGGTTCGACTTGGCCACATCTGAGAAAGTTCCCGAAACTCCGCCGCGAATCGAAATGCCGAGACGCGAACGGAATCGTCGCCAGCGAAATCCCAGCTCGACTTCGCCGAGCGGGGTAGAGGTTCCACCGTCGAGCGGAAACACCCAGAGCGCCGCGGCGCCCAGCTCGAAGCGTCGCGCGGGATCATTTGAAGGAGCGGACCTGCTGATCGTCAATGCGGGCGACCCAATGGATGCCGGCACGGACGATGATGCCGCCGCCGTCGCCGTCGATGCTGCGACGGTTGAAGTCGACGCGCCGGTGGAAGTCGCCGCCGGAGTGGAAGCCGGTGCGGCCGCCGCTTGAGGCGAAGGCGCCGCTTGAGCCGCCGTCGTGGAGGCCGCCGGCGAGGAGGGTTGCGAAGTCGCCACCGCGTGCGGTCGCGCGGGTCGTGGCGCTGGCCGATCGCGCCAACTGAGCGGTACTGCGGCGCGCAGCGCGATCGACGCCGTCATGTCGAGCAGCACCTCGCAGTCGGCATCCGACGGCAGCACGCGTCGCTCTTCTGCCAGCAGTTGACCGCGCGCTCCGTACGCGCGCACCTCGACGGTCAAGATGCGATCGGCCTCTTTGACTGAAACGATCTGATCTGCCGAACGCTCGTTGGCGGCGCCGGGGGCGATGCGGACCGAGGGGACCCCGCGCGCGCGCACCTGATCGGCCAGATCCGCCGCCGCGAAACAGCGGTTATGAAATGGCGCAATCGCCAGCGGTCCGGCCGGTGAGTCCGCCCAGGCCGGCTGTCGCCACAGAAAGACAGGGCCACAAAACAGCCCGCCGAGCACCACGGTCGAAATGAACCGGCGACGCACGGCTAGCGCTATAGCCCATTTTCAGAGGCTGCGGACAAAGATCTGAAGGATTGTGTCGCACCGCGACATTGAATTGACANNCTATTAGATGCTTCTGTCCCTTCTCCCGACACGGCCGCGAAGGCCGCGCCGGCTACCAACCTGACTTTAACCAGCCCCCTCACTTTTGCCGTTTTTGGCGACGCCCGACCGGCCAACAAGGACCAGGTGGCCGGTTATCCGTCGGCGATTTTGGGTTCCATTTTCACTCAAGCAGGCGCGCACGGTGCTCAGTTTGTGGTAGGAACCGGCGACTACATGTACGCCGACCACCAAGATTCCGTGGACGCGCAGGTCGCGCTTTTCAAACAGGCGCAGGCGAACTTCAATNNATGGTCCGTCGTATCTCGCGATGGGCAATCACGAGTGCACTGGATTTACCGATTCGAACTGCCCCAAGGGAACCGAGACGCCGAACGTTCGCGCGTTCATGGGGCTCATGCCGGCGGACGTGACCGCTCCCTATTATCGCGTCGATGTTTCGACTCCGTCGGGCAGCGCCAAGCTGCTGTTCGTCGCTCCGAACGGCTGGTCGGAGGCGCAGAATAGTTGGCTGACCGCGCAGCTCGCCGACGTCACTACCTACACCTTTGTGGTGCGGCACGAGCCCTCGGACGATGCTACCGCGCCCGGTGTCACACCGTCGGACGCGCTGATCAACTCGGCGCCGCTCACGATCGAGCTGCTCGGCCACTCGCATGAGTACCGGCGCATCGACGCGCAACATGTGATCTCCGGAAACGGAGGCGCGCCGCTCTCGTCCTATTCGGGCATCGGCTACGGCTTCTTGCTCATCGCGCAACAGTCGGACGGAACGTTGGTTTTGTCAGAGATCGATCAGGCGAGCGGGTCGACAGTCGACTCCTTCCACATCACCCCCGACGGAAAATTGGTGCAATGATGAAGGTGCTGGGTCTTCTCGTGAGCGTGATCGCGTTTGGCTGCGGTGCGCCCGGACATGGAGCGACCGATCCGACTCCTGGTGGTGGCGATCATGTCGAGCGTCCCGATCTTGCCGACGCACCGCTGGTCTTTGGCGACGCGGGAACCGGGTCGGGATGTGCCGATCCGACTTCGTGTTACACGGTCTACGCGCACGGTGACCACGATCTCTATTCGATCAATCTTGCCACCAAAACTTTGGTCGCCGTCGGTCCGTTCAATGCGCCCGACGTCTTGGTGAGCGGAAAGATGGTCGAAGACGTAATCACCGATTTGGCCGTAGCGCCCGACAACACCATTTATGTGATCTCGCATCAGGCCATCTACACCGCCAGCGCCAAGGACGGACACGTGACCTTGCTGGGACCGCTCACCGATTGCGGAACGTTCGGCGTGGCGCTCACCACCATGCCCGACGGAAACATCTACACCGCCGACTATTCAGGCGCGTTCTGTCGCATTGACGTGTCGATGAAGCCGCCAGTGGTTACTCAGGTCGGCTCGCTCGGTGGTGGACTGGCGGTCGCCGGCGATCTCGTGGGCGTAGCGGATGGAACGATGTATGCCACCGCTTACAAATTGTCTGACAAATCGGGCGGCAGCGCCAACAATAACTTGCTGGTCAAGATCGATCCGTCGAACGGCATGAGCATGACCACCATCGGTTCGACTGGCTACCCCAAGCTGTTCGGCGTCGCGTTCGCCATGGGCCAAGTATTCGGATTCACGCACGACGACTCGGGCGATGTCATCACCATCGATCCCAAGACCGGCAAGGGAAAGCTGTGGGCGC
>PLXG01000419.1 GCA_003153195.1 Myxococcales bacterium
TTGTGCGGGCTCACGTCGCGGTGAATCACCGAGAGCGGCTTGCCCTCTTCATTTTGCAGCGTGTGGGCCGCGTGCAGCCCGCGCGCCGCGTCAGCCACGATGCGAATCGCGACGCCGAGCGGAATCTCGCGCTTCTGTTTGGCGGCCGCGCGCAACAGATCGATCGCCGTCTTGCCGCGCAGGTATTCGAGCGCGATGTACGGGACCTCGCCCACCTGACCCGCCTCGAGCGTCTCCACCAAGTTCGGATGGCTCATGCGCTGGCCGAGCCGACCTTCGTGAATGAAGTAGCGAACGAAATCGGGGTTCTCGGCGAGGTGCGGCAGGATGCGTTTTACCACCACGCGATCGCCGGTCGACGAATTGACGGCCAACAGGATCTGCGCCATACCTCCGGCCGCGAGCGGCCGAAGAATTCGGTAGCGCCCGAAGGTACCGGTCTCGTCCCCCGGCTTTAGGTCCACGTCAGAAACTTGCATCTCCGCGACCTTATTATCGGTGCGAACCCAGCCGGAGTAAAGAGGAAATGCGAACGGTTATCGTGTGTTACATAAAACTACAGTCAGACTGCGGGGCGGTCTGACAATTTTCGCCGGCTTAGAGCCTATCCCAGTAGGACTCNNGTCCTACTGGGATAGGCTCTTAGGCAGCGTAGACGATCTGAAGCGAGTGACGATCGTTGGCGGAGAGGCGGGCGCACAACGTTGAGAGCTCTCGGTCGGCGTCGACGACGATGATCCCCGATGGCAGCGCCAGCTGAAATGAGGCGTGATCCCTTGGAATTCCTCGCGGATCGAGCGCCACCCAGCGGCCCTTCAGCGACGGTTCTTGCGAAATCTCTTCGATCGGCAAGCTCGACAAATTCTGCCTCTGAGCCGTTGCGGCTCGGGGGAATCTACGATCCTCAATGGACTCTGTCAAGGCGTCTCAAGGTGCAGTAATAATTATGATTTTGGTGCAGTATCTTCCATCGAAGGCAACTCTTCGATGTTCGGCACCACCACGATCTCGATGCGACGGTTCTGCCGCTTGCCGTCGTCGGTGGCGTTGTCAGCCACCGGCATGGTGTCGGCGTAGCCGGCGGCCGAAAGGCGCTTTTCGTCCATGCCGTCTGCGGTCATCAGCTTGAGGACCTCGAGCGACCGCGCGGTCGAGAGCTCCCAGTTCGACTTGAACTTGCCACCCTTGATCGGAACATTGTCGGTATGGCCGGTGACTTGAAACTTACGGCCTTCGATACCGGCCAGAATCTGCGTGACCTGTCCGATGGCCTCTTTGCCGGCCGGCTTGATGTCGGTCTTGCCCGCGTCGAACAAAATATTGTCCGGCAGCTTGACTAGCATGAGGCCGTTGCGAATCTCGACCTGCAGCTTGCCGGCGTCGATCATCGACTTGAACTTGGCGAGCATGTCTTTGAACTGTTTGGCGCGCTTCTCCGACTGCTCCTGCGCCTTGCGCATCTCGTCGATGCGGCTGCGGGCGTTGTCGAGATCGGCGGTCATGCTGGAGACGTCTTGACCGAGACCTTTCAGCTTGAGCTTGAGCGCCAGGTTTTCTTCGCCGAGCGCTTTGATCTTGGCGTCGTTTTCGGCGTCGCGCTTCTTGCGCGCGGCTTCGGACGCTTCGAGCGCGCTCTTGGTCTGAGTGAGCTCGGCGACCCGTTGCGCGTAGATGTCTTTGGAGATGCCGCATCCGGCGGCGAGAGACAGCAGAAGTAGACAGATGGCTTTTTTCATCGTGGCCTCGTGAGTGAGTGCGGGTTAAACGTGCGGAGTGCCGGGGCTGGGCGGACCGCTTCGGCGGTAGACCGCGTCGACGATGCGATCGACGTCGCCACCGTGCTTGGCTTTGCCCGACATCTCGAAGTCCCATTTGACGTTGGCGTGAAGGCGCGCCTTGGCCTGCTTGGCGGTGTGACCGAGTCGGAACAGCAGCGCGGCGTGATCCTCCAGCTCCTGGCGATACATCGCGTGACGCTTCTCGGCGATCACTTTGCGCTGCGCCGCCGTCGGCGGGTGCTCTTCCCATACAAACATGTAGGCTCCTTGTGAGATCTTTTGCGGACGGACCATAACATGGGTTGACGGGTGAAGACAGATCCGCCGCCGCGCGGGGAAATCGTTACTTCGCCGGAAAAATCGCCGGGAAGATCATCGAGGCGATGGAGACCCACGACGCATTTTCGTCGTCGGCGGGACACTGGGCGTACGAGACCAGCGCGCCATGTTCAAGCGGCGGTTGGGCGGCGGCGAGCATGGAATAGATCGGCGAGAGGCCGCACACGCGGCGTGCGTCCGCTTCGCTTTGGATCTCGGCGAACCAACTTTGTGCGTGGCCGGTGGCGAGCGCGGTCATGGTCTGACGATCGCGCGCCTCGAGGTTGATTTTTTCCAGCGCACCAAATGGTTTGCCGTCACCAAAACGTGGGCCGACGTGCGCCAAGTCGGCGCCGGCGACGAGCAGCGTCTGGTCGGATGAAAGGCGCGCGACCTCGGAAAGCACCAGCGCGACGAGGCGACTCTCGGTCAGCGACCTGTTGCCGCTCACGAACTCGTGAAACGAGCCGCACAAGATCGGCACCAGCTTCACGTCGCGCGCGCGATCGCCGAGTACGTGCGAAAGCCACACCGTTTGGAATTCGATCGAGTGCTCGCTGCGATGGTGGATCTCGTCAGAAAAAAGTGATTGGGCGGCGTCGGACCCGAGCTCGGCGCGAACGCGATATTCGATGGCGTCGACGAACGCGACGTCGGTTTCGAATTGACCGAGCGGGCTTTGATAACGCTTGCGGGTGAACGCAAACGGCTCGAGCCCGTTGTGATTGGTTCCGAAGATCACGATGCGATCTGGCGTCTGCGTCGACATCATGAGCGGACGGTAGGCCCACGCATAGGAGGGTGCGCCGCGATGAAAGTCGATGTGCGGCGCCACGATTGCGCGCGGCAAGACCCCCTCGCCCGGATCGATCGCCGGATCGATGGATCCGGGACCGAGCGGCGGTGCGAAGGCGGCATCGAGCGAAGCGCTGAGCTCCTGGGCGTCGGCCGGATAGCTGCGCCCGGCGAAGGCGGCGGGTCGAATGTCCGACATCATGAAGTCCGACATCTGTCGCGCCGCGTGTTCTCGAAAATGGTCGGAGTCGAGGAGCAGCGCGCGGTCGAGCTCGCCGATCAGGTGATCGAGCGTGGCCCGATCGAGCACGCCCAACCGTTTCTCGGCGAACCGCTGACAGATCTGATCGCGGGTGCTGGCGCCGTCGAACATCTCCACCACCGCCACCAGCTCGGGCGACAGCGTCGCCACCGCTTCGCTGATCCCCGACGGATCGCGCAGCGCCAGCAGCTTTTTGTCGTCGCGCGTGACCACGAACGGCTCGAGCGCGCGTAGTCGCGGCCTTTCCACGATTCGAAGTATAGCACCGACCGCGATTGACACTTCCTGCTTGCTCGTTACGATGCCGCCTCGTGCGCGTGCTTTTTCTCATCCTCTGCCTGGCGATGATTTTGCCCGCGCGCGCCTGGGCTTACGACTTCGAGATCACCACCGAGACGGTGGGGCAGGGCTATCAGCTCAAGGCCGCCGACGACACGCTGGTCAATCGCCGGCGGCTGTCGCAGTCGCTGGGACTTTCGCTCTACAACTTGGGACCGCGCGAGCGCGACGGGCGAAGGGGCCGTAAAAATCAATTTTATCTCACCGTGCTGTTGCGCGTCGACGCCGAGCTCGGTGACTTCGCGGCGCTGAAGGAGCTCTCCGGACGCACGCCCGATCGTGGTGTAGCGACCGACCGTCTCGACATTCTCTATGCTTACGTTGGCGGCAGCGATCTGTTCGGCGTGCTCGATTTTCGGCTTGGCAGACAAATTATGGTCGACCTGTTCGACTTTCAATCGTTCGATGGCCTGTCGGTCGAGCTCAAGAGCCCGTTTCACGTTTCGATCGAAGCCTGGGGTGGGCTCAACGTCACCGGCGCCGCGCCGTTCGATTCGCCCATCTATCGCGCCGACGGCATCGCGCTCTCGGGCAACACACTCGGCAGCTTGGCCGCCCGTCAGGAAGACGCGCTTCAGCCCACCTTCGGCATCGCCGCCAAGCTCTACGGATTTCGCGATCTCATGACGCGCATTTCGTACTCGCGCACCATGTCGTTCACTCAGGCACAAAGGCCGGGCGAGCCGAATTCCGGCGTGGTCGACGAGAAAGTGGCCTGGACCACGCGCGGTCGGCTATTTTCGGGAAAGCTGATTCCCTGGTTCGGGCTGCGCTACAACTTGCTGGTCGGCCGGCTCGATGAGATTCAAGCCGGCGCGCGATTTCAGATGGGTGGGCATGGCGTGCAAGCTGAATACGTGATGTCGGCGCCCACCTTCGACGGCGACTCGATCTGGAACGTGTTCGCCACCTCTCCTTTCAACGACGCGCGGCTTTCGTACGACTTCATGTGGAAGCGCGTGAGCTCCTACGCGCGCGGCTTCGTGCGCATGTTCGATCAGGAGCAGACTTCGCAGAGCGGCGCCAAGCCGCCGACCGACCTGGCCACCTCGCTCGCGTACGGTGCCAACGCGGGGGCGCGGCTCGGATTTTCGCGCGGCCACGTTCGGCTCGACACCTACTACGAAGACGGTTTTGGCGGGCGCAAAGTCGGCGTCGACGTCGCCAGCCAGGTGCGGGTGTTCGGATCGGGCGAGATGAAGCTGAACGACTGGGGGAGCGCCATTTGGCTCGACGGGCGCGTCTCTTACGTCAACTTCCGCGACGATCTGCGGCCCGACGATCGCGCCGACTCGTTCGGCGTTCAGGGCGGTGGACGCTGGACCTTCTATCGCGGTATGAGCCTGCACCTGCTCGTGGAAGAAAACGTCAACCGCATCTACTCGAGCCAGTTTCGCGCGCTGGCCATGTTCGAGGTGGCCTATTGGCTGGGACCAAACGGCCGCGGCTTTACACGCATGCACGGCTGGAGCGGAATGTGATGCGCGCGCTCGTCATTCTCTGTCTACTCACCGCGCCGCTTTTCGGTGTGGCGTGGGCTTCTCCGTCGGAGGTGATCTTTCCGCCGCAGAAGATGCCGCTCAAGTTCAGCCACGCGCGCCACCTCAAGCATCAGATCGAGTGCGACTTCTGCCACGAGCAGGCGCCCAGCTCACGCACAGGGTCGGACGACCTGATTCCCAAGGAAGAGGTGTGCGCCACCTGCCACCAGATTGATCACGAGGGCAAAAATCCCAAAGCGATGTCCTGCGCGAGTTGCCACATTCTCGGTGAAGGTGCGATCGCGAATTCGCCGGTTCCGACGAGCGAACCGCCGGTGGCACCGGTGGAGATGCCGCCGCCCAATTTACATTTCGATCACCAGGCGCACGTCGAGCGGCAGGTGGCGTGCACGCGCTGCCACGACATGAAGAACGTCGATCTGGCCGGGCGCGCACAACTTCCGCAGATGTCGCTTTGCCTCTCCTGTCACAACTCGCTCCGCGGTAAGCTGGATGCGCCATCGCGCTGCTCGACTTGTCATCTGGTCGAGCCGGACGGCAAGCTGCAGCAACATTTTCCATCGGGCACGCTCACGCCGTCGGGCAACTTGCGCGGCGATGCGCACACGCTCGAGTTTCGCACCAACCACGCCGCAGTCGCGCGCGACGACGAGCGCTATTGCGAGAACTGTCACCGCAAAGACTTCTGTCTGTCGTGTCACAACGGAATCGTGAAGCCGCTCGACATCCACGGCAACGACTACGTCAGCCGGCACGCCATCGACGCGCGCCGCAACACGCCCGACTGCTCGAGCTGCCATCGCGCGCAGACCTTCTGTCTCGGCTGCCATCAGCGGCTCGGCGTGACCGATCTGGCGACCGCCTCTTCGTCGACGGCATTCCAGCCGCTCGGCACCAAACGCTTTCACCCCGACGGCTGGGCCGATCCGTCGGCGGCGCATCAGCCCAATCACCACGCCTGGCAGGCGCAGCGCAACATCAAGAGCTGCATCTCCTGCCACCGCGAGGAGACTTGCCTCGAGTGCCACGGCGCCAAGTCGGGCATCGGTGCGCTCGGCAAGATGCAGGTCAACCCGCACCCAGTCGGCTTCGCGCGTTCGCCGCGGTGTCAGTCGCTGAAGGATAAGAACGAGCGCGTCTGCATTCGGTGTCACGCGCCGACCGATACGCATCTCAAGTGCCAGTAGGCGGAAGGTCGACAGTCGACGGTCGACAGTCGACGGTTCAGACCCTTGACCAATCCTAGAACCTTTACACGCGACGCGAACTTGGCTTAACTCATAGAGCAGTCAAAACGTTGGTTCCGGCTTGGGTCGGTTCCAACGTTTTTTATTTAGAATTGAGGTGGCCGACGACGCGAGCGTCGAAGCTTCGGACCTGAAACTGTTGACTGTTGACGGTCGACTGCTTTAAGCGGCTTTGGCTTGTGCGACGATCTTCTGGAATGCGTTCGGATCGCTGATGGCGAGGTCGGCCAGGATCTTGCGATCGATGGCGATGTTCTTGCGCTTGAGACCACCGACCAGCTTCGAGTAGCTGATGCCGAGCGGACGTGCAGCCGCGTTGATGCGGACGATCCACAGCTCGCGGAAATCCCGCTTCCGCTTGCGACGATGTTGAGTCGCAAAGCGCCACGCATGGTGAACCGCGTCCACCATCGATTTCCAGAGTTTGCTGCGACCGCCGCGGAATCCCTTCGCGTGTTGGCGAATTCGATTGCGGCGACTACGTGCCTTTGTGCCTCTTTTTGCGCGAGCCATCTTGAGTTCCTTTACGTTTCCACCGACTACGGGAGCTCAGCAGTTCTGAGCGTTTGATACCCTCATCGAGCGGGAGCCATCAGCTATCACGGGGTACCGAAAAAGACAACAGATTCGTAACATTTGGGAACGTATTAGCGCGAGCAGATTTCGGCGCACCGCCGGAACGACCGAGGGAGCGTACGCCTTGGTACGTGACCGAGAGAGTGAGGAGGTACGTCGAAAGATGCCGGGCTAATGCGTTTCCGGCTACTTATACGGAAGGAGAACCTTGATCTGAGCTTCTTGGGCCGAATTCACGACCTTCGAGCCGCGCAGACGTCGCTTGCGCTTGGTCGACTCGTGGCTGAGGAGATGGCTCTTGTGAGCCTGCTTGTGCTTCAGGTGGCCTTTCGCCGTGACTTTAAAGCGCTTTTTGGCTCCCGAATGGGTCTTCATTTTAGGCATTGGACAGTTCCTTCCTTGCTTACCTTGGCTAAACCTTGCTGGGCGGCTTGATCTGTTGCGGGCTCGGCGCTTTGGCTGAGACCTGCGGGCTTGGTGCTTTGACCTGAACTTGCGGAGCTGCCGGTTTGACCGAAACCTGCGGACTCGGCGCGGCAGTTGGGGCTTGCGCCGGTCGAGGCGCAGCCTGAGCGGACGATGCGGACGATGCAGCCGAGGGCGCTGACGGAGCGCGTGCGACCACTCCACCCTTCGGTCCGATAATCATCAGCATGCGGCGCCCTTCCATCATCGGGTTCTGCTCGATGACGGCGATGTCGTTGGTCGCTTCCATGACGCGCTTGAGCACGTCCTGTCCCGTTTCGGGATGGACGATCTCGCGTCCGCGGAACACCACCACCAGACGCGCCTTGTTTCCTTCGCCGAGAAATCGGCGAATGTGCTTCACCTTGAAATCGAAATCGTGATCGTCGGTCTTCGGACGAAATTTAATTTCTTTGTAGGTCACCGTCGACTGATGCTTGCGCGCTTCCTTCTTCTTGCGCGCCTCCTCGTACTTGAACTTGCCGTAGTCCATGATCTTGNNGATGTTCGTTCTCCGGTCTAAGTTTTTCTATAGGACGCTCTAATAAGGTACGGCGGCCAAGGCGGTAAGGTAGCCACAAAAGGTGGCTACGTCCATCGGTTCTAGCTGCTTGCCATCGCGAGCGCGGGCCGAGACGGTTCCGGCGGCCACTTCTTTGTCGCCGATGACCAACATGTACGGGATCTTTTCCAACTGAGCACGGCGAATTTTGCCGCCCAACTTGTCCCCGGCGAGGTCGATATCTGTCCGAATTCCTGCGGCAATCAGCTGAGATTGAACGCCG
>PLXG01000218.1 GCA_003153195.1 Myxococcales bacterium
CATCCGCAGCATCCTCCAGCGGAGCCGTCGCTGCCATGTGACAGCAACTTTTCCGCCTGCTCGGGTGGATCAGTTTCAGGCCGCCGAACGGATCACTTTCACGCCGCCGCGCCCAGACCGGAGCTCCGCGCATGACCAGGTGCGACGCGAACGTGTGACGAAGTGCATGCCACTCGATTCGCCGAAGCCCCGCTCGCTTGCAGGCCCGCCAAAGCGGCCACTTGCAGCCCTCTTTCGTGAGCAGCTTGCCCTCTGCATTGCAGAAGACCCGCGTCCCCCGGAGGTGCCGGTGCGTTTTGAACGCCGCCAGCGCCTCCTTCGAAAGCGGGATCTCTCGGGTTCGCCCATTTTTCGGCGTCCCTATGATCCCACGCGCTACTGCATGCCGAACGACCAACCGTCCCGTTACCAGATCCACATCGTCCCATTCGAGCCCGAGTAGCTCACCAAGTCGCATGCCCGTCTTTGCGGCCACCGTGATCATCGGTCGCCACTCGTCGTCTGCTCCCTGAATGAGCCGCTCGCATTCCTCGAACGTGAGAAAGTCGAACTTCTGCTCGGGTGTCTTCAACCACTTGATCGGCGGCACATGATCGAGCACGCCCCACTCCACCGCCACGGCCAAGAGTCGCCTGAGACAAGTCAGATGACGCGCAACAATTTCTGCGCGCCATTTCGATCGCTCAGGAAGAACACGAGCGCAACGTTCGATCCAAAGAAGAACCCGCGTCACCGCTGCTTGCGCGATCGCGGAAAAGTACGCGTTCGAAAATCTGAATCTTTGCGGTCCGAACAGCGCGATCGCTACTCCCGTAACGATCTGGGAGCCGCTAATCCGAGTGGGAAAAAGTTAGAACGATCCGGTCAGATCCGCGCGCAAGACCAATCCTGCCAAGGTCCCCTGAGAAGGGATGCCCGCACCTTGACTGAGTCCGACGCGCGCCATGGCCGAGGTGCGGAAGTAGAGCCAGCGAATGATGCGTGCGTCCGCCGACAAAAACGCGGAAAGATCGTGCTGATCCCCCGTCCCAAAATAGCTGGTGCGAATGAGTAACCGCACTTTCTCGACGGGATCGGCGAACAGCTGGACGTAAGCGGTTCTTCCCGCCATCCAGCTGAGCTCTTCGCGATAACCGACCGATACTCCGCCTCGGTGGCGAAGCAGCGTGGGAGCGCTCAATTCACCGCCCACGTACTCACGCTGGTTCGAGCTTCCGGATTCTTCGGCTGCGCCGCCAAGCAAGCTGACCTTCAACCAGCTCGTTGCGTCCGCCGTCAGATCGAGGTTTCCGTAGAACCACTGTCCATTGGAGAAGAGACCAGTCGAAAACGAATCGTAGTCCGCCGGCCGCGGCCCAAGGTACCGGAACGTACCGATCACGCGCAGCCAGCGCGTGGCGCGCACACCGAACGAAAAGCGCCCGGCTTCTAGGCGGGGCGTGGACCAATCATTTCCGCCAATGGCGACACGGGCGTCGGCGCCCATATCGGCAACTGTGGCAAGCCACATCTGCATCAACGCTTCGAGCTCGAGCTGCGGACCGATCGATTGATTCCCGCGCACGCTGAGTCGCGCTTCGTGGCGCAGCAGGCGCAATATGCTCCCTCGATGTCCGACGTGGCTCGCTCCATAGTAGACGCCCGCGGTCCACCGCTGATAGGAGGGATAGAGCGTGTCGGCGTCCGGGATGGTTCCACCCACCACGCCGGCTTCATAAGCCCCGTCTTTGGACCGCCAACCCGCTTGGGCCCCGTCGATGAGCGTGAGCCCAGGCGCGTGATACGGCCAGATGCGTCCCACCGAAAGAACGAACGGTCGGCCGATCTCCCTCGAGACCAGGCCGGTCTCCCAGACATAAACTTGATAGCGATCGCTAGGACGAAATCGCGTCGTGCTCGGGCGATCGCTGTAGATGAGCGCGGTGACGTGAGCAAATCCTCTCAATCCACCAAAGTGCAGGTTCACGCCGTTCACTGAAAGATCGAGGCGTGTCTCCTCGAAGCCCGATTGACCAAAAGATAAGTAGGCCGTGTGCTGAGCGGTCACCGAAAAGAGAGGAAGACCGGTGCCGCTTTGCGGGGCTTTGCCGTGAAAGTCGACCTTCTCCACCGGAGCCTCCGTGACTCGGGCGTGCGCGTCGGCAAGCTCTTGGTCGGAGGGCAGCGAGGGGCCTGGCGAACGCTCCTTGGGCAGTTCGGCGCTCACGCTGAAGGTGTCTCCGCGTTTCGCGTTTCGGTTGATGCAGACAGCTGAATGTTCAGACACCTGCTGAATGACGCAGTCGCCCACCGCGCGACCGAGGCGCTGCAGATTCAGCTTGTCCCCGGGGCCGAGTCGATTGGCTCGCCCGACGTCGACGTACACACGTGTGGCGGTCACATAGCGGACGGTACCGCGCTTGCTTCGTGCGCCGCTCGCGACCATCGGCGCAGCGATGATCGCCGCTGCGAGTCCCAGCGAGGCAAGTCGTGTGGCTCGTCTACGCATCAGTGGTGACACTGCCAGCACTTTTGATCCTGGCACTCGTAACCCGCGACGTGAGCGTGGATGACGTCACTGCGAGCGCATTGATGTTCATGACACTTGGTGCAGGCCGCCGTGTTGGTGGCGCAAACACCCGTCACTTGGGCACCCACCAGGCTGGTGTGACATTGTCGGCAAGCGATGTTCGAGTGCGGACCTCCTGAGAGCTTGAAGCAATGATCGTGCTGCACGAAGCGGGCAGGCGACCATCGCCAGGTCGAGTGACATGTCTGACACTGCGTCGAGAAGCCCGCCATGGTGTGATCGATCGAGATCGCCGCGGTGCGCTGGTAATCAGCTTGATGACAACCGGTGCAGTTGATGATGCCGCGGGAGAAATTTCGATCGCGGACATTCGGATGACATTCCGTGCACGGGATGAGCGCATGCTGACCTATCAGTGGAAACGCGGTCGTGCGATGCGCATCGGCGTTGAAGCGACTACGCCAAGATTGCTCATCGTGGCAGCCTTCGCAGACGAGCCCGAATTCCTCGGCGTGAGGATCTCGATGGCATCCAGAGCAGCGATCGGGAACGAACGTCTTGAAGTCCTTGGGGTGGCATCCTTGACAGGTCACCTTCTGGTGAGCGCCGTTCAGCGTGAAACCAGTTCGATCGTGAGGGAATTTGACCTGGTCCCATCCGCGCGTGGTGTGACAAAGCACGCAGCGTGTTCCGCCACTTCCCTCGCTCGCCACGTGACCCACGGAAAACTTTGGCGTCGTCAGATTGACGTTGGTGCTGTCCGATGACGGGCCGGGCGTCGGTGTCGGCGAGGTGGTCGTCTGCGCGCTGCCAATGGATTTTCGCGACTTGCCCGCGCGTTTGCCCCAGGCGCTGGCCGTCGCCAACGACAGGACGATTGAGATCCAAATGTATGAACGAAATCGACTCATGGTTGGAAGCCTTTGAAGGCGCCCTTGTGGGTATCGACGTGACAGTCCTCGCAGGCCCTCGGCAGCGGGCGATAGCGCACAATCGTCTTGCCTCCGCCGACGGAGACCGCGGTGTGGCAGCCGCCGCATTTGACCTGCTGATGTTTTCCTTCGAGCGTGAAGCTGGTGAACGTCGGATCGTCGTGCTTGAAGAGGGTTTCTTTGAAGGAGTTGGTCTGGTGGCAGCGCGCGCAATCGCCATTTTCAAACTGACCGACGTGCACATCGGCGTGACAACTCGCGCAGGCCGTCGAAAGAGGTCGGTAGCGCACGACGTCGCCTGGCTTTGCCGCTCGGTGACAACTTGCGCAGGGCGTCGTCGCGTGCTTTCCCGTGAGAGGGAATCGACTCTCCTTTTGATGATCAAAGTTCACCTTCTCGAATGCACTCACGTCGTGACAATGAAGACATCCGGCGGCCAGCGCTTTGAATTGTCCGGCGTGAGGATCTCGATGACAGGAGTCGCACCGATCGACATTCGCGCTGAACTTGAAGATCATCGGGCTTGGCCGCCATGCTTGCGCGCCGGCCGAGTGGCGACGGTGAGCCGCCACTTGAGCGATCTTTTGATCCGTCTTGTGACAGCCACTGCAGGCCACCTGTAGATGCGAACCTTGCAGGGGATAGCGCGTCTGTTGGTGCTCCTCGAGGTCGAACTTCGAGGGCAAGAATGTCTGCACGGTGTGGCATCGTTCGCAGGCGGGCCTGGCCAGCTGACCTGAGTGCGAGTCCGCGTGACAGTCCATGCACTTTGCATGGGCAAGCCCCTTGAACTTCGCCGGCTTTCCCGGAAATGGACCGTGGCAGCTTTTGCAAATGACCGCCGCGTGCGCTCCGCGCAGCGGAAAGTTGGTCTTATCGTGAAACGCTCGCTCCTTGGTGGTGTCGCGAATGATCTGCCATCCTTCGACGCTGTGGCAGCTCTCGCAGGTGCCGGAGAATTTTCCACCGTGCGGATCGTTGTGACAGTCACGGCAGTGGTTGTGCTCGATTGCCGCATAACGCTGAAAGTGGTTGGAACGCGGTTTGGGAAACACATCCTGGTTGGCTTCGTCGGGCTCACTCGGATGGCACTTGATGCACTCGACCGCCGCATGCTTTCCAGTGAGCGGATAGTCGGTCGTAGAGTGTTTGAACTTGCTGGCCGGCTTCCACCCAGATTCGGTATGGCATTTTTCACATTGCCTGCCCTCTTGTCCGCGATGCTCATCGAAGTGACACGACAAGCAGGCCGTGCCGAGTCCGAGGTAGGTGGTGCGTCCCTTTTGGCTGAGCGCCTTGGCCTCGGGGTTCATCAGCCGAGGCTCATGGCAGCTGGCACATTTCTGCTGCGCATGTTTCCCTTCGAGCGCCCAGCCCACTTTCGAGTGATTGAATTTCTCTCGTCCCCCTTCAGGCCACTCGATTAGCGCGGCGTCTGTCCCCTGGTGTTCGTGGTGACACTTCTGGCAGGTTTCGCGATCCGCCGCGGGAAGTCGTCCGTGGAAGCCTCGCTCTTTGGCGATCCGATCCTTGAGCTCCTTGTGGCATTCGAGGCATTTCTCTGGGCCGAGCTGCTTGCCCTTGCTTTGGTGGCATTGAATACAGTTGGAGATTCCCTCCAGCTTGGAGTGCGCACGCGCCAGTTCGCCCGGAGAAGCAAACTGCGCCCGCGACGCTCCCTCTGTTACGACGAGGAGCGATAGAGCCAAGGTCAGTCGAGAGAGGAAGCTCATGGATGGCCGGTCAAGACCAGATCCACCTGTAGCCGATGTAGAGCGACACGGCGACGTGAACTACGATGATGCCGACCAGCAGCACTGCTAAAATGACATGAAAGAGTCTCCAGCCGGAGAGCAGGCGCTTGAGACTCTTGTAGAAACCCACCTGCGTTCGCAAGCGCGAGAGCTCATAGAATGTCCCGCGGAAGATCTGGAAGTGTTCCTCGTCGCGAAAGTAGGGACGCGCCATGCGAAGCGTCACCCTCTGGCGCACCGATGCGAAGGGGCGAAGAATCAGATGTGCAAGAAGGGAGTGAGACTGAGGAGGGGTCAGCACGGAGTTGAGCATGGCCTGCAGCTTCTCGACTCCTTTGACCGTCGCGAAGTCGGTCACCTCCGAGACGCGCATTCGACCGCGCTCGAGATCGGCTTGCAGCGACGAAAGCTCGAGCGCCTTTCCCGCTGCCGACGGTACGAGTCCGAAGATATATCGCCCGACGACACCCGTCAGAACCACGATGAGCAGCGACGCGTAGGTCGATGTGGCCAGCGTGTTCCGCGACTGAAACGCCGCGTGGAAGAGAATGACGAGCGGACTCATGAAGCCGACGAACATGTGCCACGTGAGCCAACGACGAATCGATGAAACCCCACGCAGAATGTTCCAACGCTTGCGGGCCGCATAAAAAAAGTTCGACATCATGAACAGCGTCGCGACGATTCCAACGCCATGCCCCCAAATCCCGGCGGGTTTGAGGAACGCATGATGCGGAGAGCGCATGCGGGCGGCGCGCGGTAGAATGTAATAGTCCCATCCAATCCACGTGAGCCCGCCGACGATGATGAGACCGGCGAGGACCAAGGCAAATCCAAGTGTGGTCGTCGACTCGCCAACTTTTTTCTTCTTGGCGATTTGATGCACGCCCGAGAGCGGACGGATCCCGGAGGGTGACCGCACGCCAGAGATCGGGCGTACGCCGCTGATTGGACGCGTTCCGGAGGCGGGAGCGCCTTTGGCACCATTGACGGAAGGAAGCGGTGCCACTCGCTCTTCTTCGTGGTAGCGCTTGATCGCGACTCCCACCTGGCCCAGGAATGCAACCGGCAACTCTCCGCCCAGGCAAGCGATGACGTAGTCGTTCGGCAGCTGCATGCGTTGGCCGTCGTCTCGCGTGAGGACGACCACCTGAGGCGTGACCTCTTCGACGGTGGAGCCCATGAACGCGTGAACTCGACCCTCCTCGATCAACTGATGGATTCGCGTGCGATTCGCCTGGCGGCACTTGCCGAACGACGCTTGACGATAGGAGAGGGCGACCTCCGTGTCGTCTCGCTCCGCGATCGCGATCGCGGCTTCCAGCGCAGAGTCGCCACCGCCCACCACCAGCGTGCGCCGACCACCATACTGCTCAGGATCGATCATGTTGTAAGTGACCTTGGGAAGGTCTTCTCCGCGCACGCCGAGCTGCCTCGGCGAGCCGCGTCTTCCCGTCGCCAAGAGAACCTTTCGTGCGCGGATACGCAGGTTGGGCGTGCGGACGGTGAAATCGCCATCGCGACCGTCGATCCCGGTGACGCGAACGCCCTCCTCGACCTGGATCTTCAGCTTGGAGATGATCTTCTCCCAGGTTGCGAGCAGCTCCTCTTTGCTGATGAGCGACTTGCCGAACTTTCCGATGAGCGGCATTTCGATCCGCTCGGTCATGACGACTTTTTGTCGAGGGTAGTGTGCGATCGTGCCGCCTACCGTTCCCTGTTCGACGATGCGGAACGAGAGTTTGGATTTACGGCACCCGACGGCGGCGGCCAGTCCCGCTGGGCCCGCTCCCACGATCAGCACGTCGACCAGGTCCGGTTCGGGCGCGAGTCCACCAAGCACGTTTGAGAGGTGATCGGCGACTTGCAGTCCTTGGGTGATCGCGTTCTTGATGAGGCCCATTCCGCCGAGCTCGCCGATTACGTGAACCCCGGGACGGCTGGTTTCGAACTGAGAATCGATCTCGGGAAGATCGACGCCGCGCTCGGACGTTCCGAACACCAAGCGAATCGCGCCAATTCGGCATTCTGCGGCGCAGCGCCCGTGTCCAATGCAGTTGCTTCCGACGATGAGCTTCGCTGCCCCGTCGACGATCCCGAGGATGTCGCCCTCGGGGCAGGCGCTGATGCAGGCCAGGCTCCCGATGCAAATGTCGGCATTGATGATCGGGTGAAGAGAGGCGGGAATGTGCCGATTGTCGGATTCCGATTGGGTGAGCGTCTCGCGGTCGCGTCGTTCACGTCGCCGGTGAAGGAGGCTCCACACGATGGCGCTCACCGCTACGAACGAAGCGCCAACTCCGATTGCTAGTGTCTCCGGTGACGAGCTCAGCACGCGATCCCTATTCTCCTAATCTTATGTGAGTGGCGCAAGGCTTGCCAGGTTTGCGATCGATTTGATCAGCCTTTTGGAATGTTGTTCGGCGCGCCGTGGCACATGTTGCAAGTAGAGGGATTGCTCATCGATTTCTCGGTGTGCGGGAATCTCCACGCGCCGGCCGTATTGCTTCCCGGCACGATATAAGAAGATCCGGTCGTTACCTTGGAGATTCCTGTCGGCGTGACATGGCATTCGTGGCAGTCGACGGGATAGAAGTGGTTGAGCGTGTTGTTCACCGCGTGAGTATTGCCGCTGTAATGGGCCTGAATCGGCTGCGCGCTCCATGGCCTCGTGTCGCCTGCTCCGGCGGTCTCCGAAGTCGCATTGTTCCAGACCGTACCGACGAGGTTGCTGCCTGCCTCATGGCACGACTTACAGTTCGAATTGATCAGCGTCGAGGCGTGATCATATCCAATCGCCATCGTGCCGCCCGCCGAGGTCGTGTGGCAGGCGGTGCAGGGATTGGTGCCCACAGTTGGATGGGGCAGATTGGCGATGCCGCCTTGCGTCGTCGCCGTGGTCGCAGGAGGCTGACTGATCGCGAACCCGCCGACGTTGATGTAGACGGGAGTGCCACCACTCGCGCCGAGCCAGTTGGGCGCCGCGGCGGTGCCGGTGCCAGGCCAAGAGTGGCACGCGCTGCAGTCCTGACTACCGGAGGTGTTGGTAAATGAGCTGTGATCTTGGCCGCCAAAGGATGTGCCCGGCTTCACGTTCATGTGGCAGTTCGAGCAGCGGCCGGTGGTTCCATTGATGACGATCGGATTTGCGGAGGTGAAGCTCGAGTGGAAAGACGCTTGCGCCCACTCCTTGCCTTGGATGCCAGAGGTGCCCGAGGGGCCCGATTGGGTATGGCAGAAGTTGCAATCGTGACTTGAAATGTTCACGTCCGAGTGGTCGATCTGGTCGTTCGTTCCGGCGGTTACGCCAGTCGTCGGATCGCCTCCGGCGGTCGAGACCATGGATGAGCTCGTCAATCCCGTGGGTAAGTTGTTGTTGGTTCCGATCGCGGCACCTCCGCCGTTCGACAGACCATGACAGGTCTGACAACTCGCCGGCTTGGCGACATGGGAATGGAAGGAGTCACCTTTGAGCCAGGCGCTACCGGAGGTTTTTGCGTCGGCGGCGTGGCAGATGGCGCAGTCTTTTCCGACAACGTCGGATTGACCATGGTTCATCCACTGGGCGCCATTTCCGGCAGTCCCGCCCTGGGCGAGCGCGTAGGTGACGCTGCTCTGTGTCGAGCTGTTTGCAGCAGGTTCAGAGACGGCGTGACAGTCGAGACATGCCGTCGGTTGTGTCGCCAAACTCGGGTGGTAGACGCCACCTTGCCACAAGGTGGACGCAATCGGCGTGGTGGCACCCTTTGCGAGCGCGCCGGTGTGACATGTCTGACAATTCTGAAACGTGATCTGGGTCGAAGCGTGACGCATTTGGTAGTTGGTGCTCGACTTGAGGTCGGACTTTGCGGTGTCGGCGAGGAGCGGATAGTGGCAGAGCGTGCAATCCTGCGGGACCGCCGCGCCGATGTTCGAGTGAAAGACTCCGTCGCTCCACGTGTTGCCCGGACTATGATGGCAGATCGCGCATTGCATTTGCGCGACTCCGGTGACGCTGGAACCGCCCAAGGTCACCGCCGACTTGAAGCCTGCATTGTGATCCATCGGTTGCAGATCCGATGCGGACTTCTCCACGATGCCGACAGGTCGCATCTGAGTGTGACAATCCGTGCACAAGGTCGTCGGTTGTGGGAAAGGCGCCAGCGTTCCGCCCGGAGTGGCGGTGTAGTTCGAGAGAGAAGAATGGAACTCACCCCCAGCAAAGGCGGTTACGACGCCATTGTTGTTGGTGTGGCAGTGCCAGCACTTGCTGTTGTCAGGGCTTCCGGAGGGACCGGCATTGAGCTCCGTCGGCAATGCTAGCGAGATGTGAAGCATCTCGTTGTAGAGCGTTGCTAGCGTCGACGTCGTCCCGGTCACAAGGTTGTTTGGACCGGATTTCTGGAGGGTAATCTCGGTGATGGTCACGAATTGATCGGCCGCTCCAATGAGCGTCGATCCTGGATAGCTCTGTCCGCCCGCCCAATCGCCACCGGGAAGTTGATGCGTTCCTGGATTGGCGTAGTTCACATAATGATTGGCGGTCACCGTTGCCTGATGGCACCCGAAGCAGTCGCCGGTTCCATTGAGCGAGTGATCGAATCCAAGCAGAGAGGCCATTGTGCTCGCGTTGGTGCCGGACTGAAGGTCGGGCCTCTGCGTCATGTGGCAGGCGATGCAGGTCGTTCCCGCGACAGAGAGAGAGTCGTGTGAGTAATGTCCTCCGACCCAGTTTTGATTGGTCCCCCACGCACCGGTTCCGGGACCGCCGTGACAGAGTGCGCAATCTTGACCGTCGCCGTGGGTGATCCCGCGCGAATTGGGAACATAGTCGAAAGGCGAAGCGGTGAAAGTCGAGCTGCTCCAATTACTCGTAGTGGTCGGACGTTCGCTTGCGTGACAGGGAAGGCAGGTGCTCGGAGAGGCGCTTCCCGCCAAATGGAATCGACCTCCCGCCCACGAGGTCCACTCGGTCGGAGATTTGTTCGAGTGACACGACGCGCAGTCATCGAGGGAGGCGGGCGAAGTGTGATCGAATTGCAGATTGGGTGGGAGGGACGCGTTCGCCGACGTTAGCACCGAGGTCGGTCTCGTGTTGGCGTGGCAGTCGAGACAGGAAGCGGGTTGAGTCTGGCTGGCGGCGACCAGCGACGAGTGGAATGCGACCGGCGTCGTTCCCGAAAGATTCGTCGCCCAGGTCGCTTGCAAGTTCTGCGACGGACTCTGATGACAGATGCCGCATTCCGTTGGTACCACGGCGGTTGCAGTGGGCGCGCCGTTGAGCCATTCGACGGCGTCGTGCTTCATTTCGCCCGAGGGTGGATTCCGAACCGGACTGGTGGCGGTGGGCCCCACGAACCCAACTGGCATCGATGACGTGTGGCAATCCGAGCACGAGGTGGGCTGTTGAAGCATGAGGTTTGCGAGCGAAGAGTGAAAAATACCCGGATAATAGACCCCGGTGGTCGCGTCGCTGTGGCAGTTGGCGCAGGCGACCAGCGCATCGGGAACCACCTGGGTCGAATTGTGGTTCATCGGCATGACCAACGCTTCGGTCTGGGGACTGAAGCTCGTGATCGAAGTGTCTGCGTAAGACGGAATCAGGGCATCCACGCTGATGGTCTGCGCGGGATCGAACGCAACACTCGGGGCTCCGTTGGTCTTCCAGGTCGTTGTGGAGGAGTGGCATGCGCTGCAGTCCGCGCCGTTGGTTACGGGATGCGTGAATCCAGCGATTGGCAGCGCGGCGAACGGACCGCCGATGTCGTGGCACGTGGCACAGCCCTGCGCGATCCCGGGATGATCGAAGGATTGCCTCGATCCATCCGGATGACACGAATAGCAGCCCGCGCTGTTGAACGAGTATTGAGTCACCGTCGGATGGAGTCGGTCGGTAATCGATTGATCGTGTGTGTGACATCCCACGCAGCTAAATTGCGCGAAGGTGTCTGTGGGCGCGTGACAGTTCGTGCAATCGACTGCGTGTGGTCCATCGGTGATGGGAAAAAACCTGTGCGTCGTCGGAGTGATTCCTGTGAGCGACGGGTCCGTGCTCTTTGTGGTCTTGCAACCCACAATCAAAAGCACGAGTGCGACGTACCTCAGTCTCCTACACGTCGGGAAAAGGGTTTTCGTCTGCATTGGGTGGCCGTCGGTCCATTGGGGCGACGGTCCGCGCAAGATTATAGCAACACGCGGACCAGCGCTTCTAGGGCGGTCGCACTATATTTCACGCTAGATTACCATCGTGTCGATTGGACAGTAGTACGAAAATTGCGCGACGGCGGTCCCAGCGGGACACCCACCTACATGGCGCTTCTTAGGCCACAGTGTGGAACAAGATCGTCACGTTTACCACGCCACGGTTGGGAACGGTCTTGCGGGCTTGGCGAATAGATATCCCTGGAGCAAAGAGCGTAAGAGCTTTGAAGTGCGGATTTTCAAGGCTGGCTTTGAATCGGATCCGGGCGAATCGCTTTGTGACGGGCTACAGCGTCAATCTCGAACAATGAATAGGTGATCTGGCTGACGTAGGAATAGACTGCGCGCACACCACCGCCTATCGCCCCAGCGGCGACGCAGGAAAACCGAGTTGGTAAGGATTCAGTCGAGCGGAACCGGTCGAGTATGAAGTGGCCCGCCCGTCAAGCACAGATCTTTCCTGATCCGACCGAAGATGGTCATCGACCAAGTCCGGTGGCCTGAACATCTAATATTCAAACGATCGTGAAACGAGTGACGAGCTGTCTCAATCGAGTATTCGCGCTCGGAGGCGCATAGGTTGAAGTCCGTTGACGGGGCGCAATCGATCCCTCGAATTCGAGACAGATTCAGACGAGGTTTCGCGATCACCGTCTCTGGACAGCTACCACCCGTAATAGTAGGCCACGTGCTCACCGCCCATTTAATGGGATTGGAGTCGACTTGGAACCATCCGGCCATCTTCGATTACTATGATCGGTTTCTCGCGATCGATGGATCTTTGGTCGCCGACGGGCCCAACGCCATTCACGAGTTCGTCGACAGTATGTGGACCTCGTATCGATCACTCGGACCGAATTAATACGGGCCCTGGGCAATGGACAAGCCAGGTCGAATTCCCATGTTCCCACTGTCGTGCTTGCACCGCTTCGTTTGACACCGATAGCGTTCCTGTCGAGGAACGTATAGCCGGAACAAAGTGGATTTAGCCGGCTCGACGGAGGAGCCGACCTTTCTGAAGGTCCGACAATGGGGTGATCTGTCAACTCCAATGTAGATCTTCTTTTCTTACCCACGCTGCTACCACCTTAACCAGCTGCCGATCGCAGTACGCGACGATCGCATACGCAGGCCGCCGCTCTTCCCCCGGCCCGTGACGATCCAGCGTACCTTGAGACACTTGCCGCCGGATTTCGTTGCGCCCATCGGCGAGATGCTCTTGCCTTGCTCACGCGAACAATCGCTAGCGGCTGAAAAATAGCGACAGAGATACTTTTGCAAAGATCCCAGCGGACAAAACTTCATCACCAACGGGCCCATGGCACCCACGGACCAGACCGTTGCACAAGCCGGGTCCGCATCCATTTTTGGATTTTGACCACCGAGGTCGCCGTCGCCGTGGGCGGCACTACTTCGCGGTCGCAAACCAAACGTCGGCGATGAGCAGCGGGCCGTAGGCGCACGACAGGTCGTCGATCGACGAGGTCGAGCGAACGTACGCGGTGGTAGGGCTCGTTGGCTCCGCGACCTGCCGGGCCTGAAGGTGAATCGCGGTCACGCCTTTGGAGATCAAGCTGCGGAGCTCTGTCGGCTGGCAGACGCCGTCGCTGTTCGCCTTTGGCACTGCTCTCTGGCGAGCT
>PLXG01000384.1 GCA_003153195.1 Myxococcales bacterium
GACGACATCTCGCGGCTTCGGGCGCGCGTTCGCTCGCTGCGGGAAGCGGTACTGAAAACGCGACCCATCCGTCGATCTCTCCGAGAGCCAATCCCCCCGCAATTACGCCGGCGATTTCGCCGACCAGCTTGGCTTTGGAGAGTGCCCATCGCGCCGCCCTTCACCACCAGCCCAAAGTAGCAACGCAGCACGAGACTCCGGCGCCGCCGATGCGGCCGCAGTCGGTCGAGTTGGTGCCGACGCCCAAGGCAGTTCGCATCTCTCTCGACGGAACTCCGCTCGGCGATTATGGCCCGAGCCTCAGCCACGTGGAGATCACCGGCGACCGTGCGCACTCACTCTTGTTCGAAAACCCAGCCTGTTATCCTGAGCGGGTGGAGATCAAAAAGGGCGAGGTGCCATCGAAGATTCCCGTCCGGCTGAAATGGAAATCGGCTCGGCTCACCATCGTCTCCGATCCGCCCGACGCCGATCTGGTGGTGGACGGAAACATCGTGGTGCATTCGGGAAGCCCGATTCCAGTCACCATTCCCGAGCTTTCCCCGGACGGACGACGCACGATTTCGCTCAAAGCGTCAGCGCCGGGGCGACGGTCCCACGATCTGCACATTCAGGTTCGCGCCAACGAGCAACAGCTCGAAAACGTCAAGCTCGAGGCGAGCTCGCCCTGATGCGTGCGCTCTCCAGGCTCGCCATTTTAGTTTTGCTCCTCGGTGCTGCGCGCGTAAGCTTCGCCGCCGCCCCCCAAGCAGCGCTCGAGCTCGGCCGCGGCGCCTACGAGCACGGCGACTACCAGGGCGCGATCGACACGCTTCGGCCCCTGCTCTATCCCACCATCGAGCTCGGCAACGAAGAGGCGGTGGTGGAGGCGCATCGGCTGCTCGCGCTCTGTTACTTCTTCGAGAAGAATGAAAAGCTCGCCGAGGAAGAGGTGTCGGCGCTCCTCGCCATGCGGCCGAGCTATCAGCTCGATCCGATTGTCGATCCGCCGGTGGCGGTGCGTTTTTTTCAAACGGTGCGGCAAAAGCAAGAAGAGCGTCTGCGCCAAATTCGTGAGCGACAGCTGGAAGAGGCGCAGCGGGCGGCGCTGGAAGAGGCGAAGAAGCAGGCGCAAGTGCGCGCGCGGGCCAAGGAGATTTACGTCGATCGGCGCGTCGAGCGACACAGTCGGCTCATCGCCACCATTCCGTTCGGCGTCGGACAGGTCCAAAACGGAAATCGAGGACTCGCCATTTTCTTGGCGGTCTCGGAGGTGCTCCTCGGAACGGCTTCGCTCAGTCTGTTCGTGGCCATCGACCAAAACTATCCAAACGGACGTTTCCAACATGGGCAGGAGGGCACGGTCTCCGCGCTGCAGATTTCGCAGCAGGTGACCGGCTGGGGATTTTGGGCCACGGTGGCGGCCGGCATCATCGATGCGCACGTGCGCTATAAGCCGTTTGTGGTGATCGATCAGAAGGACGCGCCCTCGCGAGCGCTCACCGCGCCGCCGCCCAAGGTGACCCTCTCTCCAGTTCTTTCGCCAGCACTCATCGGTATTCAAGGAGCCTTCTGATGCCCAGTTTTCGCTTCGGCGCGCAGAGCTTTGGTCTGTTCAAGAACTTGATGTCGCTCGGTAGCTCGGAGGACAACGACATCGTGCTTCCCGGTGCGCAGGTCGCCGACAGCCACGCGCACGTCCAGTTCGACGGAAAGGAATATACGCTGACCGTCATCGAGGGCGCGGCCGACGCGCTGGNNGAACGGCAAGAAGAAGCGCAAGCACCGGCTCGACCACGATGATCGCGTTCAGCTCGGCGAATCGCAGCTCATCTTCAGCTTGACCGATCAGTCGGAGGCCAGCAACGACGCCAGTGAGGAGGCCGACCGGGCCGCGCTTTTGAGCTATCGCAAGCTGCACGCGTTTTCCGAGCGGCTGTTTCACAACTACGATCTCACCGAGCTGCTCGAAGCGCTGATGGACGCGGTCATCGAAGTCACCGGCGCACAAAAAGGCTTTCTGATCCTGGCCGAAGCCGACACCGTACGTGTCAAGACCGCACGCAACATCCGCAAAGAGAATCTAGAAGACGCGGTGAGCGAGTTGTCCGACTCGATCGTGAAGAAGGTGGTCTCGTCCGGGCAGCCGGTGATCGTCTCGGACGCGATTCACGACGCCGAGTTTCAAAACGCGCTCAGCGTGATGAGCCTCAAGCTCTCGTCGGTGATGTGCGTTCCGCTGATGGAGCGTGGCACGCTTCTCGGCGCGATTTACGTCGGCAACGACTCGGTGGTGCGTCTTTTCGAGAACAAACATCTCGAAGTGCTCAAAGTATTCGCGGCACAAGCGGCACTGATTCTGAAGAGCGCGCTGCTGGTCAACGAGCTCAAGCTCGAGTCGAAGAGCTTGGCTGAGCGCATCGAGGCGATGCGGTTTGGCGACATCATCGGCGCCTGTCCGGCCATGCAGGACGTGTTCAAAAAAGTACAAAAGGTCGCGTCGACCGATATTTCGATTCTGATCACCGGCGAGACCGGCANNCTCTTCGGTCACGTCAAAGGCGCGTTCACCGGCGCGGTGGCCAACAAGCCGGGCAAGTTTCACGCGGCCGACGGCGGCACCCTCTTTCTCGACGAGATCGGCGAGATGCCGGTCAATCTGCAGGTCAAGATTCTGCGCGCGCTGCAGGAGCGAATCGTCATGCGGGTCGGCGACACGCGGCCGGAGACGGTGAACATCCGGGTGGTGGCCGCCACCCATCGCACGCTCGAGAACGACATTCGCACGGGGCGTTTTCGCGAGGACCTCTATTATCGACTGAACGTAGTGAACGTCCACCTGCCGCCGCTGCGCGATCGCGGCGAAGACGTTGTGGTGATCGCCAAATATCTGGTGCATCGCTACTCGGAAGAATTCGGCTCCACCGCCAAAGGATTTGCGCCGAACGCGATGGCAGCAATCCGCAAGTTCGGCTGGCCGGGCAACATTCGGCAGCTGGAGAATCACATCAAGAAGGCCTGCGTGCTCGCCGAGCGGACGCTGGTCGGGCCGGACGATCTCGGGCTCTCCGATGACGTGCTGCCGTCAGTGCTGCCGCTCAGCGAAGCCAAGGAGAAGTTTCAGCGCGAATACATCAATCAGGTGCTCCAGCTCAACAACGGCAATCGAACCAAAACTGCCCGCGACCTCGGCGTCGACCCGCGAACCATCTTTCGTCACCTCGAAAAAGACGAAGAGGGTGAGCCGGTAAAGGATGCATGAAGATCCGAGGGGCCTGACATTCGTGTCATCCTCGGACTTTGCGCACATCTAGTAACGAGATGTTATCGCTGACATATAGAAGCATCTTTGGCATGGCACGGCGCCTGCTCTTAGTCGCTGCCATAGGCCATTTGATGTTCGCTTGTGTCATACCATCGACGCTCGAAGCTGTGACCCAAGCACCGGTCCTGCCGCTCGAGTTCGTCTATTCGCAAGTGCAGCCACCGTTCGAGACGGAGCAGTTCCAAGTGCCGCGCCTGTACACCGTTCCGTTTTTGGGGACGCCGAACCTCCTCAATGTGCCCCCACAGGGCACGAATTTTCTGCACGCACGCGTCTTTCAGGACGACGTGTTCGCCGGAAGCGAAGTCCCGATCTCCGAAGACGTCACGCAGCCAAATCTATATTCGCTCTCGTTTCAAACGCCGGACTTGTGTCTGGACCGTCCGTCGGGATCGATCAGAAGCGTCTGGATCTACATCGCCTATCCGGGCTTCGGTGCGGACATCGACACGGACGGAGGCGTCATCAACTCACACGCTCCAGTGACCAGCGATCTCGGAGCCAGCCATCTCATCGACAACCATTGGACGATACAATGTCCATGAGCCGCGCTGCGAAGCTGGCGCTTGCTTGGTGGGTCGCCGTGACTCCGCTGGCGTGGGTAGGTTGCGGCGGATTGCTCGGCGCTGGCGCATCTATCAACTCGCCCGGATCCGGGAGCGACTGTCGGCCGCCCAACTGTGTTACCGGAACCGCACCGACGTTGGCGCTCGCGGCCGAGGTCGTGCCGGTCAACAACGACAGTACGATTCCGATCCAAGAGTTTGCCTCCCTCTCCATCGACGACCGCGGAATCGTCAGCTTGGCGCTCGATACACCGATCACGGTGAGCGGGATGGTGCGGTCCACCAGCGGTCAGGCGATCTCAGCGCAGGCGGTCATCGCGTCGCGAGCTTCGCGCATTGGCGGCGCGATGCCGATTCGTCCCGATGTCGTCTACCAGGCCAACATCAATTCCATGAGCGGACGGTTCACGCTCAATCTTTCGCCCAACGTCGGAACCGAACAGTACGCGATCCGCGTCATCACGCTCGACTCCGACGCCAATCCGCCTGCGACCATCCTGCAGGCATTCAAGGTGAGTCAAACCTGGGACATCGTGCTCGACGATCCGGCGAGCTTGCCGCGCATCGAGGGAACACTGACCGACCCGTTGGAGAAACCACTTGGCGGCTATCTCGTCGAGGCCGTCGATCCAGTGAGCCGACAGTTGGTTTCGACCACCGCGCACAGTGATCTAGAGACCGGTCACTATGCGATCACGCTGCCGAAGGGATTGAGCGCGGTGATCGTGACCGCCACGCCGCCCGACGGATCGCCTTCGACTACGCCCTCCCTGGAGAGCCAAGTGATGCTGGTTTCGAACGCGTTAATGACGACCACGAATTTGAGCTCGCCCGCGCTGGTGGTTCCGGTGCATCTCACCTTCGAAGTGCTGGGCCTCTCCTCGAGCAACGTGGAGGATCCGCTCCCGGGCGCAACGGTTCAGTTCACGCGAGATGTCTCGGATTCAGCATCGCCAGGCGTCAAGGCGATCCATCGCGTGACCGGAACTTCGGGCGCCGACGGCTACCTGTCGGTCGATCTGATTCCGACCATGGACTCGGGACAGCTCTACACCATCGTGGTCACGCCGCCGAGCAAAACCGACTATCAGGAGTCGACCTCTTCGCTCACCGTCGGACGCTCGGGTGGATATGGAGATCCATTCCGCTTGAGCCTGCGCACACGAGTGATCGGACGATTGCTGGATCCGAGCTCGCATCCGCTGAGTGGCGCACTCGTGACTCCAACTCCGACTGGACTTGCCGACGACGTGGCAGGTTATTCGCAAACTCAGCTTCCCACCACCACCACCACCGCCGACGGACGTTTCGCAATACGACTGGCCGGAAACGGTACTTTCGATCTACAGGTCTCGCCGACGAGTGACAGCGAGCTACCGACCACCTGGTTCGAGAAGCAGATGATCGTGACCCCGGACGGCGCCGATCCTTCGTTCGATTTGGGCGACTTTGTCTTACCGCAGTCGGTGTTGGTGACGGTACTCGTCACCGATTCGGGCGGGCGTCCGGTTGGGCAGATGAACGTCCGACTGTTCAGCATTCCGGTGCAGAATGCCGCCTGCAAAACCGGCAGCAATTCGACCTGTTTCGATTCCGCGCGGCAGGTCGCGCAGGGTGCAGCGGACTTGACCGGACGCCTGTCCCTGCTCTTGCCGCTTCAGTAGGCTTTGGTTCCGCTCCAAGAAAACGATGGCAATCATCGGTAATCGTGATAGTTTTGCTTGAGAATTTTGACCTCATTGCCCTTCTCTCAGCGTCAAACTGGCGATAAACGTCCCTACTTTCAGGCGTTTAGTTCCAACTCGGTCCTGCCCCGGCAGACCACGCTCGCTTGGAGTCCGCCTAAGAGCGACTTCGAGTACGGAAGAATGAGGTCGTTTGCGCATCACTCGGGTTGCCTGGCGGCGACCTTCGATGAAGCGCTTTACGAGGAGCGCGCCCGGCGGCGGCTGACTCACGGAGAATGTTCGGATGAACCAAGAAACAGGAACCACCAGCTCAAGTGAGCAAACGCCCGTCGCGGCGACCATTCAAACCATCAATCCAGTAACCGATGAGCCCATCACCTTCGAGGAAATGGGCGTCGATGTCGATGTGCTCCGCGCACTGACCGAGATGGGCTTTTCGCAACCGATGGCGGTGCAAAAGGCCGTCTTTCGCCGCATGATGTCGGGAGGGGATCTGCTGGTGCAGTCGCGCACCGGATCGGGCAAGACCGCCGCGTTCGGAATTCCGCTGGCGCAAGGATTGGTGTCGGGCGCGTCGAAGACGGTGCAGGCGCTGATCTTGGCGCCGACCCGCGAGCTCGCGCTGCAATCGGCCAAAGAGTGCGAACGCATCGGCATCTACAAGAAGCTGGCGGTCGCCGCGGTCTACGGAGGCGCTCCTATTCAGAAGCAGGTCGATCAGTTGAAAGCCGGTGCGCAGATCGTTTCGGGAACGCCGGGACGCGTGCTCGATCATTTGCGTCGCGGAACGCTTTCGCTCGAAGGTTTGAAGGTGCTGATCCTCGACGAAGCCGACGAAATGTTGTCGATGGGATTTTACGAGGAGATCTCCGAGATCCTGTCGCGCTGTCCACCGGTGGCGGCGCGCCAAACGGTGCTGTTCTCGGCCACTATTCCCGAGGACGTGGAGCGCATTTCCCGTCGACATATGAAGGAGCCGGAGAAGATTCAGCTCTCGGCCGACTTCGTGGGCGTGGCAGACATTACTCACAGCTATTATATGGTGAGCGGCATGGGTCGCACGCGCGATTTGGTGCGGGTGCTCGAGCTCGAGCGTCCCGACAGCGCGGTCATCTTTTGCAACACCCGCGACGATACGACGCTGGTGTCGGAACATTTGCGCAAAAATGGCCACGACGCCGAGGCCATCTCGAGCGATCTGACGCAAAAAGATCGCGAGCGCGTCATGGCGCGAATGAAGGCGAAGAATTTAAAGTATCTCGTCGCCACCGATATCGCCGCGCGCGGAATCGACATCAGCGATCTGTCGCACGTCATCAACTACACCTTCCCCGAGTCGGCCGAAGTCTACGTGCATCGCACCGGCCGCACCGGTCGCGCCGGCAAAAAGGGCGCTGCGATTTCGCTCATCTCGCCGCGCGAGCTCGGCAACTTCTACATGCTCAAGCTCACCTACAAGATCAAACCGGAAGAGCGCACGCTGCCGACGGAAGCGGAAGTACTGACGCGACGTGAGGCGGCCAAGGTCGAGGACCTGATCAAGATCGTGGGCACGCGTGAACCGGCTGCGGAATATCGCGCGCTGGCCAAGCGGCTCCAGACCGCTGCCGACGGGGAACGCGTGATCGCGGTACTGATCGAAGAGCGCATGGCGCGACCGACCGCGCTGCCGCCGTCTCGCCCGCCCATCGCGCCGCCGGTGCAATCGATCGAAGCGATGCCCGAGCCAGGCTCAACCGCCGCGGGTTCGGCGGAGAGATCGCCGTCGATGATGTCCGACGGAGCTGCACCCATTCAAGACGCAACACCGAGACCCGAAGCACGCCGGAGCGAGCCCGGAGCCCCGCGCAGCGGTCCGGATCGAGGACGCGGGCGCGGGCGTCAATCGGATCGTCCGGCTAGATCGTCGGCGGGTGCCACCTCGGCACCGGCGCCACAAGCAAAACCTGCTCCGGCAAACAGTGCAGCGAACGGTGCATCAAACGGCGCCGCAAAGCCCACCGGCACCATCGACGATTCGGATGGGCGCGAATTTTGGGAGGCATGGGTCGATTCGAAGACCGACAGCGATCCCGCCAGCGCCGACTCCGCCGAATCCTCGTCGGACGTACAGCCGACCGCGGCACCGCGCGCACCGCAGCCGCTACCTCCGCTCGCGGAAGGACAGGTTCGGCTCTATTTGAATCTCGGACGCCGCGACCGAATGAAAGAGGCCGAAGTGCGCACGCTGCTCGAAGCGCATAGCGTGCAAGTCGACTCAGTCGAAGTGCGCAACTCGCACACCTATCTGATCCTGCCCGACGCGAACGCGGATGCGGCTGCGACGGCGCTCAGCGGCCAGAAACATGGCCGACGCGACATCCTCTGCGAACGCGCCCGCAAGTGACGGGCAGCGCCCGCCCTCATAGTCACTCTCGCTGATCGAAAAGTTGTGTCCCGAGCGCGCGATCCCCGCTGGGGATGGTGAAGTAGAACGCGCTTCCCTCTCCCAGCTTGCTCTCCGCCCAAATTCGACCGCCGTGCGACTCAACGATACATTTGCAGATGTAGAGCCCTAGCCCGACACCTCTTTGATCATTTTTGCGAACCTGAAAGAAGCGCTCGAATACCGACTCGAGCATGTCGGCGGGAATTCCGGCACCGCTGTCCTTCACGCACAGGCGCAGCTCCTTGCCGACGCGCTCGCCACGAATGGAAATTGCGCCGCCCCGCGGAGTGAACTTGAGCGCGTTCGAGACCAAGTTCGTGAGCACCTGAAGAATTCGCTCGCGGTCAAAGTTGGCCGGCAGCGCGTGCTCGAGACCGTCCGATGCGAGCGCGATGCCGCCGTCCGCCGCGGCGTGCTCGGAGGCTTCGACCGTTTCGGCGATCAAGGCGACTGCATCGAAAGACGCATATTTGAGCGCGAGCTTTCCGGCATCAACGCTCACCACGTCGACCAGATCTCCGACCAGTCGGTTCATGCGGGCGACGTACCGATGAATACGTTTCATTCGCTCGACGGTTCGCCGCCCCGCATCCGACTGATTGGCGTCGTCAGAGATCACCGTTGCGTTCAACAGGATGTTGTTCAGCAAGTTCCGCAGCTCGTGACTGACCATGCCCATCGAGTCATCGCGTTGCGCCAGCGCTTCGTCGGAATGGGCCTTGAGACGCAGTAGATTCCGCACTCGCATACAGAGCTCGCCAGGATCGACTGGCTTGGTGAGGAAGTCCTCTGCTCCCGCGCTCAGGCCGTACATCTTGGCGTCGCGGTCGTCGAGCGCGGTAATCATGATGATGGGAATGTTTTTGGTGGCGAGGTTGCTTTTGATCCTTCCGGCCGCCTCGTAGCCGCCCATGCCCGGCATCAATACATCGAGGAGAATCAGATCGGGCGGCTCGAGCGCCACCATCGCCAGCGCCTCTTCGCCGCTGCTAGCAGTCTGAAAGATGAAGCCCTCCGGCGTGAGCATGACTTCGAGCAAGCTTCTGTTGTGGCGCTCGTCGTCGACGATCAGAATGCGAGCCGGTCGCGGAAGCTCGTCGATATTGTGTCTCATGGTCGCACCAGCTGCGCCGCAATCGTGGCCAGGATCTCTTTGTAGCGCAGCGGCTTGGCGATGTAGCCGTCACATCCGGCGCCGCGAATACGCTCTTCGTCGCCCTTCATCGCCAGCGCGGTGAGTGCGATCACCGGGATGGCGCGGGTGGCGTCGTCTCGCTTGAGGATGGCGGTGGCTTCGAGACCGTCCATTCCCGGAAGCTGAATGTCCATCAGGATCAAGTCGGGGTGCGCTTCTCGCGCGAGCGTCAGACCGGCCTCCGCGTCGGTGGCACTGATCACCGTGTAGCCAGCCGACTCGAGCAGGAATCTCGCGAACGTCATGTTGGATGGGTTGTCCTCCACGATCAGAATCTTCGCCATCAAGCAACCGTGGTCCGGCCCGAAAGAGCTCGCCGAACTTCGGCGGTGAAGCGACCGGGATCGCACTCGGATTTTTCCAGGATCGCCATTACGTAACCATTTAGCTTGGTGCGATCTTCCGAGGTGATCTGTTTGGCGGTGAGCACCAGCACAGGAATGCGCGCAGTATCGACCTGTTTTCGCAGCGTCTCCACCACTTCGAAGCCGGTACCCTCCGGCATCATCAGGTCGAGCACAATCAAGTCCGGCAGCTCGCGACAAGCGATCTCGATCGCCTCACGACCACCGCCGGCACGCAACACCGTGCTCGCAAAGTCCTGAAGCCGAAGCGCGATCAACTCCACCGCATTGCGATCGTCGTCGACCACCAGGACCTTGAGCGCTTTGCCAGGCAAGCGAGGGAGCAACCCCATCTCGACCAACGAATCGAACAGATCCTGACGAGACAGCGGCTTTTGCATGACCGCGACGGCGCCCAGCGCAAAGCCTTTATTCTGATCGGCCACAATCGAGATGATCACCACCGGAATGTGCGAGAGCGCCGGCACCTGTTTGATGCGGCTCAAGAACTCCCATCCATCCATGTTCGGCAACATCACGTCGAGCGTGATGAGGGACAGTGGCTGCTGCACCGCCAGCACCAGCGCCGCCTCGGCGGATGCGGCATGGATCACCTTGAAACCCTCGGCCTCGAGTTGCAGTCGAATTAGATCTGCGGATTTGACATCGTCTTCGACCACCAGCGCGGTGCGCGGCCCCGCACCAACGACAAATGTGGAAACCGATCCCTTCGGGGATGCGGGCGATTTGCTCTGTGGTTGGCGCAGAGGCAGCCACACCGTGAAGCAGGATCCGTCGCCGACCGCGCTGTCGACCGCCACCGCTCCGCCGTGAAGCTCCGCCAGGAGCTTGACCAGCGCCAACCCGAGCCCAGTCCCTTCGAACTTCCGCGCCAGTCCACTGTCGATTTGACTGAACGGTTTGAAGAGATGCTCGAGCCCTCCCGCAGAGATGCCGATGCCGCTATCGATGACGCTGATCTTGAGAAATTCCGCAAACTCACTCTCGATGAGTGGAAAGCTCCGTCCCGGGCGCGAACCGGACAGCTTTCCGACTTCGCTCCGCGGCACGCGGCTCACGCGCAGGACCACATTGCCGCGCTCGGTGAACTTGACCGCGTTCGAAAGCAGGTTGTAGACGATCTGCTTGAGCTTGCGCGCGTCCGCCTGGATCGTGCCGAGGTTCTCAGCTGCGTCTATCTCCAGGCGGATGTGACGACTCGCCGCCTTCTCTCGGATGATCGACAAGCTGTTCGCCAGCGACGAAGCGACCAGGACCGGCTCCAGATCGAGGACCATCTTGCCGGCTTCTACTTTGGACAGATCGAGGATGTCGTTGATCAGTGAGAGCAGATGATTTCCACTCGAGAAAATGTCACCGATAAACACGCGCTGCTGCGTGGAGATCTCGCCGACCAATCCGTCTTTGAGCACCTCGGAGAAGCCGATGA
>PLXG01000262.1 GCA_003153195.1 Myxococcales bacterium
ATGGCGCGCGAGCTCGGCGTCGACCGCTCCGAACACACTGTCCTGCGCTGCGCCACGTCGCGAGAATTCGATCTTGGTCCGCAGCGGCAGCGCTGATCCGGCCACCGATAAACCGATTTTCCATCGCTGCGTGGTGTCGGTCTGTTTGGGCGCACTCAGATCTACGATTGCGAGCCCGCGACTGCGCAGAAGCGGAACGAGGGGCGCTGAACTGAGCGCTCGATCGATCTTGTTCTTCAGCGTCTGCTTCGCGACTACCGTGATGTCGATGTCGAGATCTTCGGAGTAACGGATGCTCTGGAAAAAGAACCGGAGATTACAACCGCCCTTCACGACGTAATGGGCCTTGTCCGGGCCGGAGGTGAGCACCCGCAGGAAGAGCAAGTGAAAGATCTCCACCGCCTCCCTTGTAGACAGCGACGCCATTCAATAACAATACATAATATCGACACATATGTCGATATCCAGAAACACTATCAATTGCACATTGGAGTTGACAGATCACCCCAATATCGGACTTCGTCACTGCCGCCGCGGGAAAAATCAGTCATCAACTACCGAAAATCACAATCTCCGATCGGGAATGTCCTTCAGAGGGCCAAGCTCACTTCAAAGGCCCAGTGTTTCTGCGTGCAACGTGCAGCAAATCCGGCCCCCGCTACTACGATTTCCGATGATGCCCGGGTCCGAAAGGATCCGGGCATTTGTCGTTTGGAGAACAAAGCGAGTATCTTCCCTCCGTGGCTAGTACTCGCGTTTGGTGGTGCTGGTTGGCCGGCGCCTGCTTGGCAGGTGGATGTTCCTCTAGGGCGGATTCGTTCGCTCACGTTGTGGTCGATCCGTCAGGACAACGCATCTCCGTTTCGCCAACATTCCTCGGTATCTCACACGAACGGGGAGACGTCCCCAAACTCGGAAACCAACATTGCGCGCCCCCGCTACCACGATTTTCACAGACCCCAGCCGCTCTTGANNTAGGGGGTTGTGTTCGTAGTGCGAGCGATCAGTGAACTGGGCCGTATCGCTCAGCGGATCGGACGTGCCATCCTGCTGCTACCTTTCAATCCAATATATTCTGGTCTCGCCGAAACTGTGGAGACCACGTCGATTCGTAAGGTGCATAGCAGCGTGTGTTTCATCTGGATTAAAGCCGACCGGAGAAAGCGTCAAATACTCGGAAGCTCCGTTAAACTGCGCACCGAAGTGAGTCCAGGCAGCTGCGTCGTCGCTGCCGACATTTTCATCAGTCGACAGCCTCGACCGCCGTTCCGTGATGCAGGCTGATACTTTCTCCGTCGTCGTTGCGTAGCGCGCGAAAAACCAGCGCCGAAAAAATCGTCAACCCGCCCAGCACCAAGAATGCCAGATGAATTCCGTGAATCATTTGTGCTGACGTGGAATGAAATCGATCGGGGATGAACAGCGTGGTCACCAGCGACGCAGTCGCCACGCCAAAGCTCATCGACATCTGCTGCATGGNNTGTTCATGCTGGTGTACTGCAGTGATGAGAAAAAACCGAAGCACAGCGCCTGAAGCACGATCACCCACACCGGCGTGTGCGCAAACACTGTCGCGAACAGCGCGATGAGCGCCCCTAGGATCACCGTGTTGGCCAGCAGCGTGAGTCGGTAGCCGAAGCGCGTGAGGATGCGCGGAATGACCACCTTGAGCGCGATGGCGGCGATCGATTGCGGCATGATCAGAAGACCGGATTCGACCGCCGAATATCCGAGCCCCACCTGATAAAGCAGCGGCAAGAGAAAGGGCAACCCGCTGGCGCCGAGGCGCGTGATGAAGCTGCCCACGACCGCGGCGCGAAATGTTCGCAGGCGAAAAAGCTCGAGTCGCAAAAGCGGGTGTGACGAAGCGATCGCATGCCGGAAATAACCCAAGAGGAGCAGGATCGAAAGCGCAAGTAGACCGGTGATCTCGAGCGCACCGAGCGTGTGCTCGCCGAAGACCTCGAGCACGTACGAGAGCAGCGCGATGCCCGATCCGAACAAGATCAATCCGACCAGGTCGAGCTCGTCGCTGTGGGCAGCGCGATAGTCGGGAAGATGGCGATAGACGAGATACAGCCCCACTAGCCCGATGGGAATGTTGACGAAGAAGATCACGCGCCAATGAAACAGCCCGACGATGAGCCCGCCGGCGAGCGGTCCGAGCATGGGGCCGATCAGCGACGGAATGGCCACGAAGCTCATGGCGCGGATCAGCTCCTTTTTTTCGAAGGTGCGAACCAACGTGAGCCGTGCGACCGGGACCATCATCGCGCCGCCGCACCCTTGAATCAGTCGGCAAAACACCAGCGCGTGAATGCTGGTGGAGATTCCGCACAGAAACGATCCGAGCGTGAAGATGGCGATGGCCAGCGAAAATACGCGACGCGTTCCGAAGCGATCGGCGACCCAGCCGCTGATCGGAATGAAAACTGCCAGGCTGAGCGTGTAGCTGGTCAGCACCGCCTTCATGCTGAGTGGAGCGATGTGAATGGCGGCGGCGATGGCCGGCACAGCCGTGGAGAGAATGGTGGTGTCGAGCGACTCCATGAAGAACGCCACCGCCACCAGCCACGGCAGCATTCGCTTCACCGCGGGGCTAGCCGGCAGCCAAAGTGCCGCGGGCTTGGCGTCGAGCACCATCTACGTACGGGTGGAGAGCTTCTGTTTGATCTCGGCGTAGCGACGCAAAAGGTCGTAGTTCTGCTTGCGGAACGCCACCAGATATCGGCGCTCGCGGCTCTTCTTGTGAAAAGCTTCGAGAAGCTCTTCGAAGCGCTCGGCCAGCTGGCGCGGATCGTGGAACTCGGGAATGAGCGGGATCTCCCTCGAGCCTTCGATTACGTCGATGCGCCCGGGATGTTGCGCGTCGATCGGGCGAGAGAAGATCAGGATAATGGTGTCGGGCGATTGTGACTTGAGCGCGCTCACCACGGTTCGACCCGGCAGGTCGGGCAAGCGATCGCACACGAAGGCGATCTGAAACTTTCCGCTGCTGGCCAGGTCGAGCCCGTGCCCACCCGATGCCGCGCCGCGAATCAGTAGCTCGCCCTCCAGCGAGTTGGTGAGCTGCGCTTGAAGCCAACCATCGGGCTCGACGATGAGCACCCGCGCGGACGGATCGAGCAACAGATCGCCGGCAGTTGGCTCCTCCGATTCGCGCTCGGCCAAGTGACGCGACACGTCCATCAGCCGATGCAGAAACTCTTCCTGCACAGCGAGGATCTCGCTTAGCACCACGGGATCGCCGCCGAACGCAGGTTGGTCGCCAGGCACGGCGCAGACTTCACTGACTCGGTGCTTCAGGTACTCGAGCTGATCCGGCGTTTTGATGATGAGATCGTTGGCGCCCGCGCGCATCGCCAGCACCGCGCCCTCGAACGTCTTTTGTGCGCTCAAGACGAACACCGCCGTCAGCGGCGAATGTTGTCTGACCAATCGCACCAGCTCGAGCCCCGAAAGTCGCTCGGGAGAGTCGAGATCGATGAGCGCCACCGCGAAGGTTCGCTCTTGCGACAGGTCGCGCGCGAAGGAGAGCTCGGCGACCGCGGTGACCGAAAGGCCCAGCCCTTCGGACCCCAGCAGCTGGACCATCCCGCGGCGAACCTTGTCGTCACCGTCAAAGACCAGCACCTGCTTGGGCCCCAGCACCTGCTTGGGATCGATTGCGGCGCCACCTATCATCCGTCCACCTTATGCCCGGAAAGTTCAAAGTCACCCATATTAATGATATAATTTCTAGGCATGGCGTCGGTGCTTGAGCAAGTACGAAGAGGACGTGAAGCGGGCCAGGACAATAGTCTGCCATTTCGCCGAATCCACGATGATTTTAAGATCTTGCGGGATAGGCCGCAGAGCACAACCGGTTGTGGCATGATCGCCTTCGCGATGCCTTTGGAGCTGGATGCCGTCCGCAAATAAACTTTCACTGGTGCTCGCGCGCATCTCAAAAATCCTCCCGTCGCCGTTTCGGCTTCTCGGCGCGGCTCGCTGCGTTCGTCCGCGATCCTTCGCTTCGCTCGGGCCAACGCGAGTCGCTGACTCACCTCCTCCCTTAAATACCGACGGGTANNGGATTTATGAGATGCGCTCTAGCGGCCCTGCTGATTACCGGACTCCCGGGACTCACCGGCGAAGCGCGCGCCGACCACGAGCCAGTCGGCGAAGCTGTCGAGAATCTGCCGCTGGTGGCGGTGCTGCCGTTCACCGGCGTTCAAGCCAAGCTCGCCGAGGCCGCGGTGATTCGATCAATTCGCCGGCGAGTCCGTCTGGTAAATCAGCTGGCGTGGGATCGCGCAGCCAAGCAGATCGCCGCGCCCAGCCACTCCTCCGATGACATCGCGGCCGTGGCCAAAGAGCTCGGCGTGGCGGTGGTCGTCACCGGATCGTACAAACGAGAAAGCGGCGGTTGGGCGCTCAGCGTCAGCTTTCGCGACGGAGAGAGCGGCAAGCCACGCGACAAGCTTAGGTACGTGATGCCCAAGCCGCGCATTCCGCCCCGGGTCTTGGCCAAGCTCACGGTCGAATGTGACGAAGCGCTCACCGCCGCGCTCGTTCCTTCCGACAAAAAAGAAGAGGAGACGGCAGCGGTCGCCGACGACTCCGAGAAAAAGGGCGAGCCCGATATCGCGTCGGAAGAATTGCTCGCGCGCAAAAAGACCGAGGTGGTCAGCACCACGCGAAAGATCTATCCGTGGTTCGAATTTAACGCGGGACTCCTGCTCTCGGGGCGCCAATTCGATTTCAATACCGGCGTGGCCTCGTTCAAGAGCGGCCTCGCCATCGGACTGCGCATCGACGGGACGATCTATCCGCTGGCCTTCACGCGCGACAAATTCAAAGGCGCGCTGGCCGGACTCGGGCTGGGAATCACGCTCGACAAGCCGTTCTGGCCCGACACGCAGTACAGAGCGAGCTCGGTCGATCAGAACAACAATCCAGTCGCCTCTCCCATCGTAAACCTAGCCACCACCGAGCTCCGCGTCGAAGGTGGCTTGCGCTGGCGATTCACCCTGCTGCAAAAACTTCCGCGCCCGGAGCTGACCGTGCACATCGAAGGCGGTCTGCACAGCTTCGCAGTGGCCAAGGCCGCCACGGTCACCACGCCGCCCGACGTGAGCTATCAATATGCGCTCCTCGGTCTGGCCATTCGACTGCATTTCGTCGAGTCGGTTTCGATCTCCGCCGGAATCGGCGTAGAGGCGGTCACCAACGCCGGCCCGGCGCAAACGCCCGCCCAATACGGCGCCGTCTCCACCATCGGATTTCGTCCCGACCTATCGCTCGACTTCTTCCTCTACAAGGGGCTGAAGATGGGAATCTCGGCGTTTTACGAGCGTTACAAGCTGGCGATTCCCACCACCCAGTTCATCGGATCGGCCGGCGCCAGCACCAAAGCGACCTCGGCCATCGATCAGTACTTTGGCGGCGTGGTCTCGCTCGGTTACGTCTTCTAGCAGCGCGCTCGGCAGACGCGTTGATCGAAGCGTACCTCCGACCGAAGGGCGCGAAGCGGCGAACGCAGTGAGCGCACCCGCAGGAAGTGCCGAGCCCGTGGCGAGGCCTCACTCTCTCGGTCACAGGCACAGAGCCTGCTCCCTCGGTCGCTCCGGCGGTGCGCTTCGCTGAACGCGTCTGCCTTTGCGCGCCAGACTGTCCAGGGGACCCAGACTTTTCGTCTTTTCGGGCACGTGATATAGACCTCGAATGGGATCGCGCACGGCTCAAGAGATTCGTTCTAGCTTCTTAAATTACTTCAAGAAAAACGGTCATGAGGCGGTGCGCTCGTCGCCGCTCGTGCCGCAGAACGATCCCACCTTGCTGTTCACCAACGCCGGCATGATGCAGTTCAAGAAAGTCTTCCTTGGCGCCGAGGACCCGCCCGACGGCAACCGCCGCGCCGCCACCTCCCAGAAGTGCGTCCGCGCCGGCGGCA
>PLXG01000471.1 GCA_003153195.1 Myxococcales bacterium
TGAATGGTGACCAGCGCGGTGACGCGCGACTCGCCCAGGTTCGGTTGCGGATCAGCATCGAGAAATTGATAGTCCTCGACCTCGATGACGTCGGTGGCGGCGAAGCGCTTTCGCGAGCCGCGAAATCGGCTGACCATCGCCGGCAAATTCGGAATTTGATCCGGACCGAAGGTGAAGTCGGCGGTGGGAATGGTCTTGAGCAGCTTGTCGCCCTCCTGCTGCGCGACGCATCCGGCGACGGCGACGACCACTTCTGGACGCGCCAACTTGAGCTTGCGAAAACGCCCCGCCTCCGACGCTACTTTCGACTCGGCCCTTTCGCGCACCGAGCAGCTGTTCAGCACGATCAGATCGGCCTCGTCGGGCGCGTCGGCGCGCTCGTAGCCGTCCTTATGGAGCAGCTCGAGCATTCGGGCGCCGTCATAGTCGTTCATTTGGCAGCCAAAATTTTGTACGAAAACGCGCTTTTGCTTCGATTCCATAGGGGTTCGCGGTTGAGACACTAGCGCCGGGATCGAGGCCGGTCAATCGCTATAAGCGACGAACATTTGGGAGCATCTCTGGGGGGATCGCTCCCACTACCCGCGACAAGACTGCCCCAAAAGAAACGGATAAAAATCCTCGGATTTGGTGGGTACCCTCAGATTTCCGTGGCTTCGCGAGTGCCGCTTTCAATGATTTCGGTCCCGCCGGCGACGGCATCGGACTTGCTGTAAGGAAACGCATGACACACTCGAAAGTTCTCCTGATCGCACTTTTGGTGGGATGCGGCGGCGCGACGAAACAAACCGATTGCGGTCTGCTCGACGAGACCGCGTGCTCAACGAATACCGGTTGCGGCCCTTCCTATAGATGTGGAACCTGCGGTCAGACCAATTTTGCGGAATGCGTCGATAAGGCGCTCGTGGGTGTGCCAGACGCCTGTCCTCAGATTTGCGTCGAACCGAAGGTGTGCTCCGATCACCACGACCAAGCGAGCTGCGCCGCCGATCCCACCTGCGCCGCGGCCGGCTGTCCCGCCTGCGACGGCAGCACGAGCTTTATCTCCTGCTATGACAAGTCGAGCTCACCTCCGCCGAGCATCTGTCCACAGATCGCATGTCAACCCTGCAGCCAACTCACCGAAAGCCAATGTCAGACCGACAGCCGATGTGCGGAGGCGACTTGTCCGACATGCAATGGCGGAACGTCGTTCGTCACCTGCTACGACCAGTCGGATTCACCTCTACCAATCGCATGTGCCAAAGAATGTCCGGCCGTGTGCAACGGTCTTTCGGAAACCGATTGCAAAGCCAACAGTCAATGCGCAGTTGCTGGTTGCGCGGCCTGCGATGGATCGACGACCTTCGACGTTTGCTACGACAAGGATGGCTCGCCGCCACCCATCATTTGTCCGACACTCGCCTGCGCGCCCGCTTGTAGTGGCCTCGACGAGGCGGACTGCAAAGCCAACGACCAATGCGCCAGCGTCGGCTGCCCCGCGTGTGACGGCTCAACGACCTTCAGCGCATGTTACAACAAAGGAGACTCGCCGCCGCCGATCGCCTGCCCGCTCCTTTGCGAAGTGCAGTGCAGCGGGCTCGGCCAAGCCGACTGCAAAGCGAACAGCCAGTGTGCCGCCATCACCTGTCCAGGATGCAACGACGGTCCCGATACGTTCGTGACCTGCTACTACAAGAGCTCGCCGCCACCGCCGGTGCGCGCGTGCGAGGTTTGTTCGGCGCCCGCTCCCGATCCGTCCTAGCGCCTAGGAGTTCGGGCTCTCAAAGCACAAGCGAATCAACCGCGCGCGAAAGCGACGCCAGGCTGTTGACGACGAACGTGCGATCGCAAAACGGCTCGTAGTCGCGCATCGCTGAATCGCCGAACGACCAGGATCCGACTGGCTCAGGATTCATCCACAAGATCCGTCGCGCGCGCTTGCGCATCTCGGCCAGCGCGCCCGCTTCGGACGGGTTGTAGTTATTTCGCGCGTCGCCGATGACCAAGATGCTGGTGCGCGGCGTCAGGCTGTCGAGATAGCGGCGCTCGAACATACGAAACGATCGGCCGTAGTTCGAGTTGGCGAACACGCTCACCACGCCACCGGCGTAGGCCAGATCGACCGCGTGGTCTATCTCATTTTCACGGAACAGCGCGGTGCACTCGCCGAGCTCGGAGACGAACACGAACGAGCGAACTTTCTCGAACAGCTCCTGCAGCGTGTAGGCCAGCTGCAGCATGAAGCGCGAGACGTGACGAACCGAATCGGAGATGTCGCACAGCACCACCAGCCGCGGCTTCTCAACTCGCCGCTTCTTGTGATGCAGCCGAAACGGCACGCCGCCTGTCGACAGCGCGCGTCTGAGCGTGCGACGCGCATCGAGCCGTCCGCGGCGCTCGACTTTGCGACGGAGCGACACCATCTGCTTGAGCTTGCGCGCCAAGCGCCCCACTTCACCGCGCAGCTTTTCCAGCTCGGCCTGGGTCATGGCCGAAAACGGTTTGTTCGCCAGCAGATCTTCTTTGAGCTTCTCGTCGAACGCGCGATTGCGGCGCTCGAACTCATCGTCGACATAGTTGCGGACCCCGGCGCGGATCTTGGCCAGGTTCTCCTCGGCGATTTTGCGAATTAGCGCGGCCGAGTCGGCGCCGATCTTGTCTGCCAATCGTGTTTCCAAACCGGCCAAAGATTCCTCCGCCTTGGAAAACCCCAGCTGATCGAGCAGACGCTGGGTGAAGAATCCAATCTGCAGCCGGTTTCCCAGTCGCGAAAAATCGACCTGAATCCCGGCCAGTCGAATCAGCGCCTCGATCTTCGATCGCCTTAGTCCCAGGCCGGCGCGTGCCATCGGCTGCATGCGTGCCGCTTCGTCCGCCAAAATGGCCAGCAGCGATTCGATCTGATCGTCCGAGAGCCCGGCCTTCTTGAGCGCCTCCCAAAGCGGCGGTGTCTCACTCCCTTGGCGGGGCAAAAAATCGCCCAAGCGGCGAAAGTAGAGATCGAAGATCTCTGAAAATAGCTCGCGATCGACCGCGCGCTTGACCAACGTGGCCTCGAGCGCCGCCTTGAGCGTGTCGGGATCCTCGACGCCGCAGAGCTCGACCGCGCGCATCATGTCGAGCACTTCACTGGTGGATACTCGCAGTCCGTTTCCGCGACACAGCGTCGCGAACTCGAGCAGCGCCGGCGTCATTGGCTCGGCATCATTTGACCCATCATTTGATCGGGCCGGTCGCTTTGGCGGGCGCGGATCCTTTGACCGAAACCGATCCTTTGCTGGGCGCCGCCAGCGCCGCCAGAACTGCGCGATCGATCGACTCGGTACCGCCGATCGAGACCTCGCGCACCACGCCTTCGCGATCGATGAGCACCATGGTTGGCAGCGCGAACACGTGATAGCTCGCCGACACCGCCTCGCCCTCATCGGCGGCTACGCTGTATCCAAGATGAAACTTTTTGAACGATCCCTCGACCACATCGGCCTCTTCGCCCGAGATCCCGATGACCTTGAGCCCCTTGGCCGCATACCTGGATTGCAGCTCGTTCAAATGGGGCATCGAGGCCACGCACGGCCCGCACCAGGTCGCATAGAAATCGAGCAGCACCACCTGACCGCGCAACGACGACAGCGCGCCGGCCACCTTGGCGCCGGCCTGAACCTTCGGCGTGAACTCGGGCGCCGGCAGGCCTAGCAGCTGATCGCGCTGTAGATCGGCGTAATCGGGTCGCGCCTCGAGCGGCACGGTCACGGTTCGTTCGCCCTTGGCACCGAGCACCTTGAGCTGTGCGGCATGACCGACCCCCAGCTTTTTCACCTGACCGACGACCGCGACCGGCGTAGGCGTCTCGACGCCGTCGACGCTGAGCAGCTCTTCACCTTCGACGACACCGGCCTTGGCCGCGGGTGACTTGACCATCACCATGCGGACGAGCGCCCCGCCGTGGCTTCCCGCTTTGAGCTGAAGCCCGAGCCAGGCCTCGCGCGAATCGGCCGCCCTCGCCATCGCCCCGCTCGTCGCAACCATGATCAGCGATAAAATGAGCTCACGCATCCTCTTAAAGTCTATACCAATTTATGCTAGACGCCGCCTCTAATTGGCATGTCCTACATGTAGGATATTTGACTTCATTACCCTACCAGATTACGATTGATACAATCATGGTGATTGGGAAC
>PLXG01000379.1 GCA_003153195.1 Myxococcales bacterium
CCTTTGTTCGACCGGTGGCCCGCTTGTTTCGAATGAGGGCGCGTTTGCCGATAAATCGAACAAGCTGACCTCCGAAGGGGCCAGAGATAGCGTTGCGAATCGCCTCGGAGAATGTGACCCCCGAAATAGAAGTCAAAATATCGATTCGACGCGGCGGTAGGCCAATTTGGTACACGGAACCTGGACGCGCAAAATCCGTTGACGTGATCGCATGTGCTTCAATTGGAGCACCGAATCGCTCGAGCGCTTCAATCACGTGGGCGGCGTTGCGTTTGGTTGGCCTAACAAAAATATCGATGTCTGCGGTAGCGCGTGGCGATCCGTGTGCCGCCATCGCGTAGGCACCGACGATGACAAATTCGACGCCGGATGCGGTGAGCGCTTGGATCATGTCGTCGAAGTCTTGGTTCGACTTGATGCTCAACGCGCNNTGGAATCCCGGCGAGTCTCCATTGTTCCAGCGTCAACTTCCAGACGAGCTGAATTCTCTCGCCGATCGTAGTTTCATCGAGAGGATCGACCATCGGCTCGGCGCCCAATCGGTATTTTCGGATGGGCCAGAAAGAGCTCTTCCGTCGGCTCGCCGCCCGTTTCGCCGCCGCATTCATGCGGAAAATTTTATCACAACGCCTCAGGATCGCCTAAAAGGCCGAAATAGCTTTCGTCGTCAGAAGAAGTGCTCATCGTCGACAAGCCAAGCGCCCGGGACGTTTGCCGCGGCGCCGCAAGAAAGCCAAGTAGGATTTTTCATTAGCCCGTAGGGCGCGAGGACGTTCATAGCCCGACCATATACCCAAGAACACTGTGAAAATCGCTCGTTTTTCACAGCCGCATCTTCGCGAACCGCGCTCGACCAGGACCCGTCCCTCGACCCTGCCCCCCTTTTTTCACAAAGGCGGCCAGCTCATCAGCGCACCTAAACTTCGGCGCGCATCTGCGTCCTCGCTTCGCTCCGGGCGTCGCTGCTCTCTAATGGATTTTAGCGGACGCGTGATTGGGTTGGGCTTTCCTTTGTTTAGCGGATGTGGGTTTCGGTGGGTTGATCTTCCCTTTGTTCTGATTCAGGCTTAGAGATGAGACAGATGGCAGATTTTCGACGCGTTTCTAGCTTTGGAGGGCGGGTGCCGCCGTCCGTCGGGGTGCTCATCGGGCTCACCGCGATCTTGTCGCTCGTCGGTGTGATCGGGGAGCGCATGGGATTTGGCTTGCTCTCCCGCGGCGCGCTGGTGCCGAGCGCGGTGTTTCACGGCGAAGTCTGGCGGCTGGTCTCCTGGATCTTCTTCGAGCTGCAGCCGATCAGCTTGGTGTTCGCCTGTCTGATGATCTACTGGTTCGGCCGCGATTTGGCCCAGCTGTGGGGCGCGCGCAAGTTCGTCCTCACCTATCTCGGTTTCGCGGTGGTGGTGGGACTGGCCACCTCGCTGGTCGGGCGCTTCCTGTGGCACGGCATCGCCGATCAATTTTATTTGGGCACCTGGCCGATCACCGAAGCGCTGGTGATCGCGTGGGCGATGACCTATCCCGATCGGAAGATCATGTTCTATTTCGTGGTGCCGATGGGCGGACGCACTCTCATCTACGTGACGCTCGGTGGAACGATCCTCTACGCCATCTTCGAAGGGGTGGCCGCGTTCGTACCGCACTTCATCTCCGAAGGATTGATGCTTCTTTATATGAGCGGGCTCTCGCCGAAAAATTTATGGCGCAAGGTGCAATACGGCCGACTGCAAAGACGCGCGGCACATTTGCGCGTGGTTCCCCGCGACGATCAGCCATCGAAGAAATGGCTAAATTAATGATCGCGAAGGGGGACTTCGAGGTGAAGCTGGCGCCGCAACCCGCCGACGCGTATGCCGACGGGAAGACGCTCGGGCGCATGACCCTCGATAAACAGTTTCAGGGCGATCTTCAGGCGACCAGCAAAGGGCAAATGCTGACTGGGATGTCGGCGGTGAAAGGGTCGGCCGGCTATGTTGCCATGGAGCAGGTGAGCGGCAGCCTCGGCGGCCGGCGCGGAAGTTTCATCCTTCAACATTCGGGTACCATGACGCGCGGACAAGCCAGCTTGGTGCTCACGGTCGTTCCCGATTCGGGCACCGATGCGCTCGCCGGGCTCACCGGTCAGATGAAGATCGACATTGTCGAGGGGAAGCACTTCTACCAGTTCGAATACGCACTTTCCATTTTGTGACTTAGACCCAAGCCCAAAAACGCGCAAGCCGCGAGCGAGCCGGGCGCATGACGAGCGAGCAGCACAGGCGTACCAGCGGTACGACGAGCAGCACAGTCGAGGAGTCCGCCCGGCGCAGCCGCGGATCGCGCGTTTGTCACCGAGACTTGAGGACGTTGGCGATCTCTTGGCGGATGATCGTCGCTAGATCGGTCGAAGGATTGGCGATGACCGATCGGCTGGACGAGTTTCCGCTGGGCGCGATGACTTCCACGTCGGAACCGGGTGGCGGCGGGGCGCAGGCGACAACGCGCTTCTTGCCGCTTTCGCCGACGGAAACTTGAGCGACGCGCGACTCGGATGGTGTTGACGTGCTACCTCGCGCCGATGCACCGAGCCCGGCTTTTCGCCGCGCCTCCAAAAGCGCCGGCAGGAGCTGTGACGGGAGGGGACGAGCTCCGCCGAGCTGATAGGCCACCAGCGCGATGCGCGCCAAATGTTCGACCAACTCGGCGCGCAGATAGGCCTGCTCGATCGACTCGCCCCAGGTCAAAATTCCATTTCCGCCCAGGATCACCGCGTCGTGCTCGCTCACGAACGGCTGAAGCGCCTGACAGGCGGCTGGGCCGGGCGCCGACAACGGTACTGTCGGAACTCCGACGCCGAGAGAGACCACCGCCTCGGGAAGGAGCGGCTGATCGAGTGACACGCCGGCGACCGCAAATCCGGTGGCAGTGGGCGGATGCGCGTGCACCACCGCGTTCACATCGGGACGATTGCGAAAGACGGTGAGGTGCAGACCGATCTCCGAAAACGGCCGACCCTGTCCTCCGACCTTGGCGCCACTTTCGTCGACGATCACCAGCTCGCTTGCGCGAACTTGCGCCTTGGACGTGGCGGTCGGCGTGGCCAAATAGCGGCCGGGCCCGAGGCGCACCGAGAGATTGCCGTCGTGATTGGCCACCCATCCACGTGCGTGGATCCGCTGCGCGTAGTCGGCGATCTCGGCGCGAA
>PLXG01000463.1 GCA_003153195.1 Myxococcales bacterium
CCTCGCGGCGCTTTTCGCTCCGCGTGCTTGGCCACCAGCTCGTAGACGTTTCGCGCCGACAGCGGATTGGGATCGGTGAGATGAAACGTTCCGCCTTTGGCCGCCGGATTTTTCGACAGCGCGTAGGCTGCGTTCACCACAAAGTCGATCGGTACCAAGTTGAGTGGTGCGGCGCCGCGACCGGGAAGTGGCAAGCTGAGATCCACCGGCGACGAGACGATCAATACCAGCAAATAGTAGGGCCCATCGAACTTGTCGATCTCCCCCGAGTGCGAATCGCCGACGATGATGCCGGGTCGTAAGATGGTCACCGGCAGTCGCGCGCTCGCCTGCTGCACGATTCGTTCGGCGCGAAATTTGGTTTCTTCGTAGGGATTGCGAAAACGCTGTCCGGCGTCGAGCTCCTCTTCCAAGATCACGCCGGCGCGACCGCCCGAGACCTGCGCCGACGACCAGTAGATGAGCCGCCGCAGATGTTTGCACTCGCCGGCCAGCTCGACGATGGTCTTGGTACCGGCCACGTTTACTCGCTCGACCAGATCGCGCGCTGCTCCCAAGTGATAGACCGCTTGCGCATGATGAATGGCGGTAATCTCGCCGGTGAGCGTCTTGTATTCTGCGCCCGGTAGCCCGAGATCCATGTCGGCCACGTCGCCTTCGAGGATCTGCATGCGACGTTGGTGCGTCGGTGAAAGTTGGCTCAGTGCCTCGTCGGCCTCTTTGCGCGCTTTGGTCGCGATCAGCAGACGCACCTGCTCGCGTGAATCGGATTCGAGAAGCTTTTGCACCAGTCGTCGCGCGGTGAACGAAGGAAATCCGGTCACCAAAGAGACATCGGCCGGGGCACTTGGCTTCTTGTTCGACCCCGGAGGTTTGGCGGCTTTGGCGGCTTTGACGGCTTTGACTTCCGGCGTTTCGCTCATGGGTTTCTCCGTTTCGGACCGCCGGAGCGGATGAGAGTCCAAATCTGATCGACCTGTCGCTCGGTCTCGGCGAGTGGGCCACTGTTGTCGACGACATAGTCGGCCACTTTGATCTTGTCGGACAGGGGAGCCTGCGCCGACAGTCGCTTGCGGGCGTCCTGGTCGGACAATCCCTCGCGCGCCTTCAATCTCGAGAGCTGGGTCGGTTCATCGACGGAGACGACGATCAATCCATCGAAACCGGAATAGAGGTTGTTCTCCACGATCAGCGCGGCTTCATAGAGTGCTTCCGGCACGCCCGCTTGGGCCAGCGCGCCCAGCTCTCTTTGCGTTCGTTCGGCGATGCGCGGATGAATGATGGCGTTCAGCTGGAGACGCTTTTGTAGATCATCGAATACCAACTGGCCGAGCGCTTTTCGATCGAGCGTACCATCGGGCAAAATCACTGTTGCGCCAAAGTGGCGAGCGATTTCGCCGAGCGCCGGCTCTCCTGGCTTCACCACCTCGCGTGCGATCAGATCGGCGTCGACCACCTGAGCGCCGCGCGCAACGAACAGCTTGGCCACGGTCGACTTGCCGCTGGCGATACCGCCCGTGAGCCCGATGATTCGCACCGCGCGATTGTAGCGAAGAGCGAAAGGCGGGTCGAGAAGTCGAATAAAGGGTGCGAAGCTTGACATCGACGCACGCGGGCGGGACGCTTGTCGAACGTGCGCGTCCACTCCGCGGAGTTCGTGAAATCGGCCACCGAGGCCAAAGGCTGGCCGGCGGAAGGTCCGCCCGAAATCGCATTTGTCGGACGTTCGAACGTGGGCAAGTCGAGCTTGCTCGGCGCGCTCATGGGCCGAAAAGGACTGGTGCGGGTCTCGAGCACGCCCGGTCGGACGCGGCTGATCAACTTTTTCGACCTGCAGGTCTCGGCGCGCAAAGGGGTCGATCCCTGGCCGATTCGCTTCGTCGATTTGCCCGGATTTGGTTACGCCAAAGTGTCAAAAGCGGAGCGCGCCTCGTGGCGACCGTTCATTCAAGAATATCTGGAAGCGCGAAAGAGCCTGGTGGGATGTGTGCTCTTGGTCGACGCGCGCCGCGGCGCCGAAATCGACGAACAAGAGCTGAGCCATTTCATGACCGATCATGGCAAGCGTGTGATTCCGGTTTTGACCAAGTCCGATAAGCTTTCCAAGCACGAGCGCGTTCCGGTCGCCGACAAAACTAAAAAAGCGCTCGGGCATGCCCCCGAAATCGTGAGCGCAACCGAGGGAATGGGACTCGACAGTTTGTGGGAGCGACTGTTCGTTGCTCTCGGCCCGCCGCGCCGATAAAATAGAAACCAGTCGATGAGTGAAAAGGGCAGCCATCGTGTCGTCGTCGCCGCCCTGTCGGCGAACTTCGCCATCGCGGTGTTCAAGTTCATCGCGGCCTATCTTTCGAGATCGAGCGCAATGCTGGCAGAGGCGGGACACTCGCTGGCCGACACGCTCAATCAGATCTTTTTGCTCATCGGAATGCGCCGCGGTGCAAGGCCAGCTACCAAGGAGCATCCGTTCGGACACGGGCTCGAGACCTATTTCTGGTCGTTCATGGTGGCGCTCAGCATCTTTTCCATCGGCGCCGGCTTCAGCATTCACGAAGGTATCGAAAAAATCGTTCATCGCTCAGACCCGAACTATCAACTCGGGTCTCCGATTTGGGCCTATGTGGTGCTGGGCGCGTCGATCCTGCTCGAAGGTTATTCGTTCTTCGTCGCCATGAAGGAATTTCGCGCGGTGGCAGACGGCCGCAGCGTCAAACAGACTTTGCGCGAGACTCGTGATCCCGCGGTGCTCACCGTGCTGTTGGAGGATTCGGCGGCGCTGTTTGGGCTTTTGGTGGCGCTGGTCGGAATCTATCTCTCACAGCGAACCGGCAACTTGATCTACGACGGCGCCGCGTCGATTTTGGTCGGCATCGCGCTGGGCGTAGTCGCCTGGTTTTTGGCGCGCGACACCAAGAGTCTGCTGCTCGGCGAAGCGGTGCCGCCAGATACCGAAGAGTCGATTCGACGCATCGTCGGTGAAAATCAATCGGTGTGCGAGATCGTGCATCTGCGCACCATGCACCTCGGGCCCGATGCTGTGATCGCCGCCATCAAAGTTCATTTTCGTTCGCCGCTCGAGATTCGCACCCTCGAGGTGAAGATCAACGAGATCGAGGCGGCGCTTCGGCGCGAGCTGCCCATCTTACATCGCATCTACATCGAGCCCGGTTTCGACGAGCAGAAGGCGCCCGTCTGATGGCCACGCAAGCGCGCGAGCGACGTTTCGAGATCGTGCCCATGAAAATGGCCGATCTCGACGGCATCATGGAGATCGAGCGCGGATCGTTCAGCGCGCCGTGGTCGAGACAGGTGTTCGTCGAAGAGCTGGACCGTGAGTGGGCGCAGGTGGACGTGGTGCGAGTTCGGGACGGCGTCATGCTCGGCGCCATCGTCGGCTTCGTCAACTACTGGCTGGTGCGCGACGAGGTACACATTCTCAATGTGGCCAGCCATCCGAGCGCCAGACGGCAAGGACACGCGTCACGACTCCTCGAGCACGTGATCGGCTTCGCCCACCGACACAAGTGCCGCTACGTGACGTTAGAAGTGCGTCGCTCGAACGCGTCGGCCATTCGCCTCTATCGCAAGTACGGCTTCCGTCCGGTTGGTATTCGCCCGCACTACTACGTGGAAGACAACGAAGACGCGATCGTGATGTTGCTCGATCTCGGCTGAGATCTGCTGCGGGGCCTGTCGCCTGCATCTTTTTCGCGCGCGCTCCAGTGCGGGCGAAAAAGATGCAGGCACCACCCGCAGCGGATCTTATCCTCATCGCGCTTCTTGAGAGGTCAGGCGAGAGCGGAAAATTGCTCGGGTGCTTTGTGGTGTGGATATGCTGAATGCACTTTCTACGTCTGGCTGTTTGCTGCTGGCGCCGGTTGCGCGATTTTGTCGCGCGGACCGGTCGACATGAACTGGGCGAACTCGGCGATTGCGCGCTTCACTTCGATGCTGGTGCGTCCGGCTGCCTGCGCGCGGGCATAGATGTCGAGGAGCGCGTCCCACACCTTGGAACCGTGCACGCGTCTGGTGTCTTCGATTGCCGACAGCTCTTTGTGTGCCTCGGCTTCGCGCGCGCTCAGCTCTTCATAGATAGAAAGATCCTTGCGCAGCTCGTTGGTGGTTGCGCCCAGGTCGCCGAGTTGACGCCGATGCGCCTGATAGAGCGCCAGCATCGGCTCGACGAACTGCTCGAAACCATCGCGCGGTTTGGAGAGATGTCTGACCTCTTCAGTACTGAGATCGACCAGAGCGACCGAGCCATTCTTCTTTGTGCGCTTTGTCATGTCCGACTCCATTCAGCAACAGGCTGATGCCCGATAGACTCGACGATGTCGGAAAATATTCATTTCGCAGTAGAGACGTGACCGTTCCAGGGCGTGCACTAGGAATTTTCAGCGCATCGATATCCTCGAAGGTATCGGACCACTCCGAAAAGCATGACGCGCATCACTCGATCTATATGGCGGCATATCGATCGCGCAATGAGGTGGACGCAGTTCACCGTTCGTCATCGTCATCCTATCTTTGATAATATTGACGCCATGCTCAGAACCGTGATGGTTGCCGTCGCCCTCGTTTTGATAGGAGTTGGACTGTTTCTCCGATCTAGATCAGCGACAAGTCGCACTCCAGCCGAGTCCGAGTCCAAGTCCAAGTCCAACGAGTCGCCCGCTTCGATCTACCAGGATCTGCGCGCTCACGCGCTTCGCGGATCGCGTGAAGCATTTGCCCTGTCACCATCCTCCGCCGATCAGCCCGTCTGGGGCGTCCTCATGGAGACTGGTTATCCAGAGGGTACCGCTACTCTCGTTTGCATGACTGACGGCAACGCGAGTCTCTACTTGAGTGGGGGCGGCGGAATCATAGGAGGAAGCGGACACGAAAAAGTTCGGCGCGCTGCGACGGCGTTCGTGACGTTGGCCAACAGACACTCCACCAGCATGAAGACGACTCAGACCTTTCCGTTACCGGTGGCGGGTCGAACCGTTTTCTACTTTCTCACCGACAATGGCGTACTAACGGCCGACGCGCTTGAAGACGATTTAGGCGAAGGACGCCACGCATTGTCGCGACTGTTTCACGCTGGACACGACGTAATCACTGAACTGAGAGAGGTCGGGGAAACCAAGTGAACGCGCGGCCAACGTAAGTAGGAGCAAGATCCGCTGCGGGTGGCGCTGAAATCTTTTTCGCCCAGCACTGGACTGAGCGCGATCACTCACGGGACTGCGTGGGTTTCGGTAAGCATCTGTTCTCGTCGAAGCTTGGAGCGGGCTCGCGAAGGAAGCGCGCACGAAAAAGATGTAAGCGACAGGTCCCGCGGCGGATCTCGCGACGATTGTCTGGCGACGATTACTTAGCCGGCAGAACGATCACGCCCTTTGGCGTTTCGTCGATTCTCGTGCCGTAGTAGATTGCCAGCGAGGTGCCGGCGGCGGCGGCGGCGCCACCGATGAGCGCCCACACGTACCAACGCTTGTACCAAGGCGTGGGCTCGTTGAGCCGCACTAGAGTCGCGCGCACTTCTAGGTTCGAGTCGGGTACTACGTCGAGCCTGGCCACGAAGGGTTCGAAGCCCTGCTTGTTGACCTTAACTTGATAGGTAGCGGGCGCGCTCACTCGCAGCGGTAGATCGATCGGCGTGCGACCTTGCTGGGTACCGTTGAAGAGAATGGCCGCACCTTCGACATTGGCTGAGACTTTGATGGCGCCGTAGCGCAAAAACATTTCGGGCGGGTAGAGTTGACGCAGCCACAAGAGGAGCTCGGTGTCGGTCGGTTCACCGTCTGGCGCCAGGGTGGCAGCCAAGCGCGCGATGGTCTCGTGCTTGAGCACGTCGATGCGCTGAAACGAGAGCACCAAGTCGCCGAGCTGACTCACACCTACCAGCAGCACCTCATCGACTTTGAGTGTAGCGCCAAGACGCGCTACGCACGTCGCCTCACCGGAGCAGTTCATGACATCGCCGTCGATGCGAGCGCCTGCTCTCCGGCGTGCCTCGGCCAAATCGATGACGGTGACCGCGGCGTTTCCGAGCAAGAGGCTGGAGAGTCGGCCGCTCAAACCGGCCATCGATTTTACGCCGGCGCGATATTCGAGCACCGCGACGCTGCGTCGTTCGGCTGCAACAGATGAAGTCGCCATACCGGCGATGGCCACGATCAGGAGCGCGCGCGAAAAGATAGATCGCATCACTGCACTCCAAAGAGCGCGGAAAGTCCGAACGGCTCATCATGCGGTGAGGTCGAATCGTTGATGTCGTCGGCCGCGCAGCTGCCCTTGAAGGCGTTGGTGTCGGCGGCATTGTTTCCGCACAGCAGATCGCACTTTCCAGTGGCGCCGCCAATGACGAACTGCGAGTGCACGTCGTAGTGAGTGGCGCCAGAATGTAGATCGATGTTGTAGAGCCCGTACTCGACCACGTCCACGTCGAGCGAACATTCGCTCTGCGGCAGTCCGGTGCTGGGCGAGAAATTGAAACCGAGCTCTTTGCCCACTTGATTGTAGTGCGCGCGAGTGGCGAAGATTGCGCGGCTGCCGTCGGGCGTCAGCACCATTTCGTAGGCGTTCACCGAGGTGGCTTGCACCGTGAGTTGAATGCCGGCCAAGGTGTCGCTGTCATCGGTGATGGCCAACGTCGGCGAATAAAATGGCGTGTCGAATGGAAGATCGCGCTCGGTGCCATTCTGCAAGCTGGCGATCTTGAGAATGCAGTTGGTCGACGCGTGCAATGTTCCGGCGGGTTCGAGGACGGTGGTCACTGCGAATACCTGGCCCTTACCGGCACGGACCGCACTAGTGCAGCCGGCGTCGAACAGCTTCTTGGTTCCAATGGGGTTGCTCGACAGATCGACCGTGGCCACCTGTCCGGTGATCGGGAGCGACACGATGAGAGCGCCCGTCAGATCGTCGAGGGCCAGATCGGCGGCGAAGTCGTTCAAGTTCGCGGTGGCGACGATCTGGCCGGTCAAATCGACGGTTAAGATTTTGTTGGTGGTGAGCGTCGAGCCGTCGCACGGATCGAGTACATCTCCGCCGGACAGGACGTACAGCTTGGTGCCGTCGGAAGAGAAGGCGGCGCTGCGGGGAATCTCTCCGTTCAGCGGGACCAAGATTGGTTGAGTGACCTGGCCGCTGGTGAGCCCGGGGACGTCGGTCCACAGCATGACCGCTTCGCCGTCCCGCGAGAGCGCGGCGATCGCCTGATCGCGCGGTGCGGCCACCAGCCGCGAGATCTTGTTCACCGTCTGAATGGCGCCGCCGACCGAGTTCCAACTCCCGGTGTCGGTCACCTGAAGCCCGCTGGTGCCAGCCGAGATCAGAAAGCGGCCATCCCAGGTGACGGTGGTGGCTCCAGTTCCATCGGGAAGAACCAGTGCGCCGGCGGGCGAGGTGGTGCCGAAGCCGAGCGGATGCGAAAGATCGGGCGACGAGGTGAAGGAGACGATGTCGGTCGAAGAGATGAGCGCGGTCGGATCGATGATGCTGCCGTAAGTGGTCACTCCACCGGTGGTGAGCTCGGGCGGCGCCGCCTGTCCAACGAAGAGCAGCGGCTTGCGCACGTTGGCTTCGTAGCTCGACTTGGTGGCGTTTTTGATCACTACGCTGCGCAGCCGGGCCATTCCTTCGAGCTGCGTTCCCGACAAGAGCGAAAGCGAGACCTCTTCCGGCGCGGCCGACGACTGCAGTGTGCCGAGTGAAAGTTGAGTGGCGCCGGTGCTGGTGACGGGCGCGACACCGAGCACCATGCTGTCCGGACCGATCAGTTGGTATTCGGTCAGATCGCTCGACACTGGATTCAGCACCGCCACCGAAGGTGTGCGCACGGTGATCGTCACGGTGCCCTCGCTGCCACAGGCGGCAACGAAGCTCAGTAAAACCGTGCCAAGTGCGCGCAAGGCCTTCATTCGCCCTCACCATAACAAACTGCGACAAAGCGGTGCAAGCATTTGAAAATCGGTTGAAAACCGGCAACTTCCGCGTATCATTGCGGTCGTGGCGGCTCCCGACGTCCTGGAACAAGACGCGCCGCAGGTCTTCGGTCGATACCTGCTTCTCAAACGCCTGTCGCGTGGGGGCATGGGAGAAATCTTTCTCGCCAAGCTGGGCGAGATTCAAGGATTCGAAAAACTCGTCATCATCAAAAAGATTCTTCCGCATTTGGTCGCGGACGAAGAGTTCATCAAGCGCTTCATCGACGAAGCCAAAGTCGCCATCAAGCTCAACCACGCCAACATCGCGCCGGTGTTCGAGGTCGGCAAAGTCGAGGGTGAATATTTTTTAGCGCTGCAATACGTCGAGGGGCGAGATCTGCGCCGCATGATTTCGCGGTTGCGCGAAGAGAGCGCGCGATTGCCGACGGACCTTTGTCTGTACATGGTGCGCGAGCTGGCCAATGGCCTGGCCTACGCGCATCGCCGCAACGACGACGAAGGCAACCCATTGGCGCTGGTGCATTGCGACATCTCGCCGCCCAATGTGATGGCGTCGTTCGACGGTGAAGTGAAGATCATCGACTTTGGCATCGCCAAGAGCGCGCTGCGCATCGCCGGCTCCAATCCCAACGTCGGCTTCGGCAAGTTCGGTTATATGGCGCCGGAGCAGCTCCTGCGCGGTGGCGTGATCGATCGGCGCACCGACATCTACGCGGCCGGCGTGGTGCTCTATGAGCTGCTCACCGGCGAGCGACTGTTTCAGTTCAAAGAGGGCACCGAATATCGCGAGATGGCGCGCGCGGTCACGCAGGGGAAATTTCAGTCGCCGTCGGTGCGCGACTCGCTGATCGATCCCGAGCTCAACGCCATTTGTATGAAGGCGCTGGCCACCAAAAAAGAAAATCGCTATCAGATCGCGGAAGATTTCCGCGATGCGCTGCAGGCCAAGCTCTATCATCTGTCGCCCACCATCAGCGCCGATTCGCTGGCGCATTACATGCGCGGACTTTTTCGCGAAGAGCTGAGCGAGCAGCACCAGTTGGTCGCCAACATGAAGGCGGTCGACATCGCGCCGTTTCGCCAAGAGCTCACCGTTCAACACACCGTCACCTTCGCGCGTGCGCCGGGAGAGCTCGCTTCCGGCAAAGACGCGGTGCGAAGATCCTCCACCGATCCGCTCGATCGCGATTCGCGGCGATTCGGCTTGGTCGCCTACCTGTTCAGCGCCGTGCTGATCTTCGGCGCGGCGGGAACGTTGTACTGGATGATGCGCCCGAAGGTGCAGCCGAAGGTGCAGCCGAACGTGCTACCGGGGAGTGGAGCGCCGGTTGCGCACGAACAGCCGCGTCCGATTCTGCCGGTGGTGACGCCTACGCGTCCAGCTGTTCCGGAGCAACCCGCGCCTCCGCCGCCGACGCCGATCGTTACACAACTGCCGCCGCCGCGAGAGCCGACGTCATTTCGTCCGCACCATCGCCCGATCGTCGCTCCCATTCCGGTGGTGGCGCCGCCGCATCTTTTGGCCACGCCCGAGTCGATTCAAGCCAAGTTCCGCCAAGTGCGAATCGAGTACAACGGATTCAAGACGCAATACGGCGCGGTGCTGGAAGAAAAATGGAACGCCATCACCTTCGAGATCACCTACGGAAAGGGTGACAAATTCGCGCGAGTGGACGCGATGCTCGATGCGCTTCGGCGGGACATGTCGCTCATCAAGGCGGGGGGATGAAAGAGTTCGTCGCCAACGTTTTCGGAAACCGCGTGCTGAGCGAAACCTCCTTTGTGCTCGAGCTCGAAGGATGCGAGGCGCTCTCCTCGTCGGAGCCCGGACAGTTCGTCATGGTGCGCGGAGATTGGGGACGCGATCCGCTGCTGCCGCGCGCGTTTTCAATTTTGCGGACCAAGCCGAACGGACGCGCCGAAATTTTGGTCAAGGCGATGGGCAAAGGCACGCGACTTTTGCAGCTGACCAAGATCGGCGCTGCGCTCAAGATCTTGGGTCCGCTCGGCCGGCCGTTTCCCGCCCCCGATCGTACGCGCATGGACCTGCTGGTCGCCGGCGGCGTGGGCGTAGCGCCTCTTCTGTGGCACGCCGAGCGCGCTCGCGCGATGGGTGTCGAGGTACACCTATTCTATGGCGCGCGCACCAAAGCGGATCTGGTGCTGCTCGATGAGATCGAACGCGTCTGCTCAGTCTCGGTCTCGACGGAAGACGGTTCGCTCGTCGGTACCCAGGCTCTTCCAGCGTTCAAGGGTCGCGTCACCGAGGCGCTGACGCCGCGGTTGAAAGATCTGCGCGGGCAAGAGCTGATTCTGACCTGCGGGCCGAATCCGATGATGCGCGCGGTGGCCGAGCTCGGTCGGGCCCACGGCGTACGATCGCTGGTGTCGGTCGAAGGCGAGATGGCGTGCGGCATCGGCGCCTGTCTGGGCTGCGCGATTCCGCTGGTGAACGAAGCGCGACCGTTCGCCTACGCCTGCTGCGATGGCCCGGTGTTCGAATCCGAGCGGATCGTCATTCCATGAGCCTGAAGGTAAAGTTCGCCGGGCTGGAGTGCGTGTCGCCTATCTGGACCGCATCGGGCACGTTCGGTTACGCCAAAGAGTTCGATTCCTATCTCGATCTGAAGACGCTGGGCGCGGTGGTGACCAAAGGCATTTCACCAAAGCCGCGCGGCGGAAATCCTCTGCCGCGGATCTGTGAGACCGCGTCGGGCATGATCAACTCCATCGGCTTGGAAAACGTCGGCGTCGAAGGTTTTCGCCAGAAGAAACTTCCGTTCCTGAGACAGTCGGGAACGCAGGTGATCGTAAATTTTTTTGGCGAGACTGTCGACGAGTATGTCGCCTGCGGCGCCGCGCTCGATGAGATGGATGGAGTCTCCGCGCTGGAAATGAACGTGTCGTGCCCGAACGTCAAGAAGGGCGGCGTGGAGTTCGGCACCGAGCCGAGCGTGCTTCGCGATCTAGTGAAGGCCTGTCGCGCGCAGATCAAAAAGCCGCTCATCGTCAAGCTCACGCCCAACACCACCGATATCGTGGCCATCGCTCGCGCGGCCATGGAGGGCGGCGCCGACGGCCTTTCGATCATCAACACCATTTCGGCGATGGCCATCGACGCGCGCCGTCGCAAGCCACGCATCGCCACGGTCTTCGGCGGGCTTTCGGGACCGGCCATCAAACCGGTGGCGCTGCGAATGTGTTACCAGGTTCATCGCGCGCTGCCTGATGCCCCTATCTCCGGGATCGGCGGAATTCAGACCGGTGAAGACGTGGTCGAATTTCTGTTGGCTGGCGCGACCACGGTGCAGGTAGGCACGCAGAGTTTCGTAGAGCCGAGCGCTGCCGAGCGAATCACGCGTGAGCTCGTCGAGTTCATGCGTCAGGAAAAGATCGAAGACGTACGCGAGCTGGTTGGCGCGCTCGCCGTCTGAACATGTTAAAGTCAGCTCTCATGGGAGCTGGCAGCGGTCGTCCGACGGAGAAGCAGCCCGACTCGTCGCGCCCGCGGGGACTGTCCGTTCGAGTGGTAGGACCAGGCGGACCGGTGATTCACGCGCTTCCCGTGGGAAAAACGTTGGTGATCGGACGCGCCGAAGAGGCCGATATCTTCATCGATGATCCGGGCATCTCCCGTCGTCATCTGCAGATCTCCAACGAGGCCGGCGAACTTCAGGTCGAAGATCTGGGGAGCGCCAACGGCACGCGCGTCGGCGAGCGGCATCTGAAATCGGCCGAGCGGGTTCGCGTTTGGCCCGGTGAGATCATCGACATTGGCGGTGCTACACTGGTTTTTCAGTCGGGCGATCCGCGTCCGGCCAGCGTGCCCAAAGAATCCGAAGAGAAGTTCGAAGAGCTACTGCAGAAAATCGCGGCGAGCCAAATCAACGTGCTGCTCCTAGGCGAGACCGGCGTGGGAAAGGGCGTCACCGCGGCGCGAATTCATTCGCTCTCCGCGCGTGCGAAAAAGCCGTTTCTCGAGCTGAACTGCGCCGCGCTCTCCGAGTCGCTGGTCGAGAGTGAGCTCTTCGGCTACGAAAAAGGTGCGTTCACCGGGGCGGCACAGACCAAGCCTGGCCTCCTCGAGAGTGCAGTGGGCGGAACATTTTTTCTCGATGAGATCGGCGAGCTGCCGCTCGAGNNGAGATCGGCGAGCTGCCGCTGTCCACGCAGGCCAAGCTGCTGCAGGTGATCGAGCAGCGCAAAGTGTTGCGCGTAGGCGCCGTCAAGTCCGTGCCCATCGACGTGCGCTTCATCGCTGCCACCAATCGCGATTTGGCGACTGAAGTCAGTGCGGGTCGCTTCCGGCAAGATCTGCTTTTTCGCGTCGATGGGATCTCGGTCACTATCGTCCCGCTGCGCGAGCGCAAAGACCAGATTTTGGCGCTCGCGGAAAAGTTTGCCACCGACGTGCACGGACGGAGGCCGACTTTTTCACGCGCGGTGCGCGACTGGCTGCAGAGCTACGCTTGGCCGGGAAACATTCGCGAGCTCAAGAACGTGATCGACCGTGCGCTCTTGCTTTCATCCGGCGGCGAGATTGCGATCGAGCATTTCCCGACCGAGCGGTCGGCCAAACCGGCGGCGGTCGAGCCGGCTGTTCAGCTCGACGATCTTGAGCGCAAACACATCATTCAAGTGCTAGCCCAGTGCGGAGGTAATCAAAGTCGCGCCGCCAAGGTGCTCGGCATCTCG
>PLXG01000083.1 GCA_003153195.1 Myxococcales bacterium
TCCTGCTGACCAGCCACTACATGGATGACGTGACCGCGCTCTGTCCGCGGGTGATCGTCATCGACAAAGGTCGATTGACCTACGACGGCGACCTGACGGCGCTGGTGCATCGCCTGCGTCCGCACAAGCGCGTGGTCATGCGCACCGCGCGCGGCGAACAGATCTCCAAAGACGTCCCAGCCGCATCGCTGTCGAGCGCCGTCAGCGAGCTGCTGGCGTCGAACGAGATCGTCGATCTCACCATCGAAGATCCGCCGCTCGAAGAGGTCATGCGCGATCTCTTCGGCGAATCCAAAGGCGCGGCGTGATTCAGCGCGTCCTCAAGATCTACCCGACCCTTTTACGCATCGGGTTCGCCGAAGCGGTCGCGTACCGCGCGGAGTTCTTGGTCTGGATGCTCTCCATGACGCTGCCGCTGGTCATGCTGGCCATCTGGAGCGCGGTGGCGCGCGAGGGCGCGGTCGGAGGTTTCGATACCGATCGATTCACCGCCTATTATCTCGCCACGCTTCTTGTCAGACAACTCACCGGCTCTTGGGTCGTTTGGGAAATGATTCGCGAGGTCCGCGAAGGCACGCTCTCGATGCGCCTTTTGCGTCCGATCCATCCACTGCTGGCGCATTCCGCCGAGAGCTTGGCGGGAATTCCGCTGCGCGCGGCCTTTTCGATTCCCATCGCCATCGGCGCGCTCCTCATCACCTCGCCCGCACATCATATTCATGATCCGGTGATCGGGCTGTGCGCAGTGGCCGCTTTTTTCGGTGCGTGGGCGCTCAACTTTTCCATCTCGGCGATGGTGGGAACCTTGGCGCTCGTCTTTGAAAGCTCCATCGCTATTTGGGATCTCTACCTCGGAATGTTCTTTCTCTTCTCCGGTTACCTGGTGCCAATCGCTCTGTTTCCGCCGATGATGGGAAAGATTGCTCGCGTGCTGCCATTCGCTTACCTGCAATCGGTGCCGGTCGAGATTTTGACCAATACGTTTTCGCGAACCCAGGCATTCGAGCAGCTAGCCATTCAGTGGGGATACGCCGCGCTCGGCCTTACCTGTCTGGTATTTTTGTGGCAGCGAAACATCAAGCGCTTCGCGGCGTACGGCGGATGAAACGATATTTCACGTTGTGGTTGGTGCAACTGCGCGCGTCCTTGCAGACCTCGCTGCAATATCGGGTCGACTTCGTGGTGTCGGGTGCGATGTCGCTGTTCTGGCTGGTGTGGCAAATCATGCCGGCCTGGATGGTGTGGCGACTGCGGCCCACGGTCGCGGGATGGACCATGCCGGAGGCGGCGTTGGTGCTGGCGTGGTTCATTTTTCTGCGCGGTATTCTCGAAGGCGCGGTGCAACCGTCGATCTTGGCCACCGTAGAGCACATTCGCAAAGGCACGCTCGACTTCGTGCTCATCAAACCGGCCGATGCGCAGTTTCTGGTCTCCACCACCAAGCTCGAGCCGTGGCACGTTCTCGATCTTTTTTCTGGCGTCGCGGTGGCGATCTTTGCGCTTTCGCGCCTTCACCACACACCGCACGCGAGCGAAATCGCGGTGGCGTTCGTGCTCACGCTGGCGTCGGCGGCGATGCTCTATGCGTTTTCGATTCTAGTAGTAAGCGCCGCCTTTTGGGTGGTCCGCCTCGACAACCTCATCTATCTTTTTAATTCGGTGTTCGACGCCGCGCGCTGGCCGATGGCGGTGTTCACCGGGTTTTGGCGCATCCTGTTTACGTTCATCATTCCGATCATCGTGATGACCAGCTATCCGGCCATGGCGCTCACCGGTGCGCTGCGGCTGCGAACCGCTGCGTTCGCGGTCCTCGGCGCGATCACCTTCGTGGCGATTTCGCGCATGTTGTGGAAGCGCGCCATCGGACACTACACCAGCGCGTCGAGCTAGCTGGTATTTCCCACTCGCGCGAGCAGCCAGGTCCGCGCCGGTGCCGCGGTCGAACGCAGGTAGTTGAGCGCATGGCGGACTTCCTTCGGCGTGCGCAGAACGCGGCTGTGGTAGCGATGCCGATCACCTGCCCGCTTTTGTCCATCATCTTGTTGAGGCGCTTGGCGGCCGTCACGGCGTCAGCCCACACAGAGACCCTTCCGCCGGCAGAAGTGGATTCCAGGCCGCGTTGGTGATGCGCGGGTAATACATCAAGAACGAAAAGCACATTTCATCGTCAGTGGTGACGCCGTAGTCTACCGCGGCATCTCCGGAATTTTCCCACAGGCAGCGCGTGGTCACGAAGTCGTTCGGCGAAAGCGTGTGATCGACCGAGATCCACTGTTGATGCGAATAGTCCCAATGTAGCTGGCTGCCCAAATCGATCCCGTTCGACGTGGTGGTGATCAGCTGACCGAGCTTGTGCATGTGCGGCAAGGACGCAATGAGGTGCGTGGTGTCGCCGTACCACGGCACTTGCACCGTGCAGCTCCAATCGAGCGAGCTGTGCGCCGGAATCGAAAAAGAGAGAGCACCGAAGGCCATCACGTCGGCATCGTTCGGCCTGAGCTGTTCGGTGGTGCATAAATCGAAGCCGCTCTGGTCGAGCTGCCCCACTTGCGTAGTCGTATAGTGATAGTGCAGCTGTACCACGTAGTGCACCGTCCCCTCCTCGGGAAATCCGGCCTCGGCGGGCATCTCGTAAGGTTGCACGCCGGGGGCCCATCCCCACATCGGGCGCCAATTCGCCTGCGCACCAAGGGGCGGACATTCGGCCGGCGTCGGACTGACGGAGGTGTCGCTCTGAAACAGCGAGGTGTGATGCAGCACCGCCGTGTTGTCCAAGTGAGGCGCAAACGCGATCACGTGCCGCTTCTTCGACACCGGAACATCCAAACCGTAACAGAAGTAGTCGTCGGTCATCGAAGGAGAAAGCTCGATTGGCGTCGTCGGAACTAGATGGCGATCGGGCGTGCATGAAAGCGTAACCGGCGGCATTCCACCGTCGGTCGCCGGCGCACTTTTGCAATCCATCGAAGGCGCGCCACCAGCGATCCACGCATCGAGCGTGGCCAGCTCATCGGCGCTGAGCGGCGTATTCGGAGGCGGCGGCATTTGTCCGACATCGGCGTGAACCCGCTGCTCAACGTCCGCATAGACGGGCTGTCCCGATCCATCCGGCGACAGTGCGGCCCAATCCGAATATCGAGTGAGTGACATCGGCGCACCGAACAGGGGTGTTTGCCCATGACAGCTGGCGCAGTGCCGGGCCACCAGGTCCGCAATCGCGCAGGGAAGCCCGGAATCGGCGGAGACTCCTGCGTCGCGCGCAGCATCACTCATCGTGACTGCTCCGTCCGTAATCGAACTGTTTCCATCGAGGACCTTGGCTGGATCGAGGCCGCGACATCCCACCGCCATAAAAATCATGCACACCCGAAAGCGCAATCGCATGACGACGCCCCGAGCAAGTGACGTGCCGAACGTAACGCCTCGTTTTTCGTCCGGACCGATTCGATCCGTGAACAGCCGTTGACGCGCGTCCTGTGGCACAATGTCGACGAAGTGAAACGTCTCCTTCTCACCTTGCTACTCTCCGGTTGCTGGAGCGGAAACTATCTCGCGCAGCAGGGATTGGGGCAGCTTCGACTGCTGCAAGCTCGCCGCAGGATTTCCGAGGTGCTGTCCGATCCCAAAGTCGACGCCAATCTAAAAGAGAAGCTTCGCTTGGCCTGGTCGGCGCGCGAATTTGGCGTGCAGGAGCTCGGATTGCGCGGTGGAGATGCGTTCACCCGCTTCGTCGATCTGCATGGCGAGGCGGTGGCGTGGAACGTCTCCGCGGCGCCCAAAGACAAACTGGTTCCCTACTACCACCGCTTTCCCATCACCGGTGCTGTTCCCTATCTAGGATTTTTTCGCAAAGAGGACGCGCTCAAAGAGGAGCAGCACCTGCGCTCGCTCGGGCTCGACACCTACCTGCGCGGCGTGGCTGGATATTCCACGCTCGGCTACACGTCGGATCCGATCTACTCCTCCATGCTGGAAGGATCCGACGCACGCATCGTCGAAGTGGTCCTGCACGAAATGCTGCACGGCACCGTCTTTTTGCCCGGCCGCGCCGAATGGAACGAGAGCTTCGCCACCTTTGTCGGTCTGCATGGCGCCGCGCTTTTTTTCGAATCGCACGGCGATCCGGAGATCGGCAGACGGCTCATCGACAAGGCGGTCGATCGCGAGAAGTCGCAGGAGCAGTTCGCGCACTTTCTCGAGCCCTTCCTCAAGGAGCTCGAAGCGCTCTACCGCTCGCCCGTCACGCGCGACGAGAAGCTCTCCAAACGTGTCGAGATCTTCACCCGCGCGCAAAAAGAATACGAGCGCGTCTTCCCTGCTCCACCGGGATTTCGCTCGTCTTTCGTCGAGCAGCCTCTCAATAACGCCATGCTGCTGTCATTTTCGATCTACCATCGCGCCACCTTCACGCACGAGCAGATGTATCAGCGGGTTTTTCGAGATCTGGCGGCGATGATTCGACTCTACAAACACGCGGCGGAAGATCGCGACGATCCGATCGACTACCTTCGTTCGCTCGTCGAGTCGACGCGCTAGACCGCTTTGCGGACCAGCACGAAGTAGGAGTTGATGTTCTTGCCGAGCCGCGTGGCGTTGCCGATGAGCACGCCGGCGTCGCTCGAAACCCGTCGAACGAAATCGTGCAGGTTGTGATAGATGAGCCGCGACGCACCGAGCAGTCCGGCTCGATCGTTCGGCTTCACCTGCGGCCATCCGTCGGGCGCCTGCGCCGGCACATCGGTGTAGTCGAACAGCAGCTCGCCGTCAGCGGTGTCTTTGGCAGTGAAATATCCCGGTCCGCTCACCAGCGACAATTTCTGCAGGTTGTAGCCGATGATCTTTTCGCCTGAGCGCGTGAACCTTTTCTCGAAGCTCGAAAGCAGCGGAATCGAATTTTCTCCGCAGTAGGTCGAAACACCACCATCGACCAGCGAGTCGGCGGTCACCGGCTCGGCGCCCTTACATAGATCGTAGAGACGTTGCATCAGCCTGAGCGGAATGTGCTGCGTAATTTCGATCCGCGCGGCGCTATCGAGCGCGTCGAAGTATTCGCAGATCTCCTCTCGCGAGGTGGCTTCGTCTTCCAGTAGATCTGCAATCTCGTGACGCAAGGGGTTCTTATCCCCTGGTCCGTGCGACCGATTCAAGCGAAAACGTCGTCGTCCGCGCGCTTGACTTGAATGGGCTCGTGACATACGTCTCCCTCGGGATGACCTCGGCGAACTCAGTCAGCGTGAAGCAGCGAAACAGCCGCGGGCTTCCCTGGCTGGTGGGACGCTGGTGGTTCTGGGCGCTGGCGATCTCCATCCTGTTCGCTCAACCGATCGTGCGTACCTTGCTACGCCCGCCGCCCATACTGCCAAAGGTGTACGGCCGCCTGTCCGAGTTCAAACTCACACGCGAAGACGGACGTACGTTCGGGTCAGACAATTTGAAGGGAAAAGTTTGGGTGGCGTCGTTCATCGCGCTCTCCGACGCGCACGCGGCAGAAAAGATGGAAGGCATGATGCACCAGCTGCATCGTCGGCTGCGCAAGTTGGGCGACTCGTTTCGCCTGGTCACCTTCACGGTAGATCCCTCCCACGACTCCGCTCCGCTGCTGGCTGCCTATTCGCAAGCGCACCTGACCAATCAGCGCATTTGGAGTTATGTAACCGGCGATCGGGCGACGCTGGAATCGATCGTCTCGAACGTTTTCAAAGTGCAGATGGGTCCATCGGCGGATGGCGCGCCCTTCGTTCTCGTCGACGGCGACGGACAATTTCGCGGCGCCTATCATCCCGAGGATCAGGACGGGATGAACTCGCTAGTCGGTGACGTTGGACTACTGGTGAACAACTACTGACCTCGGTTTCAGTCGGCGAAGTGTTATGTTGTGCAACTTCGATACCGACGCGGGCGATTTCCAAGCTTCTCGAAGTTCGCGGTTGGGACATCCGGCTCTCTGAGGCTGGGTCAGCCGTCCCCATCGCCTCGAGGGTACGAGAAGGCACCCCAGCAATAACTTGCCGCTTTTATTCCGCATCGAGCAATCGCACCGTCTGGCGCGCTTCGTGCTGTCGAGTTGGAGTGGAGGTCGACGATGCGTCTTCGTCTGTTCCTATTCGCCATCTCGCTCATGTCTACTGCCGCCCACGCTCAACAGCGTTACACGCCGCAAACAGTCACCAGGGGATCGGTCAATGTCTTCGTTGGCGGAAAAAATCAGGCCGCCTACAGCACGCTAGCGAATCAGGCAAAGAGCCTCGGGCAGCGACTCGCCAATTTTAATAATAGGGCATCGGTACCGACGACCAGTCCCGGCGTTTACCAAAATCAAGTGCGTCAAGCGGCCGCGCTGAGAGCCGAAGTGAACACATACAACGCGGCAGCTCGTGCCCTTGCGACTGGCTCTCCAGTGCCCCCTCGTCGCTAAATGAATGGGATTTGAAGCCTACGGGTAACACTGAATCGGGCATACCCCTGCGCTGGTCGGCGTCGCACAGGAGAAGCCGCCGCTATTGGCGCAGGTTCCCGCGTCGGTGATCTGGCAAGCGCCGCCGGCGTACGCGCAACAGAGCTGTCCTCCGCCGCAGCCAGGTGTGCACATGCTGGGACATCCCTTCTTGCCGCCGCTACAGCTGGTATTGCACTCTTCGGCCATGTCACCCGCGAGGTCCGCTCCGCGCAGATCGGCGCCGGCGAGATCCGTGGTCGTGCCGCCAAGGTCTTGCGATCCGGAAGTGCTCGAACAAGCGGCCAGCGAACCGAGTAGTGTAAGAGCCACGAGCGAACGAAAGAGGTTCATCAGAATTCTCCTGGGTGAGGTCAGCATACACGCCACTGGCAAGCAATACGACCGGAGCGATATTGAAATTTTCCTGAAGTGAATCATTGACGGTCGCGGGAGATTTATGGCAAAGTCCTGCGCAAATAAGATGTTACGTATCCTTTCTACGGAGGCCAGACACTCGATGAAGCGCCGCCTCATGCTTGCGCTCGGCGCAGCCCTGATGCTCCTTCCACGGCTCGCGCACGCACTTTCCGAAGAGGGCTATGCCCGTCCGTTTGACGCTTCAGTCGACGGACATCGATCGGATTGGTTGTTCAACATCACCACCGTGATGATCTCCATCTTGTTCATCTTGATGGTGATCATCCTTGGTTGGGCTACGCTGCTGCATCGCGAGGGTCACAAGGCTCACTACGAGCACGGCGTCGGGCCGAAGCACCTCATGATGACCGCGGTCATCGCGGCGGTCATTTTCTTCGGCGTGGACGGCACGATGCTGATCCATTCGTTCGCCGATCTCCAGGAAGCCTTCTGGAAATTTCCGACTGAGGCGGACAAGCCCATTGAGGTCGAAGTATTGGCCCAACAGTGGGTGTGGAACATTCGCCAGACGGGTCCCGACGGAAAGTTCAATACCGCCGACGACATCGTCACGCTGAACGACCTACGCGTGCCGAAAGATCGCCCGGTCATGATCAAGCTCTTGTCGAAGGACGTGATCCACAGCTTCTATCTGCCGAACTTCCGCATCAAGCAGGACGCCTTCCCCGGGACGACGACGCGGATCTGGTTCCAGGCCGTGCAGCCGGGTCAGTTCGAGATCGCCTGCGCGCAGCACTGCGGCGCCAACCACTACAAGATGGAGGCGAGCATCACGATCGACACCCCGGAGCGGTACGCCGCCTGGGAGAAGGCGCAGGTCGCACAAGCCGAGCGGCGCTTCGATCCGGGCGACGTGGACGCGCACTGGGGATGGGAATGGGAGTACTGAGTCATGTCTGAACAGCACATTCACCCCGAGCCGACGTCGTTCTGGCGCAAGTACGTCTTCTCGACCGACCACAAGGTCATCGCCCAGCAGTTCATCTGGCTGGGCCTCTCCTTCCTGTTCGTCGGCGGGATAATGGCGATGATGATCCGCTGGCAGCTCGCCAACCCGGGTCAGCCCTTCCCGCTCATCGGCCGCTTCCTGCTCCCGTCGACGCACGGGATCGTGTCGCCGATGATGTACACGGCGCTGTTCACGAACCACGGCACGATCATGATCTTCTTTGCCATCAC
>PLXG01000460.1 GCA_003153195.1 Myxococcales bacterium
GCCGAGTACGTGGAGGTAATGGACCGCATCGCGCGCAAGGTGAACGGCGCCGCGGAGTCTGTACCGGCGCCGATTATCGGAGCCGCAGGCCATCGACTCGGCTTGATAACGCTGGGCAGCTGCGACAGCGCCGCCCGCGAGGCGCTCGAGGAGCTCGGGCGCCGAGACATCGGTGTCGACTATCTGCGTGTTCGCGGCTTTCCTTTCGCCAAGGCGGTGGGCGACTTCATCTCCGCCCACGAGTTGGTATTCGTCGTTGAGGCCAACCGCGATGCGCAGCTAAAGAGTCTGTTGCAGATTGAAACTGGTGCTGCGCCCGACAAGTTATGCTCGGTCCGCTATTACGGTGGCTCTCCGATGAGCGCGCATCACATCATTTCGGGAGTGCTTCCCCACCTCGCTCGGAGCGAGGCGCGAGCATGAGCTACATTACTAAACCCAAAGTGCACCACCCCAGCATGGCTAAGAATGAGCTGGGGCTCACGCGCCGCGACTACGAAGGATCGATGTCCACGCTGTGCGCCGGTTGCGGCCATGATTCGGTCACCGCAGCCATCATCCTCGCGTTCTGGGAGCTTTCGATTCCGCCGCATCGTGTGGCCAAGCTCTCCGGAATTGGCTGCTCGTCGAAGACACCGACGTACTTTCTCAAAGAGGCGCACGGGTTCAACAGCGTGCACGGTCGTATGCCGGCGCTCGCCACTGGCGCCAATGCAGCCAACCGCGACCTCATCTACATCGGCATCTCGGGTGATGGCGATTCGCTTTCGATCGGTCTCGGACAGCTATGTCACGCGATTCGCCGCAACGTGAACCTCCTTTACGTACTCGAGAACAACGGCGTCTACGGTCTCACCAAAGGACAATTCTCCGCGGCTGCCGATCGTGGCAGTACGGCAAAAAGGGGCGAAGCCAACCAGCAGGAGGCTATCGACGGGGCGCTGCTCGCGCTGACACTCGGCGCCACTTTCGTAGCGCGCACGTTCTCGGGCGACAAAGAGCAGCTCGTGCCGATTCTCAAGGCCGGGATCAAGCACCGGGGCTTTGCGTTCATCGACGTGATTTCGCCGTGTGTCACCTTCAATGATCACGACGGGTCGACCAAGAGCTATGAATACACGCGCGAGCACCTGCACTCGGCAGTCGAAGTGGACTTCGTGCCACTGCGCAAAGAGATCACCCTTCCGCGGGATGCAGGCTCAACACCAACGGTGATGCTCCACGACGGATCGACCGTTCGCTTTCGCCGGCTGGACGCTGACTACGATCCTTCGAACCGCGACGCGGCATACGCCTATTTGCGTCAGCACCAACGTCAGGGAGAAGTGGTGACGGGCCTTCTCTATGTCGCGCCCGACTCTGAGGACATGCACGCACAAAACCGCACGGTGGCACGACCGCTCACTCAAGTACCTTATGAGGAGCTAGTTCCAGGTGCCGAGGCACTCGAAAGACTGCAGGCTCGCTGGCGCTGAGCGGTCTATCGCTTTCGCTAAGAACCACTCGCCAGAGGTTTGCGACCCACTACGATCATCACGAGCTCAAGAATGAATGCGTCCTTGTGGGCGAAGAAGTCGGAATCCTCCTTTCGATACTCGTCGAGTTCGGACTCTGTGATCACGCTGGCATCTACAAGGGGCCGGTAGCGATTCGCATCGTATTGTGGGCGAAACGCTGCTAGTCCCAACGCGCGACTGTCGAGGGCGATGACCTCCATGCGAACGTCCTCGAACCTTGCGGTTCTCAGAAGAGAGGGTAGTTGTCTGCCAATTGTGCGGTCTCCGCCTTGCGTCGCTTGGTGCGTCCTCAGTCGTTGCGCAATGAGCTCGCGTGCGGGCCGTGCGGGCGAAGTCACACCGCCGAGGGTGTCATCGATGTCGATGACGGCAAAGACACCGCCCGGCTTTAGAACGCGCCAAACTGCGTGCGCAGCCATCTCTGGCGCACCGAGGTGTTGAAACACGAAGCGGGCGATTGAGAAATCGCACCGGTCATTGTCCACATCCAAAAGCGCTGCAACGGACCCATTCAGAATTTCGATCCGTGACTTCATTTCGCTGGGAACGGTGCCGCGAATGATCGCAAGCATGCGAGGATCGAGATCCACCGCGACTACAGAACTATTGGGAAATGCCTCGAGCAGACGGAAGGTGACCTCTCCGGTGCCGCATCCGGCGTCGAGCACGGTCATTCCGTCGCGCAGGCCTGCCTCCTTCAGCACGACTAGCTCCCGCGCCCAACTGAGCTCGACTTGTGCTTTCAATCGAGCGGAGTCGGCAAACAGATGTGCCGATCTCAGTCTTTCATCGGTGTGATTTGACATGGGGGCTATGCGACCGTGGGTCGCGCGTTGGATCCATTTTCGGGAGCACGTAGTTTGAAATCAGAAGTCAATGCGGAATGACTCTCGACCTATCGAGGTTACGCTACGATATCGACGACGGCGCCCGGAGACGAAGCACTTGCGGGCTTCGTCTCTTGAACGGCATCTGGGCGTCCGTGATCGTTGTCGCCGTCGTTGTCCACCTTTGACGACCCAGCTCCCTTCGCGGCAGCCTCTTTCGCAAGCATCCGCTTCGCCTGCATGTCACCGGTACCCGCTTCCTTTGCTGTCTGCGCCGGAGTTTCCAGAGACTCCTGCAAAGCCGTTTGAGCAGCACGACTGAGTTGAACCTTTTCGCTTGGAGGGGGAGCGGAGCTAGGATTAGTCGATTTTTCTGTTGCTGGTTTGGACTGTGTTGGCTGCGCTGCTGGAGGGGCGGTGGCTTTAATTCCTGAAACATCTGACATAGGAGTACCTCGGAAAAAAGAGTCTTGAGTCGGCACCCGGCATTCGCACAGGGAACCCACATTGTCTTCGTCGACACGATGCGAGGTTGCGATAAGCAGTTCTTATGCACTTTTTGCTCGGCGTTCGACCTGCATTCGAATCTCGAAGGTGTAACGCCCATTTTTGTCGCGAAGCCACAAGTCTTCAGGAGAGGGAAGCATCTCCTCGAATGTCGCCGTGCCCGCTTCCCTCACGTAGTGACGGAGGAGGTCGATCGAAAGCGGAGAGTCCGTATCCACGAGGAACGGCTTCCGCTCCGCAGGAACGCGCGCGAACACGAATCGAGGTAACCCAAGCCGTATCTTCTCCCGCTGCATTTCCAAGAAGAGCGCGAACCCGGAAAGTCTCGTCCAGCCTTCCAGCGACGCTTTCCATCGCTCACGTTGGTAGGTGGCCTGGTCAACGTTAAACCGTGGAGCGTGAGGCGCTTCGGCAGCGATCGGTGCTTGAACGACCAGAGGGTGTGCCAATGCTGCGAACGGTGGATGTTGCGTCAGATCGGCAAGTGGTAAATAGAGGAGAAGCCGCTTTTGCTCCGGCGCGGGCGATCGCAGGACTGGACATCCAGCTTCCATTCGGACCGTAAGGTCGGCCGCCGCGAATACCGCATCGCTGTGACCCGCTGTCTCTGCTGATACGTGCGCGATTCTCGGCCCAGGAAATGTGTAGAAGCCCTTATTATGGCGTCCCGAGGCGAGGGCGATCAGAGGATCCGACAATCCTTCCCTGTCCAACCACCCCTTTGCGACCTGATCCACCCGATCGAGATCCGGGTGAAACGTAAACAACCAGCCGCGCGTCAAGAGATGGTGATGTATTCGCGCGACCGTTACGTGGAGGGTCCCATCGACCCGTCGACCGAGACAGAGATCGGGCAACGCGAAGCGAGAACCGTCGCTCGAAGTTCCACAAGCGTCGACGGGTAACTGCATTGGCTCTGCGCCTTGTGCAACGACGAGAGGTGATGCGGGGTGATCGACCTGCAGTTCACGGAGAAGCGTCGCGAATTTGGTGAAACTGATTGCTGTGTCGGTCGCGACCAGGTGATCGCTCACGGCCTGGGCGCAATTCGTCTGAATTTTCTCTCCATACGCGGCCGAGATCTCTAAGAGCGGCGATAATGCAGCCGCGAGCTTTTCGGCGGCCTTTCGGCCTACCCGCAGACGAAAGGGTGAACTCGCTTCTTCATTGATGATGAGCCGATCCGTATACAGTCGACCGCCGGCTCGACGGGCCGGGACGCGAGTGAGTGTGTTGAAGCGAGCTTCTAATGCTTTCAGTAAAATGCGTCGTTCAGCCAATTCCGCGTTTTCAAATTGACCACGGAGCACATCGACCTCAGACAGGTTGGCCAGCCAACGCTCCCGAGCGGAGGTCACCGGCAGCTTCTCTATCGCCTCTCGGAGATTTCCAAGCGTATCCGATTCGTCGCTGCGAAACCAAATCCGTCGGACGAGAATTCCTAAACGGAAGAGTGACATCGCTGTGGCTTCGACGACGGAGAGCTTCACCCCAAGTAAAGCGGCGATGCTCTCCGCTCGACCGGTGTTCGCGATGGCCTTCAGCAGATTCATCTGGTCCGTCGAAAGTGGGTGCGCCAGATCGAGAGAGTCACATCGAGCTTCGGCTCGAGCTTCGTCGATCCCAAAGAGGGGATTTCGTCGGATCGGAAGAGCCTTCCATATTTCCGGCTCCGTCGCGGCGGTGCGGGCTAGCGCCTCGACTGCCCAATAGGCGATAAAGGTTTTCCGAGTTTGTTTAGGAGCATCGAGAAATTCGATCTTGTCGTCGTCCCCGCTGACTTCGCCATAACCCATGGGTCCAAAGAAACTCGTCGTCTCGTTCTTGGCGCACAGACGTTGAAGATACCCATAGACGCGGCGTTCTATTCTTCGCGTATCTGAAGTGTCGGGTCTGAGCGGGGACTCGAGATAGCGGGTCCAGACATTTTCAAACATGTCTGGGCTCGACAGAAACACGGCTTCCTGCACTCTCGGATCTTGTGCCAGTTGATGCATCCGCTGGCGAAGCTGTAGACGCTCTTCATCGTACGATAGATTGATCCTCGTTCGCATTGCGCGAATATCTTCGCTGTCGCCCGTTGAATTCGATTCGCACTTGAGGAGCAACGCGATTTCTTCCATCAGCTTTCTGCTGATGCCCAGACTCTCAATCCAATCGAAAGGAAATCCGGGGTGGCGAACAACAAAAACCTCTCCAATTGTCCACTGGCGCGGCATCTACGCTACAGATTGACCAGATCGAAGGGGCGACTCATTTTGCCCTTCGGCAGGGGGAGCGCTGCGAGAATCGCGGCGGCATCGTCAGTGCGAAGCGCATCGGCGAGCTTGGAACGCGCCAAATCATAGGTGCTGTTCCTCTCGAGACTGGCGCGTGCAGACGAGAAGTCTCTCCCAGAAGTGGCCAAGACTGAGCCGGACAGCGCCTTCGCGAATTCTAAACAGTCTCCGATCGCACGGGCCTTGTGAGCGGCGCGCTCGTACCATCGTTCGGCATGTGCGTTTGATTTGCGCTCCAGATAGATACGACCGAGCGTGCCAGCAAGCGCCCCGCCATGAAACAGGTCGCCGGTAGATTCGGCGCGCTCAAACGCGGTTTGGTACGACGAAATGGCCTCGTCCGTTTCACCACAGAAATATTGCAAAGCTCCGAGTCGACAAAAATAGACCTTGGCTCCATTGTCGCTGCCCAGTTTTTCATTCAGCGGTTCGAAGGTTCGCCAAACGCGCTTGGCCATCGCGAAGTCCCCTTTAGCTTCGAACAGTACGCTGAAGTTCGAGATCAAATTCGTTTTCAAATGTGTAGCGGACGGTCCAGGAAGGTCATCGATGCAGGCGACTGCAAGATTCTCCTGTTCTCTGGCGTCGTCGAGCTTCCTTTCTTGAAAGTAGGTGAGCGCATAGAGATTGCGCAGCCAAGCTTCGTGCACCCCGGCGATCGCTCGAGTTCTTCCTTTGAGCACTGCCAAGCCGGCTTCAATCTCTCGTTGAGCCGGAACGATCTGCTCCATCCTCTTGGTTAGCGTCAGCGCACGATACATTCTCAAATCAGACGCAGCCTCTGGTGAAATCCTACACTCGAGTCCGCGACCGAATGAGTCGAGTGCATTGCGAAGCTGACCGGTGAATGCGCAGACGACGCCGAGGTGCAAATGTATGAGCGACCGGAGCGCCTCGGCATCTCCCAAGTGGGTGCGATCCAGCTCGATCATCGGGATATCGAACATCGATTGATCGAGTGTTTCCCAGGCTGAAATGAGAGCGTTCTGGCTGAAAGAAACTCCGCTGAGATCGAGTAGCTTCAGCCCAGTCTCAAGAGCGAGTGCCGCGCCTTCGTAATTGGTAGAGAAAAAGCAGGCGCGAGAGGCAAGTAGGACGGCCGCCAGACGATGCTCCATCGTCGCACCCTCGTTGAGGACAGAAGCCAGATAAGTCCCTTCGAGGTGAGAGGATGGTGAGGCCGTCATCGGAGAAATAGGTTCACGTCGAGTGTGTTCAAAAGTCGCGCGCATTCTTCGAAGGAGAGTCTCCCCCTGAGACATACGTGTGCCCGCGAAGATCGTCGCCGCATACTTGCAACGGGACTCCCATTCACCAAACCGAATGTCGAGGCGAGCGTCTTGTAGACGTGCGTATTCCGTTGCATGCATGATCCCGCGCAAGCTAACGAGGTCGCATGCGCCTGAGTTGCGTAGCACAATGGGTCGATCGCTCGTGCGTAGTTCTTCGACGAGGACGCGAGCAAAAAAGTTCAGAACGCGAAACGTCTGCTCGGACTCACGGAATAGGCGGCGTTGATTGGGAGCGTCGGCGAGCTCAAACAGAGAGGGACTGTCGACCGGAGATTCCGGGAAAAGTCGATTCCATTCTGCACCACTCGCTGTACGAAGGTCTGAAAGTGAGCCCGGATTGATCTGTTCAAGCGCGCAAATGACTCGGCGCACTCCAGTGAATGCAACCGGAACCTCGCCGCCGATGTCGACTTCGATGGCATTCGACGGATACGTTGGTGCGCCGCTATAGATCGAAACAGAGACCGACTGCGAGCTCATTCACCCTCGGTAGAAAGGTTGGCACGCAGGAACGTCACCGTACGTCGCCACGCGATTTGCGCGTCGGCCGCAGAGTAGACGTGAGGTCTGGTAGGGTTGAAAAAGCTGTTGTCAGCATCGTAACGGAAGAGCTCGTGCGCGACCCCTCGATCCGTAAGCGACTGAGCGAGGGCACTGACCCGCTCGGGAGTGCACTTCGGATCGCGCGTGCCGAAGTGGCCTTGAATTTTGATCTGTCGATTCTCGACCTCGACATCTTGAGGAATTCCGTAAAAGGTTACCGCGCACGCAAGGTCGGCGACGGATGCGGCGGCCACAAGTGCGGCTGCTCCGCCCATGGCGAATCCGAGAATACCCACTCGAAGATCCGGGTAGTTGTACTTGAGCGCTGCAATCCCCATCCCGAGTTCGATCGCAACGCGGTTCCATGCGAGGTCACGCGCGAGCGCGGCCGCTTCATCGCGGTTGCTTGCCACCTGTCCGCGATATAGATCGGGAGCAAATGTGACGAACCCCTCTGTGCTGAGCTGCGCTGAAACGCCCCGGATGTGGTCGGTCAGTCCAAAAAAATCATGCACGACGACGACCGCGAACTTCGGACTTTGCGTCGAGTCGTTTAGGTGTCCAGGAATCTCTCGGCCGTTCTGGTCAACCAGTTTTTTCTGGTACGCGCGTTTGAAGTAACTGGCGGACCCAGGAGGAAGAGCTGCGGACTCGAAAGGGCTACCAGCTCTGATGAGCCGGAATTGCTTTTGTATTGGCGGCGCCTTCGATTTGCGAGACGAGCTTCTGGAGCGCAAGCAGCGTTTGATCTTCGCCGCTACCGGCCGGCGTGGTCGGCGCTGACGGTGCAGTTGGTGAATAAACCTCCCCGATCGACCCTGAGCTGCCGATTCCTCCGATGTTAGACATTGGACTACCTCCGTGAGAGCGAACTGGGTTGGCACCCGGCATTCGCACAGGGTACCGACCCAGTCTTGGTCGACACGAGACGAGCTCTTGATAAGCTCGTACTTGTGGACGACCTCACGGGAGGAAGAGCAACAGATATGCCGGCGGTGAGAGTGGTTAAGACCGCGATAGAGGGTGTCGCTGAGTAGGCAACTTGAGCCAGTCGGCGATTTCTGCCCGGTTCGAACTGCCGTGCAGCGACTCGCGGACGAACACTGTGTCCTAAGCCGATCTCCACAACGGAGGAACGATTTGCGTGGCGGTCGGACAAAATACATTCGCGTTCATCAGTGCAACGTTCGCGCCAGTAAATACCGATTGGAATTGCTCATCTTCATTGCGCCACACATCGAAATCGACGTTCCAAAGGTGCGCAACGTCCAACTTCTGAACAATGTGAAAGGCGCGGGCTCCGACTCGTAAGAGCTTGCTCTTATCGGATAGGGGCATTCGGACCAGCCGACCGTCCCAGTCTTCGAACCAGCACGGCGCAAAAGGCGATGCAAGCGAATGGCTTGAGCCAGTATTTAGCAAAGCGCGGGCCTCGATTGCTCGCACACCAACAGAGAAGGATGGCAAACATCAATATCGGCACCAACCTTCGATGCTCTCGCAACGAGACGACCGTCCAAAGCGCAGCGACGGGAGCTACGATCACATACGAACTAGGCTGGGTGCGAGAATTGAACAGCATCAGGTAAACACCGGCGAAGGCCAGGATTAGGAAGCTGACGAACGGCTCGCGTTGTCGACTTTTTGCCACGGCGCAAGCGAGCAACGTCGCAAACGCTCCAGCGATACGCATTACTAGGAACGCGGACGCAGTGATTGCCACCCCCAAAACCGAGAGTAGTCCGCTGATGTTCTCGAAGATCCGATCGGGGCGATCAGCCAGCAGCTCTTTCGTCAGACAATCGCGATACTGGGCGATCACATACTGCGGTGGTGCCGCGACGAACGGCAGCAGAAGAAGAACGCCTGTTGCAAGAGCGGTTCGCCACCACATTGGACGATAGAGCACACAAACCAGACAGAGTGAGACGATGATGAGCGGTTTGATGGCCAGACAAAGCATCAAGAAGCCTGTCGCGTGCCACCATCTCTCCTTACTGAGCTCGACGGTGGTGAGCATCATGAGTGCTGCCATGTGCAAATTGGCCTGACCAATCGCGAGGCTTTGGATGGAGGGTCCGAGCACGAGCAGTGTGACGAGCAAAAACGCCTTGCCGGTATTTTCGAATACCGCGTTGGATGTCAGACGCCAGGTTCCCCACGCGAACAAGGACCAACCGAAGGCTCTCCAAGTGGCCTCGCCGAGATTGCCTCCAAGTCTCCAGAAGGGTGTTACGACCAGCGCGGTGTGTGGCAGGTACAAGAAGCCGTCGATGGTCTTCGTGTCATAAAGTGGCTCGCGTGGGCGCGGCGGCGTGAAAGTGAT
>PLXG01000139.1 GCA_003153195.1 Myxococcales bacterium
CGTCGGAGAGCCGGTCGTGATAGAGCTCGGCCAGCCGCCTGACGATCCCCAGCACCGGCTCCGAGTCTTCGTCCGCGTGCGCGTCAGCAAAGGCGTCGTAGATCTTGGCCAGCCGATCCCACGCGTCGAGCACGCCCGCCAGACGCTGAAGATCGCCCGTTACCGCGCGATTCTCCGGCTCTTCGCTCAAAAGCCGTCCCCAATAGTCGAACGCGCCGCCGAGATCCTCCAGCTGCTCTTCGGAAAGACGGGCCAGCTTGCGCAGCAGCTGAATGCGCTGGGTCTGATCGGTGGCCGACGCATCCTCGAGGCGAATCTGATAGGTGCGAAGCAGGCGCTTCCAATCCTGCCGATCCGAATAGACGCTCTCGAGGACTTCGGCGGCCGAAGTCCGTTCGGTGGCGTGGGTCAAGAAGCGCTCGAGCGCTAAGGTGGCTTCGCTGTGACCTGGGCTGCCGCCCAGCGTGGCGCGGTAATTCTCGACGGCGCGCCCCGGATCAGATAGCTCCTCTTCGTAGATCTTGGCCAGCTTGAAGCGCAGCACCACCGCCTCGTCGAGGTCGTCGCACAGTCCCGCACGCTTCTCGTACAGCGCGGCCAGCTCCATGAAGCGGCGTGCACCGCCGTACAGCACTTCGAGCGCGTCGAGCGCTTCGCGATTTTGCGGCTCGAGCTCGAGCAGCTGTTCGTAGGCGCTGATCGCGGTGGCGGGACGAGGCAAGGGCCCGGTGGCCAGCCGTCCGGTCTCGAGGAGGTAGTGGCGGCGGCGCTCCTCATTTTCGTTGGGCGGCTGTCCGGCCAGCTCGGCGCGCCGAGCATAGAGCTCGATGAGTGGCTCCCACTCTTGCGCCGAGGCGTAGAGCGATTCGACCGCGTCGAGCGCCTGCGGATGATCGGGCGCGCTCTCGAGGACGCGTCGGTAGTATTCGCGCGCGGTCTTGCGATCGCCCAGCTTGAACAGCTCGGAGGCGACCTTGAGATAGACACGCTCCTGCTGCGCCCCGTCGAGGATGTCGGGTCCGACGTCGCGGTAAAGCGCGATCAGCGCGCTCGAGAGATCGGGGTGCTCGACGGCGAGACGCTCGGTGCGCACCAAGAGTTGCGGAAGCTGCGCGTCGCCGGCACCGGCCGCCAGGCGAATGGCCCGCCCGAGCGCTTCCAGCGCGGGCGCTGATCGGCCCGCCTGCTCCTCGAGATCCGAGATGCGTGAAAGCCTTCGCAGTCGCTCGGCGGACTCTACCCCTTCGCCAGCGCAGAACGTGTGCAGTGCGATCAGCTGCGCGTGATCGGAGCTCGCCTCGTAGCACGGCTCCAAGATCTCCGCCGCCCGCAGGCGCAGATCGGGATCCTGGAGAAATCGTTCGAGCGCACCGCGCGCGCCGGCGTGACGTGAATCGATCTTGAGCACCTCGGCGAACTGCCGAAGAGCGGATTCATTTTGTCCGACCTCGGCCAGCGCCGCCGCCACCTCCATGCGCTGAAGGATGAGCGCACGCGGATCGGCCCGCCGCGCCACTTCGGTCTGCAGCCGGCGCTCGAGCATCTCCAATCGATCCGAGCTTCGTCCCTGCGCTCCGTAGAGCTCGGCCAAGGTCTCGAGCGTGCGCTGGTCGTCGGGATCGTCCTCCAAGATCGCGTGGCAGGTGACGATCGCTTGCGCCGAATCGCCGAGCTCGCGATAGAGATCGACCATACGAAAGGCCAGCGACTTGCGCTCGGCGGGCGTGGAGGTCATGCCGCGATCGAAGCGGCGCGCCAGCGTCTCCGAGAGCGCTTTCTTGTTTCCCGACGCGCCGTGAATTCGTTCGAGTGCGTCGAGGGCGCGCGCGTCGCGACTGCCCGCCTCTTCGCTCGACGCGATCTCGCGATAGGTCTGCGCCGCCGCCGAGACGTCGGCCAGCTCGCCCTCTTGAATGAGCGCGATTCGGTGCAAAAGCTCGATCCGCTCAGCGCGTGAAAGTGTGGTCGCCTCACGTTCGGCCCAATCGGCCCGCAACGCGAGCACGCCGACCAGCTCGCTCCATTTTTTGTCGGCGTCGTAACTGCGCTCAAGCGCCCGCGCCGCCGACATCACCACATCGTGGTTGGTGGGATCGAGGGCGAGGAGCCGGCGCCAAGCGCTCTGCGCCCGCGCGCTCTCGCCGAGGTCGTCGTAGACCCGGCCCATTTTTTCTAAGAAGTCGGTCTGCAGCGCAAAATCATCCGGACTGGTTTCGAGCAGCGCCTCCGACCAGGTCTGCACCAGCTCGGCTCGCTTGCCAAGGAGGATGGCCAAACGTTCGACATGCTCGCGCGCCCGCGGATCGCCCGGCCGCGCCCGCAGCGCCTCGCGCCAGATCGCAAACGCCTTCTGCTTGGAGCCGAGCTGCTCCTCCGCCAAAACGGCCAGCCGCACCGACAGCTCGAGGAAGGCATCGCCCTTTTCGTGCTCTCGCTTGGCGAGCAGCAGCGTCTCGAGCTTCTGCCATTCCTGCTCTTTTACATAGAGCGGCTCGAGGATATCGGCCGACGACTGGACCAGCGCGGCATCGGTGCGTTTGAGCAGGGTCTCGAGCCCACGCCGCGCCGCTTCCTGATTGGGATCGGCCTCGAGCGCCAGCTGATAGAGCGGCACCGCGCTCGCTGCCGCGTCCATGCGCAAGAGCGCCAGATCGCCACGCCGCGCCTGCAGCACCGCGACCGGTTCACCCACGCCACCTTGACCGAGCTTACGTTCGAGGAGCGCGTCGAGCTCGGCCCACTCGTTTGTGTCAGACAAGGTCCGTTCGAGTGCGCGATAGGCGCGCACTGCTTGCGGATCTTCGTCGAGAATTTCCAGGTAATCGCGTTTGGCCGCAGGGCGATCTTCGAGCACACCTTCGTCGAGCTCGGCGATGCGAAACAGGAGTCGTACCCGCTCGGCCGAATCGGTGGTGCGGCTCTTTTCCTTGAGCAAGATCGCGCGCAGCTCCGGGAAACGCTCACTCGATTGATAGAGATCGGCGAGCGCGGTCTCCGCTTCGTGCGCATCCGGATCGCGATCGATGACGCGCAAGAGCGCCTGCTCCGCCTCTTTCGGCATGCCCAGCCGCTCGCCAAAGATTCGGAACAGCTCCCACGCGATCGCGGAGGCGACGGCAACCTCGCCGGCTTTGACGGCGGCCGCCTCGGCATTTTGCATACGCACCGCCAGATCGTCTGGACAGTTGAGCTCGAGTGCCATCTCCGAGAGACGTTTGCGATTGTCGGCGTCGCCGCGATCGAGCTCGAAGATGCGACAGGCGTATTCGTAGGCGGGCACGCGATCGCCGAGATACTTGCTGGCAGTCTCACGCAGTCGAATGAGCAGGCGCAGCTGATCCTTGGGATCGTCCTTGGCCGCCTCCTCCAGCATCACTTCGAGGGTGTCGACCAGCCGCTCGACGGTTTCGCGGGCACTGTCGCCGCGCCGTTCGATGCGCTCCGAATAGTAGGGCTCGAGCATTCGCGCCACCCGCGCGCGCTCGGGAAGCGTGCCGATGTCGTTGACCAGCCAACGCTCGAGCGAGGTCAAAGTTGGGCGATGCAACGGATCGAGCTCCCACGCCGCCGCGTAATGTTCGAGCGCACGCGAAAGCGCCGACTCCTTTTCGCTCAGCTCGCCGATGCGATGATGAAGCTCGAGCTTCTCGCCGTGACTGGCATACGCCACCTGTCGTTCGAGCACGCGCGAAAGCTCGCCCGGGCTGCCTTCGACCTGGAGCAGCCGCTCGAGCGCCTGCAGCGCGCGCTGTTCCGCCGGTGCGTTTTCAGCCGCCAGCTCGACAATCTTCTGATAGGTGGCGATGGCCGCCTTGGGCGATCCCAGCGCCTCCTCTTCCAGCCGCGCGATCTTGAGCTCGAGTGGGATGCGCGCGTCGGATGCGATCCCCGGTTGCTCGGCCCGCCTTCGGTAGAGCGCCACCAGATCGGCATGGCTCTGCTGCTTTCCGAGAATCTGCTCGAGCTCGGTGAACGCCTCTTCGTCGTCGGGCGCGAGCGCCAGCACCGCCTCCCACGAGCTACGCGCTTCGGGGAGCTCGCCCAGCCGATGGTGCTCGAGACGGCCGAGCTTGCGATGCAGCTCCGCCTGTTCGATAGGCTCGATCTTGTCAGACAATCGACGCCGGTAGAGGGAGACCATGGCGTTATAGGCGCCCAGATCCTCGGAGAGCGTCTCGATCTCCTGCTCTAGCTCGGCGGTCGGCGATAGCTCATGACGCCTCTCGGTCCAACTGAGCGCCAGCATCTTGTCTGCCAGATGTTGCAGCGCCAGCTCGCCGAGGACCTTCATCAGCTCGAGCCGCTCGTCGTTGCTGCTTGGGCTGTCGGCTTGATCGTTCTCCGCCAGCGAAAGGAGCTGCTCGGTCACCGTGTAGACCCGCGGCCACTTCTCCTGCGCGCGATGTAGGCGTTCGAGCGCGATCAGCGCGGCGCGACGATCGGCCGGCGGCACCTCCGCGCCGGAGAGGATCCGTTCGTACGCGCGAACCGATCGCGGCGAACCCGATTGCGCCACTTCCGCCGCGCGACGCCACAGCGACACCCGCTGGGCAAGGTCGTTCGACTTCTCGCCAGCCTGAAAGAGCGGCTCGCTGAGCTCATCGGGCTCGTTCGGATAGAGGCTCTCCAACTCGACGAAGTTTCCCGTCTGAATGAGCAGGTCGCGGTAGACTCGCCGCGTCTTGGCCGACTGGGGACCCGACATCGTCGAAGGCGCACCGCCGGCGCTGCGGGTCTGAATCTTGTACAGCTCGCGGTAGACGCGGAGCGCTTCGGTGCTGCCGTCGGAAATCCTCTCCAGATAAATTCCGCCCAGGCGTTCGAACAGCTGCACGCGCATTCGCTCATCGGAAGCTCGCCCGAGCTGTCGCTCCAAGATCGAGGCCAGCGGAAGCCAGCGCTTCTCTCGGTCGTAGAGTGCAGCCAGGTGCGCCAGCGCCTCCTCGTCGAGCGGATCGAGCATGAGCAGCCGATTCCACGACTCGATAGCGGTGGCGGGTACGCCGAGACGCTGCTCCGCCAGATTCGCCAGCGAGGCCAGTCGCTCACGACGCTCGACCTGCGTCGGCTGCGGACTATTTTGCGCCGCCTCTTGCCGATCGATCTCGCTCTTCTCTAGATCGAACAGCGCCTGATAGGCGCGTTTGCGCGTGTAGAGATCGCGCAGCCTGGAGCGCGTGTCGGCGTCGTCAGGATCGAGTCGGTAGAGCTCCTCGAGCGGACGCTGGGCCTGATTGAAATTGGAAAACTTTTCGATCCACAGGCCGGCGATGCGCCGTAGATGGGCCGCCTTCTCTTTGGAATCCGGTGTGAGATCGGCTGCGCGCGAAAGCACGCCGATGAGCTCGTTCCAGCGCCCGAGCGCCTCGTAGCGCACCGCCAGATCGGCCTGCGCCCCGGCGTGACTAGGCCGCAGCTGAAGAATCTGCCCCCAGGTGGCGATGACCATCGTATCGAGCCGCTGCTTGTCGCGGTAGATCTAAACCACTTCCTCGAGAAGCGCGATGCGTTCGTCGATCGCGCCACCCTCTTGATGCGAGAGCCGCTCCGCGTGCTCTTTCAAAAGCTCGACGAGCGCGGTCCATTTTTCCGCCTGACGATAGAGCGATCGCAACTCTCCGAACGCCTCGGCCGAATCGGGATCGTTCTTGAGCACCACCCGCCAGAGATCGATGGCGCGCTCGGGGGCGCGCTCCGGGACGCGCTCGGGCGATTTGTCAGACATTTGCGCCGCCGCGTCACCGGGCGAGGTCGCACCCGCAGCGGAAGTGGAGCCCGCGCCCGACGACGACAGCCGCGCCATCTCCACCGACAGCGCGCGACGCTTCTGCGGATCAGGCTCGATCTTTTGCGCCGCTTGCAGCACCGGCAAAAGCCGCGCCGCCTGTCCCGCGTAGCGCGTGCGAAAAAAGGTCAGCATCCCCGCGTGTAGCGGATCGAGCTTACGAACCCGCTTCCAAACTTCTTCCGCCTCGTCGGCCTGGTTGAGCTTGTCGCCGAGCAGCGTGCCGAGCTCGGTGAGCAAGGTGAGCTCGACGTCCGGATGCGGACGCCCGCGCAGCGCCAGCTCATAGGCCGACGCCAGCTCGGCCAGCTCGTTGCGTTGGCGATGAAACTCCACCAAAAAGTCGAGCGCGCGCCGCGACAGCGTGCCGAGCGACGAATCGATCTGCAAGAGCGCACGGTAGCGCTCGGCGGCTTTGTCGCGACTGCCGGCACCGAGCTCGAGCTCGGCCAACTTCCCGAGTGCCGTCACGCGTTCGTCGCGCGAGGTGGCCACGTCCACCCGCCCTAAATAGAGCTTGCGCAGCCCGTCGACATTTTGGGCAGCGAGGTAACGGGCCTCGAGCCGCACCGACGCGCGGCTGCTGCGCGGATCGATATCGAGCGCCTTGCGCAGATTGGCCTCGATGCGCGCCTCGTCGAGATGATAGCGGAGCCCGGTATCGGCTGCCGCCAGATAGAGCATGCTCTTCAGCTGCCGATCGGTGGCCGCCTCCGCCTCGCGCAGATATTTTTCTTCGAGCTCGCCGGCAATGGCGCGAACTTTCTCCAAATGCAGCAGCCGCTCTTTGAGCGCCATATCATCGGGCTTGAGCTCGCTGGCGGCGGTGAGCGCCGCGCGCGCACCCTCTTCGTCGGTCAGCTCCTCGAAGAGAACGCGACCTTTGTCCAGATAGAGCGCCGCGCGATCGCTTGCATCCTCCGCACACTCGAGCTCGACGTCGACGAGCTGCGCCACCAATCGATGCTCGCCGCGCTCACCGTGAACGCGCCTGGCCTCGCGAACCGCCGCGCGAAACGAATGGGCCTCGCCATTTTTAGCCTTCTTGGCGAGCGCGCGCAGATCGGCGAGCGCACCCTCGCTTGCGGGATCACGCTCTAATGCGGCCAGTGCGAAGATGACGCCGGAATCCATAGGCGCCGATATAGTATCTCGGCGGGCGCGTCCATTCAATGATGCGTAGGTGACTTAATCGGTGGAGTTAGAGCAGGACTTTGCGGGAGGCCTGGTAGCGGTCGAGGTCGTAGTGGCGGGCGATATCGACCAGGTTGAGCCCTTTGGTCGCCTCGCCGAGCGGCTGAAGGCTGATGGTGCAGGCCGGCGCCAGGCCCTTGCACGAAACCATCTGGCCCCATGCGCCTTTGAGCGCCGCTTCCACCGCGGCCGAGCCGAACAAATGGCCCATGATGCGGTCGATTGGCGAAGGCGGACCACCCCGTTGCGGATGTCCCAGCGCCACCGAACGCGCGTCCCAGCTGGTGCGCGTACGAATCTCTTCCGCGAGCCAAGCGCCGACGCCGCCGAGGCGCGCATGGCCGAACGCGTCGACCTTTTGCTCGAGCGTGACGTTTTCGCCACCTTTGGGCGTGGCACCTTCGGAGATCACCACCACCGCGTAGCGCGGAAAGCGGCGATCATTGCGGCCGCGCTCGAGCCGCTCGTTGAGGAACGCCAGCACTTTCTCGACTTCGAACGGCGCTTCCGGAATGAGCGTGATGAACGCGCCACCGGCCAGTCCTGACCAGAGCGCGAGGTGTCCGGCGTGGCGCCCCATCACCTCGACCACCTGCACCCACGAGTGCGAACCGGCCGGGGTGCGCGAGCGCTCGATAATGTCGGCGCACGTCCGCATCGAGGTGTCGAAGCCGAGCGTGTAGTCGGTGCCGCCCAGATCCTTGTCGATGGTCTTGGGGATGCCGACGACGTGCACGCCCTTTTCGGCTAGGCGCGCCGCGACGCCGAGCGTGTCCTCG
>PLXG01000346.1 GCA_003153195.1 Myxococcales bacterium
ATCGAGGTCGGCTACGGGCTCGAGGACAAGCTGACCGATGCCATGTCGGCGCGCATCATTCGCGACGTGATCACGCCGCACTTTCGCGCCGGTGACATTGCCGGCGGACTGACCGCGGGTCTGGCTTCGATCCATCAGGTCCTGGTCGGCCAGGAGTTGCCCGAGCCGAACCGAGTCACGCCCCACCGGGAAACCGGCGGCGGTTTCGGATGGATCAAGATCATCTTTTATCTGGTGATCATCCTGGTGGTGCTGTTTTCGCGCTGGCGCGGCATCTGGCTCGGCGGCGGTGGCTTCANNTCAGCGGCGGGGGTGGATTCAGCGGTGGCGGCGGCTTCAGCGGCGGCGGCGGATCTTTCGGAGGCGGCGGCGCCAGCGGCAGCTGGTAGTGCTAGAATGAAAGCCGCGATGGCGAGCGCCCTAGACAAGGTCATTTCCCCGGACGACCAGAAGAAAATTGTCGACGCAATCAAAGCCGCCGAGCGAAAAAGCTCCGGCGAGATTCACGTCCACGTCGAAGCCAAGTGTCCCGACCAAGACGCCTATCAGCGCGCCACTTCGCTCTTCGAATCTCTCGGCCTGACTCAAACCCGAGAACGCAACGGCGTGCTCATCTACGTCGCCACCCGCGATCGCAAGTTCGCGTTCATCGGTGACACTGGCATTCACGAAGCGGTCGGCAGCGCGTTCTGGTCCGAAGCAGTCGCAGGCATGTCGGTGCAATTTCGTCAGGGCCAGCTCGGCCCCGGAATCGTGCAGGCGATCGATTCGATCGGCGAGCACCTGCATCGAAGATTTCCGCATCGTGCCGACGATCGCAACGAGCTTTCCGACGAGATCAGCACCGACGAATCGAACTCATGAGCCGGGTGATCAAAGCGGGCGCGCCCTTGCCGCGCGTGGTCGTCTCCAACATCTTCGAGGTCGAGCGCGATGCGCGCAATCTGCTCGAAGAGGCGCACAGCCGGGCCGCGGAGATTCGCGCGCAGGCCGAACGTGAAGGTCGCGAACAGGGACTGGCGTCGGTGACCGAGCTTCTGGTCGCCGCGCGAATTCGCCAGGCGCAATCGGTTGCGCATTCGGCGAAGGATTTGCAAACGTTGGCGGTTCACATCGCCGAGAAGGTGCTCGGCCGCGAGCTGGCGCTTTCCCCCCACGCCATCGCCGACGTCGTCGCCGAGGCACTCACCCAGGCCGGCCAATCGGAGCAGCTCATCGTTCGTGTAAATTCGGCAGATCTCGACGCGCTCGCGCACGAACGGCCCAGGCTTCAGGCGCAGTGCAAAGCGGCGATCGAATTTCGTGCCGATGATTCAGTTGCCCGAGGCGGCTGCATGATCGAGACGGAAGTGGGGATGGTCGACGCGCGCCTGGCAAGCCAGCTCGAGGCGATCGAGCGCGCGATCAAAGGTGAGATGTGAGCTCGACGCTCGACCTCCAAAGCGCACTCGAGCGGGTCGAAGGAGCAAGCCCAGTCACCAAGCTCGGGCGCGTCACCGAGCTCACCGGTCTGATTCTGCGCGCGACCGCACCGGGAGCGAGATCGGGCGAGCTGGTCTTGATCGAACGCGAAAACGGCGATCCGGTCCCGGCCGAGGTGGTCGGTTTTCGCGGGCACGAGGTGGTGCTCTTGCCACTCGGAGTCGCCGACGGGCTGGGTCCCGATTCGGTAGTTCGTCCCACCGGGCGGCCCTTTTCGATTCGCTGCGGACCGTCGCTGCTCGGGCGGGTGCTGAACGGGCTCGGTCAGCCCATCGATCAAATGCCGCCGATCGATCCCGAGATGGTCTGGTGGCCGGTGGAGCGGCAGCCGCCCGATCCACTTTTGCGACGCCGCATCACTACGCCACTTTCGTTCGGTATTCGCGCGGTGGATTCGCTGCTCACCATTGGTGAAGGACAGCGCATCGGACTGTTTTCCGGACCGGGCTTGGGAAAATCGATACTGCTCGGTCAGATGGCGCGCAATTCCGACGCCGAGGTGATCGTCATCGGCATGATCGGTGAGCGCGGCCGCGAAGTACGCGACTTTCTCGAAACGCAGATCGATGAAGCCACGCGTAAGCGAACCGTGTGCGTCTGCGCTACGTCGGATGCGCCGCCGCTGCTTCGTCTCAAGAGTGCGCTGGTCGCAACCGCGGTCGCCGAATATTTTCGCGATCAGGGAAAGCGCGTGCTGCTCCTGGTCGACTCGCTCACCCGCATTGCACGGGCGCAGCGCGAAGTGGGATTGGCCGCGGGAGAGCCGCCGGCACGCCACGGTTACCCGCCGTCGGTGTTTGCGCTTCTGCCGCGCTTACTCGCGCGCACCGGACAATCGGACAAAGGGTCGATCACCGGCATCTACGCCATCTTGACCAACGCCGACGCCGATGACGACCCGATCGCCGATGAGGTCCGCGCCACACTCGACGGTCACATTGTCCTCTCGCGCGAATTGGCATCCCGCAATCACTATCCGGCCATCGACATATCGCGCAGTCTCTCGCGCCTGATGGACGGGATCGTCGACGAGCCGCACCGCGCCTCCGCTGCTCGACTGCGTCAAGTGCTCAGCACCTACGAACGGCAGCGGGATCTGGTGCTGCTGGGTGCCTATCGCGAAGGCTCGGATCGCGCCACCGACGATGCGCTGAAACGAATTTCGGCGGTCGAAGAATTTCTTCGCCAGCCGCNNGCGACCCTCGTTCGAGGTCAGTCGAGCTCAACTCTTAGCGCTTTTCAACCGATGAAAACAACCTTCGCACACTGGGTAGCCGTTGCGTTGGTGCTCTCGGCCCAATCGCCGACCTTCGCCGACGCCGCCGGAACAGCAGGCGCGGTCGACGAGCCGCCGGTCTTGCGCTCGATGCGCACCGAGCTCGATCGTTCGGTCTCGCGATTGCGCCTGCCCGGCTATGAAGCGCCCTACTTCATCGCCTACACCGTGCGCGACTATGAGCAGTACGATCTGACCGGACGGTTCGGCGCGCTCATCAACCGGGTACACGCCCGAAGTCGGCAGGCGTCGGTAGAGGTGCGCGTAGGCGACTACCAATTCGACGACACCACTTCTGAGCGCGAAGCCGGTCTCGATTTGAGCGACGCGGACTCTTACGACCCCGGCGCCGACGCGCCGCTCGACGACGACGACGACGCGCTTCGCTCCACCTTGTGGCTCATCACCGACACCAAATACAAGCGCGCGCTGGCCGCCTATGCGCGAAAAAAAGGACGTCGCGCCACCGAGGTGGTTGAGGACGAAAAGCTGCCCAGCTTTTCGCACGAGCCGCCTTCGACCTATGTGGAAAAGCCGGCGCCCATCGAGTTTGATGAGACGCAAACGATCGAACGAGTGCGTCGCGCGTCCACCTTGTTCAAGCAATATCCCGATCTCTTCGACGCCACCGCCAAGATCGACGCCGATCGGGTCACCCGCTACTACGTGAACTCCGAAGGCTCGCGCATTCTGTCCACGCGCACCATCTACTCGGCGCACTTGGCCGCCGCCACCCGCGCCAAAGACGGAATGCTGCTCGAGCACCAAAAAGATTTTTACGGCGCGCGCACGGGCGAGTTGCCCACCGACGCGCAGATGGCCGACTCGATCGCGCTGCTCGCGCGCGAATTGCGAGCGCTCAGGGAAGCGCCGGTGATCGATCCCTACACCGGTCCCGCGCTGCTCATGGAAGAGGCGGCCGGCGTATTTTTTCACGAGACGGTCGGCCACCGACTCGAGGGCGAGCGCCAAAATGACGAAAAAGAGGGCCGTACCTTCAAAGGCCAAGTGGGCAAGCGCGTGCTGCCGGACTTCTTGTCGATCAT
>PLXG01000420.1 GCA_003153195.1 Myxococcales bacterium
GAAGGCGTGCAGAAGATGAAGGTGGGCGAGAAGGCCAAGCTGGTTTGCCCGTCGTCGATCGCCTACGGTGATCGCGGACATCCGCCCAAGATTCCGGGCGGCGCGACGCTGATCTTCGAGATCGAGCTGCTCGAGATCAAGAAGCAAGAAGCAGTTCCGCCGACGATGCATCCGGGAATGCCGGGTATGGGAATGCCGGGCATGCCGCCGGGAATCCATCCGCCGCCACCGGGTGGACCGCACGCCGGACCGCCGGGTGCGCCAGGAGCACCGGCCCCGGGTGCGCCGGGATCGCCGGGACATCCGCTTCCGACGACGAAGTCGAACGCCCCCAAGCCCGCCACCAAGTAATCTGCTTTAATGTAGTTGGTTCGCGGTCGTAAAGACCGGCTCGATATCCACCGGCAAACTCTTCAAACGCTCGATGATCTTCTGCACCTCGGGACGCACTACTCCGAGGCGATCGAGCATCTCTTTGGCGCGCTTACGATCGCCCGTCGCCTGAATGGTCAAGATATCGTGCGCCAGCGCCATCACCGCCGTCTTGATCTTGAGCGGGTCGATGGTGAATAGCCCGCTCTGCTGCACCTGAATTCCGCCGGCATCGGTGAGGTAGTTGATCTGCATCGCTTGACCTTTGCCATGCGCCTCGCCCACACCGAAACGAATCGAGCGAAACGCCGACGCCAAAAAGGTAGTGTACATGGTCTGTTCCATGCGCTTGTCGATCACGCCCTTGTCGACCAGATACTGCAGCGCCCACAACCCTGAGATATCGGCCTTGGCCTCTTCGAATGCGCTGTAGCTGTCCTCGAGCGCTTCTCGCACCGTCGTCGATTTGACGCCCACCGTAATGTTGTGGGGCCCAAGTCCGTGCATGATCTCGTGCATGAGGATGTGGGTGAAGAACGCGTCGAACGCAACGTTTTTACGATCCACCGACGAGAGCGCCAGGCCGGCGATCGGCTCGAGGATGCCGTGAAACTTGGCCTCCTGAACGTTCTTGAGCATGACACGCTTGGTGCCCTTCTCCTGCGAGATGCGCTCGTCGTTGGGGAGGTTATAGGCGACGGTCTGCACGCCGTGGTTCGCGTCGCCCGAACAGAAGATGGTGTTGACCACGCGGATCGGCGCCAGCGCACCGATCTTGGGATTGCGAAATTTCGGCTCGATAGGAAGATGGTTCTCGAGATCCTGTAGCTCGCCGGAAAAGCGCGAGAGCTTCTTGGTCTCGGCGTCGTCGCGCACATTGATGAACGATTCGAACGCCGCTTTGTAATTGAACCAACCGTCTTCGTACACTTCGTAAGGACCGATGGTCGGATCGATCGACGCGTCGAGCTCCATCCACGCCACGTCGCTGTCGTAGTAGTCATTGGAGAGAAATGCGTCGGCGCGCTTGTTCAGAAAATGTTTCAGCGTCGGCTGTTGCGTGAGCTCGGCGGCGGCGCGAAGCAGTTGTGCGGCGATCTGAAGTTGTCCCTGATATTCTTGGCTGTACGGCACGGTGACGAATTTCCCATCGGGAGATCGGCGAACGGTGGTGAAAAATCCCGATGCGCGCGCCTTCTCACTGGGCGAAAGTTTCTTCATCCAGGCCGCCACTTCGTCCTTGCTGGCGCCCGCCGGATAAAAGTTTCCGCCGGCCGGCTTCTCTGGCACGCCGTCTAAGAACGCCTGGCCACCATTCACACGATCCCACGGCCCCTTCTCCAGCTGAAACGCGTGAAGGCGCGCGCGACCGAGCGGACTTGAGTCGTTCGACAGCGAATAGAGCAATGGCTCGTTACCCGCCCACACTTGATTGAGAAAAATGGTGTCGAGAATTCGTGCCGCCTCGACCATCTTGGCGAGCGCTCGTTTCTCCGCCTCGGGAAGCGCGCTCAAATCGACGCGCAGCTCCACTGCCTTGAACTGTCCGGTAATCTGGCGCACCTTGGCGAGCTCAGGGGAGAGATTGGGTGGCACCACGCCATGCGCGGGGAGAGAAATCGCCAGCAGTCCCCAAAGAACGATCTTCTTCATACGACGCCTATATCGCGAAGGGCCGGAAGGGCGCAACCACCGTGCTCAGATCGGCCAAGGATGCTAAGGTGGTTTCGTGCCGAACGAGCCTCCGGAAAAACCGAAGAGCGGTGTCCGCGTGTTACTCGATCGCGAGACCGGTGACGTCAGCGGCGCGCGCTATCGCGTCGCAGTTTTTACGCCTTCGGCGCAGCACGAACTGACGGCACTCATCTCCGCGGACGGCGCGGTGCAGTTCGAAGGAGCGCCCAGCAACGAGCCGGCCGGCGACCGCGCACTCGAGCCGGCGTTGATGGATCTGGTGCGATCGCTGACGCGCACCATGGCCAAGGGTGCGCTGTCCGAGTCACCACCGGTGTGGCCGGCCAGAATCAACCGCTGGCGCGACCGCTGAGTGAAGCAATTTTTTCGGCGAGGAACTCCACCACCCGCCGCTCCGCCCAATATTCAGCTCGCCAGGGTAGGCCCGAGACGAAGCCGACATGCCCTCCACGCGCGACCACGTCGAGCTCGATGTTCGGATTTCCGCGAATGCGATCGAGCGGCAGTGACGCAACTGGAACCAGTGGATCGTCCTCGGCGTGAATGATCAAGAGCGGACGACGAACCCGGTCGAGAAGAGGTCCGGCGCTCGACTTTGTCCAATAATCTTCGGCGCCGGCGAAGCCGTGGAGACGCGCGGTCACCTCTTCATCGAACGCACGAAAGCTGCGCAGATCTTCGGTGCGAAGCGCGCCAAAGATCTCCGGAAACCGCGGCGTCTTGGCTCGCACTTTGCGCCGCAACCGACGCAGAAATCGCTCGCGATAAAGAAGGGCCGGTAGCCCCGGTCCGTCGATGGTCGTCGCGCACAGCGCCAGATCGAACGGCACCGAGACCACCGCGGCGGCACGCACGCGGGTCGGAACCGAGTCGCCGCGCTCGCCCAAATATTTGGCGACAACGTTTCCGCCGAGCGAAAAGCCGATGAGCGCCAGATCGCGCTGCTCGCCTATCAGACGATCGATCACCTGCGCCAGATCGCCGGTTTCGCCCGAGTGATAGAAACGCGCCATTCGATTTTGCTCACCCGAACAGCCGCGGAAATTGAGCGCCACCGCGCCCATGTTCGCTCGCGAGGCCTGATCGAGAACGCCGCGCACATAGTTCGCTTGCGAGCTGCCCTCGAGGCCATGACACACCACCAGTAGCGGCGCGCTGGCGTTCGGTGCCGGCAGTCGCTCGACATCGACTAAATCTCCGTCGGAGAGTTCCCATCGCTCGCGCACCGTCAGCAACTGACGCGGTCGTCGGGCCACCGCACCCCAGATGGTTTGCAGGTGCGGATTCAGAATCCAGCGCGCGGGCAGGAACACCAAGGCAGTCTACGCCACCGGCGGGGCGACGCCGTATTGTTTCAACTTGCGAAACAGGGTCGCGATCCCGATTCCCAACTCGGCCGCCGCCCGCGAGCGGTTGCCTCCGGCTGCGTTCAAGGTCGACAGAATGTGATCGCGCTCCACTTCGTCGAGCGATCGGGGCGAGGACACCGAGCGACTCACGCCGCGAATCTCATCGGGCAGATCGGCCAGATCGATACGCGTTGAGGTCGACAGCACCACCGCACGCTCGATGGCATTGGCCAGCTCTCGCACATTGCCCGGCCAGCTGTACCGAGTCAGCGCCTGCGCCGCGCGTGGAGTGAACGCCGTGACGTCGGACTTGATTCGCTCCACCATTTCGACAAGGAACGTGCGCGCCAGCGGCAGGATGTCGTCCTTGCGATCGCGCAGCGGTGCCACCTCGAGATCGATCACGCGCAGCCGGTAAAACAGATCCTGCCGAAAACGTCCTGCGCGAACCTCCGCCGCCAGATCGCGGTTGGTCGCCGCCACCACCCGCGCGTCCACACGCCGATTTTTGTTCTCGCCCACGCGCCGGACTTCGTGCTCTTGTAGCACGCGTAAGAGCTTGACCTGCATCGCCGGTGAGACCTCACCGATCTCGTCGAGAAACAGCGTTCCGCCGCTGGCCGCTTCGAACAGTCCCACTCGATCTTGGCTGGCGCCGGTAAACGCGCCGCGCACGTGTCCGAACAGCTCGCTCTCGAGAAGATTCTCCGCCACTGCGCCACAGTTGATGGCGATGAACGGACCGGCGGTGCGAGTCGACTCTTGATGGATGAGACGCGCGACGCGCTCCTTGCCGACCCCGCTCTCGCCGGTGATGAGCACGGTNNCGCGCCACCACACCGCCCAGCTCGACCGAGTCTCCGCCGGTACGCCGAAGCGCCGCCCTGCGCGAACGCAAGCGCGCCTCGGCCTCTTTCACCTGCGCCGCCAGCTGTGACAGGTTGGCGTCCATGCAAGTCTTCTGAAAAAATGCCAACGCTTCGGCGCATTCGTTGGTGAGATCTTCTTTGAAACGTCCGACCATCGAGCACACCGCGTCACCTTTTCCGACGCAGCGATCTTCGGTGCAGAAAACCTCGCGACCGTTTCCGTAACTCAAATATCCGCTGGCAAATCCGCACAGGCTCCAGCAGACCGCTTCGTCGGCGCGTCCGAAATGAACCAAGTGCTGCTCGGCTTCGTATGATTCGCGCCAGATCGCTTCGGCGAAGGGCGCCTTGCCCGGCTCCCACTTCCGCTCGGACGGCTCGAACACCACCAGACCTTGCAGCGTGTGCAAACGCCCGCCGGCCTTCCGCCACTCCTCATCGGAGTCCCACGGAAAGTCGTTCTTCACGCTCTCCGCCACCCGCCATCCGTGCGCGAATCCAAAACGCGTCAGGATTCCACGCGCGGTCCGCATTCCAAAGGTGTCGATCAGCTCTCGCCGCAGCAGCCCAAGCGCACCGGCATCGAACAAAAGCGCGCGACGCCCTCCAAACTGAATAATCCCGCCACTTGGCTGAAAGTCGAGCAGTTCCCGGAGATCCAAGTCTTTCGCCTGCATGAATGCTCCCTATCAAAATGATATCA
>PLXG01000149.1 GCA_003153195.1 Myxococcales bacterium
TCGACGGCAAAACGACGGAATAGGCATTCGACGCACCGGCCGGTCCTCCGGGTTGTGGCGCTGAAGCTCAATACGATCTGCGCGCCCCCGAATCATTCCGACGGCGTCGTCCAGCGCACAAAGGCTGACGCCGAGCGGGACAAAGATCGACGGCAAGACCACCGAGTGAACGAGCTCATGACGCAGCGAGCTGGCTGGAGCTGATCGCCACGATTCAGGACGAACGTGCACTATCACGACAAAAAGAATTGGGAGACGCGTGTCGCGGTGACGATCGGCTGCTCCAGCGTGAGCGCATGGCCGGAGTCGGCGATGATCTCGAACGTGGAGTGAGGGATCGCGTCCGAAAGAGCATGAGAGGGCTTCGTGCCGAGCAGGTCGTCGTTCTGGCCGGCGAGCACCAGCGTTTGCGCCTCGATGCGGTGTAGCTCGCGACGCGCGTCGTGGAGCATGCCGGCGAGCGCGTGCTTGAGGAGGGCGACGCGCGACCCGGGCTCTGCCCGGACGATGCGCTCGATGCGGAGGACTTCGTCCGGGTGAGCTGTGCGAAAGGGCCGGGAGAGGATCCGTTTCACCAGGGCTGCCTCTACGTCCTTGCCGAGTCGCGCGAAGCAGCCAGCCAGTGCGAGATCGTGGCGTATACTGGAGTGGCTCAGCTCGAGGCCTCGGGCGGGCGCGGAGGCGATGCAGAGCTTCGCCACCCGCGTCGGGGCGAGGATCGCCAGCCAGGTGGCGGCCATGCCTCCGAGCGAGACGCCGAAGACATGGGCGCGCGGGACGCCGAGGTGTGCGAGAACACCAAGACTGTCGCGCGCGAGTCCCTCGGTGCTGACCCAGACGGAGACGGGGCTCGAGCTGCCGCAGCCGCGGAAGTCGAAGGAGAGCACGCGGAACTTCTCCGACAGGAGCGCGCTGAACGTGCGCCACAGCGCCATCGTTCCGCCGAGCGGGCGAATGAGCAAGATGGGGATGCCACCGTGCGCTCGACCGTGGATCTCATAGGCGATCTGGCCCCCATCGGGGAGCTTCGCGAACCCGGCGTCGTAATCGCCGGTCCCTGCCGTCACGATGTGCCTCGGGCGCGCCGCGCGAGCTCATCGAGCGCGGTCTGCATCTTGGCCCGCACATGCTCGGCAATACACGCGGGGTCCGCGTCGGTGGGCACCGAGATCGGCGGCAGCACGCGGAGCTGGATTGTGAAAGGAAGAGGGAGGTACGGGAGCCATGGTCCGAGCGCCAGGCCCCAGGGGAGCGCCAGCGCAAGGGGAAAGCGCTCGAGGCGAGCCCAGCGCTTGAGCCCCAGCGCGCTAGCGATCTCCGCCCCTTCGGAGAAAATGTAGGCGCTGCGGTGGGCACCGTGGGCCACGATGGGGACGATGGGCACCCTCGCCTCCCGCGCGACCCGGACGAAGCCGTTGCGAGGGCCGAGCACGACCTCGTCCCGACGGCGGGCGTGGCGATAAGCTTCGAGCTCGCCTCCGGGATAGACCAGCACTTGTGCGCCTGCGCGGAGTGCACGAAGCGCGTTCTCTGGCGTCGCGCGGAGGGCGCCGAAGCGCTGGATCACCGCGCCCAGGCGCTGAAACTGTTTCATCGGAAAGTCATGGGCGAGGCCGTAGAGCGGCGCCTCCGGGCCGCGCGCGTCCCAGAGTGATCCGAGGGTGCCGCAGAGGTCGGGGCCGGCGATACCGCCGTTGTGGTTCCCGACATAGAGCACCGGACCGCGCTCGAGGCGTTCAAAACCCTCGGCGCGCAGTCGGAAGTAGCGCTGGTTCGCGCGCTTGACGAAGGGGAGAATGGACGCGATAAGCTCGGGGTCACGGGCATCGAGACGATCGGCGTCGAGCGGCGGCGCGACACGAGTGACGCCCAGGCGAAGTACTTGCAGGAGCGCGCGCGCTGCCACCAGGCTCATCCCATCGGGGAGATTCATGGATGGATCCGGAGTGTAGTCCGAGCGAGCGCGACCGCAGTCATCTCTTCTTGAGCCTTCCCCACCCGTCAGCCGGAATGGCATCCTCCATTTTGACCACGGGGATGAGATCAAGAACAAGCAGAATCAGGCCAAGCACGGCGTTTGGTTCGAAGAAGCGCAGGGCGTATTCGATGATCCCCGGGCGCGCGTGTTTTTCGACGCCAGTCACTCCGACGACGAAGATCGCTATGTGATTATTGGTATGAGCTCAGGGCCACGGCTGCTCGTGGTGGTTCATTGCTACAGACGACAGAACGCGATCGTGCGAATTATTTCCGCTCGCAAAGCGACCAGAAAGGAAGCGAAGATGAAGAAAGAATATGACTTCTCCAAAATGAAGGAGATCAAGAACCCATACGCTGGCAAGAAGAAGGCGGTTGGGATCAATCTCAGTCCCGAAGTCATCGACTACTTCAAGAACCTCGCGGAGAAGACGCGGATTCCGTACCAGAAGCTCATCGACCTGTATCTTCTCGACTGCGTGAAACGGCGGAAGAAGCTGTCGTTGAACTGGGCGGCTTAGCCGGGTTGAATATGGACAAACGTCGGTTCAGGACGCCGGGGTCCCAAGACCTCCTGCGTCAAGACCTGCTGACTGCGACCAGGAGGCCAACGAAGGTGTTTCCCACACCGTGAAGCAGCATCCCAGGTCCGATCGATCCTAACTTGAGTCGTAACCATCCATTGATTGAGCCCATTGCCAGTACGCCGACCAGAAGAGGGGCTGTCTTCAACGGCATGACAAAAAGAAGCAACATGTGTGGTGCCAGAAAGATGAGCGCCTGAATGAGATTGGCAGTCGCTAGTTTCAGCCGACGGCCCAATGCGCCCGCTATGAGTCCGCGAAAGAGAAGTTCCTCACCAAAGCCCGCCGACACCACTCCATACGAGAGCGCGGCGGCGACGGCTCGTGGGGTCAGCCCCTTTCCAAGCAGCGGGAAATAGGCCGAGCTCGTGTCGTTTGCTGTGACCGGCGCCAATCGATAAGTCAGCCAGGCGTACCCGAGAAAAACGGGCAGGAGCGCCACTGAGATCAGCCACCATCGACTCTTTCCGACCACGAGACCCGTGCGTGTCCAGGCCTCCTTCCCGGGCACCTTGCTCCAGAAGTGAACAGTCACCATGTATACCGCTGCAATGACGAAGACGCCCAAAGCCGTGGTGAACGAGTCGATGATCTTGCCGTCGAGGGTTCTCATGCAGAGAGCCGAGTGTCGAAGGAAAGGGGAGCCTGGGGTCGGGCGCTGCGAAATCGATCATGTCACCAGAAAAAATGGCAGCGACCGGTCAGACTGGCGTTGCAGGACTCCCACTGCCCTTTGTTCGCTTAATAGCAATCTGTGAAATATTGGGGGCGGTAGCGATGATTCTGCCTGGAGTCGTCGGGGTGGCTTCGATCCTGACGCCAATCGCAACCATCGGGCTTGGGATCATTATGATTGGCGCCGCGCGAATTCACTTCAGACTGAAAGAGCCCAAAAACGTCGCGACAAATTTTGTTCTTCTGTCGCTCTGCGTTTTCGTTGTGATCGGTCGATTGTGATGCGCGAGTAACTGCTACCCCTTCTGCGGTCCCCGAAGGACTTTGAGCCACGCAGCGGATGAATCTTCTTCGCGCGGCTCTTCCTTTTTCTCGTCAACAGGGTTCTGCTGCTGCCGACTCTGAATCTCTTGGGCCTCCGAAATCGCACGCAGAAACTCCCGCGCCTCAGTGGTCTTTCTTTTTCGCGAATCGTCCTCTGCCATGTGAGCCCTCGATGGCGATATCGTAATAGGCCACAGTCGAGATGAATGAAAACACTCTGCGAAAATTTGGTGACGAACCGGGGGCCTACTGAGTATGAACACGAGCGCTTTGGCCCGGAATTAAAAATACCGCAAGAATTCTCGTTTGATTATTTCCGGCTGGGTTTCCGAATCGTTCCCCGAGTAGTCAAAATTGCCTCAGATGACACTCTTGCCCCAGTTCGCCGGTCGAAAACCGAGGCTCAGCAATCGTTCGCTGGCACCAGCAATGCACTAGTTCAGGATAGGTTCGGCTTACAGCAGACGATATATCGAAGTTGAGCGGCGTCAGGGTCTGCCAGTAAACCGTAAGCGATGAACCTCGACTTTCTGCCGCTTCGTCGAGGGGAGCGACGACCTGTCCTGTGTTTGAGCCCAAGAGAGGCTCATTCGTGGATGTTCTTTTCCAAAGTTGTGTCTAATTTTCCGAGTTTTGTCCAACCCGCTGCTGCTGCCCTTGTGAACGAGTGGGTGCTGGATCACTTCATGCACAACGCACCATTCACACAAGGAGAGAACAACATGGGCGAGATCATCGACAAGACCAAGGGTAGGTTCAAACAAGCAGTGGGCGATCTGACCGACAACAAGGAACTGAAACGCGAGGGCAGACGCGACGAGATCAAGGGAAAGGTTGAAGGCGTCGTCAAGGATGTGAAGCATGCGATTAAGGACGCCGTGAAGTAACCAGATCAGGCGTCCTCGTTATCTAACACTTGGAGAAGGGAAAACATCATGACTCTGATCCTTTTGATTGTTATTGGGGTGCTCCTCTTCGGCGGCGGTGGTGGTTATTACTTGATGCGGAGACGGTAGCGCGTGGCACACCTGCTTGTCGTCGATGACAACAGCGATCTCACAGCAGGTCTTGGAGACTTGCTGCGAAGTAAGGGACACCAAGTGCGCACTGCGTCCACTGGTGAGGAGGGGTTACAGGTTCTCAGAGGCGCGCCACTGCCCGATGCTTTGCTACTCGACATCGATATGCCAGTCTTGAGTGGCCCGGAAATGGCTCACAAGATGCTGCTGCAC
>PLXG01000509.1 GCA_003153195.1 Myxococcales bacterium
TGCGCTCGGTGATGTCGCGGATGGCACTCGAGACCAAGGTGCCTTCTTCGGTTTCAAGTGGACTCAGACTGATCTCGATCGGAAATTCAGTGCCATTCTTCCGCAGGCCGTACAGCTCAAGACCAGAGCCCATCGACCGTACCTTGGGTGCAGCGAAAAAGCCCGCGCGATGTTGCGGGTGCTTATGCCTGAACCTCTCGGGCAGGAGCGTTTCGATAGTCTGTCCGAGTAGCTCCTCCCTCGTATACCCGAACAGCTTCTCGGCCTGCGCATTGACGATCACAATGTTTCCGTATCGGTTCACGATCAAGATCGCGTCTGGAGCTGCTTCTAGAAGCGCACGGAACTTATCTTCTGCGCGCTGCCGAGCGCTCATGTCCCGGATTGTGCTCGACACGAGCACACCTTCCGGTGTTTCAATTGGACTCAGACTGATCTCGATCTGAAATTCCGAGCCATCTTTGCGCAGCCCATATAATGTAAGACCCGATCCCATCGAGCGAACTTTGGGGTTGCCGAAGTACCCCGCGCGATGGCCGGAATGTTTGCCGCGGTAGCGCACGGGAACCAAGATCTCGACCTTCTGGCCAAGGAGTTCAGTTCTCGCGTAGCCGAACAGCTTCTCAGTCTGGGCGTTCACAAGAACGATGGTTCCCGACTGCTCCACGATAACCATCGCATCTGGAGCCGCTTCCAAAAGTGCGCGAAACTTCTCATCCCCTTTTTGCCGAACCTCGCCTTGGGCGATGATTTCGGATTGGGTCTGTGCTTCAGCGGCGCGAAACGCGAGGTCATCGAGCAGCACGTTGAGTGCGAGGGCAAACCGCGTTGGGAGGTGATCCAGTTGCGGATCGTCGGGCAAGCGGACCCGTGCCGCTTTATCTCCCACCGAGGCGACGGACATCACCGCGAAAATCTCATCGAAAGTGGGTGCATTCGTCATGCTGCGATCCCTTGGCGGCGCAGCCACGATCGAGCCGCAACTTCGTCTACGAATCCTTTCAGATGTATCCCGGTCCCGATCCGAAACATGTCTGCCACGATGCGAATGACTGGGCCCATATTAGTGACCGCGACATACGCACTTTTGCGATGCGACTTGAAGAAGTCGCGCGTCTTGGCTCGGTACTCGGCATCGGCGCCGCGCACACCCTTTGTATCGGCCAGTAACGCGAACGGTTTAGCTTCCGTTCCAATCCAGCCCCTCAGCGAATCAACTAGGAACGTGCCATCTTTCCCGCTCAGATTGATTTCGCGGGCGAAATGGAGCACTGCGAGGCGTGATTCCGAATGCCAGGTGATCTCCAACGACCCAGTGACGAGTGGAGTATCGCTTGTCGCTGCGATCATCCGCTCCTCCCGAGGAGCTTCATCAATAAAATGCTCCGCACCAGTCCAAGAGCCCGGCGAGCTGCGCTCAGCCAGCTTGGCGGTTCGTGATCGTGTTGGTCAGAGTCTCGATCGTACGGGCGACGAAGCAGGACAAAGTCTTCACGTGTCGGGACACCAAAGGGGATCTGGTCGTCAGCTGCGCTCCGTATTCGTTGCGCCATTGCCTACCCCTTTTCCATCCGCCCACGCACCAATCGCTCCCTCAGCCTGAGGCTTGGGACGAAAACCAGTGTACGACCTTCGCAGTAATGTACTAGCCAAAATCAGATAATTGCGCGAAGCAGGTAGACCGTGACGGGTGGCAGACATCTTCGCGGTGACGCCGAATTGATTCGCAACTTCCTGGTTGATTCGCAACTTCCTGGTCGAAGCGCGACGCCATCAGGTGTTCACCTGATGTCAGTTTAAGAGAGACCTCAGCGCGGCGGTTGTGAATTTCGCTCTTCGGCCGAGCGTCGCGAATTGTTGACGGCCGTAGTCCGCCAGTCGGTGTTCTTGTCGATTTCGAGACGTACCCGATCGAGCGGCGCCATGTACCAGGTCCATGGCTTCCACTCGGTGAACTCGGCTTCAGTGAAACGATACTCAGGTGCACCAGGTGCTCGCTCGAACCGAACACCGTCGAGCTTGCGACGCAGTAGAAGATTGAGGAACGCTCCCCGCCGGAGTCCCATGAGCCTGGCCTCCGTTTCGAGAATCTTCATGTAGGCCACGGGCATTCTCACGACCACGGGCTCAGTGCCGTCGATCTGTGAGCCATCACGAGATTTCTTTTCTAGCTCCTTCTTGCGTGCGTCGTTGGTGCTGCCGTGCGGACGCCCATCTGTCTACGGGGACTCTAGAAATCGACACCGGCGGCCCAGTCTTTTTCGAACGTATCCATGAGCGGCTGAATCGAGGACGCATCGGTGAGGATGACGCCCATCTCGCGGTTCTTGTTGAGCGAGGTGTACGACAAGTTCTCCGAGCCGACGTAGGCCGTCTTGCCGTCGACGACCAGCGCTTTGGTGTGCATGTGCGGGATGTATTTGACTGGAATGGATAGGCCCTTGAGAAACGTCGCGGCGGCGGCGTTCTCACTGACCCAACCGGCGTCAGCGATGAGGGCGCGCACGTCCACGCCCGCCTGCTTGCGCGCCTGCACTGCGCTGCGCACGTCGCTGTCGGCGAACTGCATCGACTCGATGGTGAGGGTAGAGGTGGCCGAATTGATCTCGGCAAGGATTCGCGCGCGCGCATTGATGGGGGAGATCACCATTCGCGTGCAGCTCAAGGTGGGAGTGACGCGCGTGAAGTCGGCGTCGAAGATCGCGATCATGTCGGCGATGTCGGCGGGGTCGGTGTCGCGCACGGCGAAGTTGCGCTCCAAGTTGATCGAGTACTGGTAGGAGTAGTTGCCGGTGGACAGGACCGCCACTCTTTCGTCGATCACGAAGAACTTCACGTGTTGATAGGTGAACTGCGGATCGCTCCACTCCACTTGCACACCGGCCTGCACGAGGTCATCGAAATATTTTTGGTTGGTGGAGATCTCACTCTTGTCGAGGATCATGCGCACCGACACGCCGGCTTTGGCCTGCGCCTCGAGTGCGGTCAAAATTCCGCCCACTCCCATCTCGTAGATTTCGACGCGGATCGATTTTTGCGCGCTCATGAGCGCATCGACATAGGGTGCCTCGCCGGCTTCCGGCGTGGGATAAACCACCGGTGCGACCGACCGCGGATCGGTGGCATTACAATGAGGTAGAGGGTCGGCCGAGTCGCCGCCGCCCACCATGTCGCCGTCCGCCCCGGTGCCGCCAAGGTCGCCGCCGCCGTTCGCCAGATCGCCCCCACGCACCCCAGAGTCCGGATTGTTTCCCCCGCAGCCGACCAGCAACAGGACGAAACACGCAGATTTCAATACCTTGGCTCCGATGTAGGTTCTCATTCAACCCACTGACGGAGGCGGTCGCGATCTGTCGCGAAAGAATCTCAGCTTTCGGGCAGAAATCTGCGGCTGGCTTCGAGGCGGCTTTGGACCAGGTTGATGACGCTGTCGAGCTCGCTCTCTTCGAGCTTCAATCGGTCGCGAAGAATGCGTCGCGTTTCGCTCAAGATCGTCTCCCGCGAGGCCATCAGCCAGCGCGCAACGGTCGCCCGATGCACCTTATAGAGGCTGCCGATTTCGTCGATGCTGAGCCCGTCGAAATAGTGAAGGCGCATCACGTTGCGCTCGTCGATGGGCAGACCAGCGAGCGTTAGCTGCAGCGCCTCTTGCAACTCGTCGCGATAGCTCGCCTTCAAGTAGTCGAGCTCCAGATCGATCAGCGGCGCCGGCATGGATGGCAGCGAATCGCGCGCCGGTTCGATCGGGCTCGACTGCTCCTGCCGTTTGAGATCGAGCGCCACGCGCACCGATGCGACCCGCAACCAACCGCCGAGCGCACCGGTGCCGCGATAGTCGGCGATCTTGGCGCGCGTGCCCGGAGTGTGCACTAGGAGCTTTTCGCGCAGCTGCTGCCGGACCTCTTCGGCGAAGTCAGCCGAGCTGTCGATCTGGGCGATGAATGCAGAGACCTGCGAGAGAAACTTTCGTTCGAAGTGGTCGAGCGCGACACGCTGCGAGAGTCCGCAGGCGCACGCCAGATAGAGATCGGTGACATGTGGCGAGGCGTCCGCGGATCGCTCGCGCAGGTAATCCAAGAAGAGCTGCGCGTCGATCTCCACATCGGGCCAGACGCGGAGGCAGTCCGCCAGAATCTGATTTAAGGCCGTATCGTCCACGCTTCTCGCATATTATCCCTCCTCATCGATGTCCGAACCAGAATGTCTTTCGGAAGAGACGATTCTCAGCGTGCTCGATAAGAGCCTGCCCGCGGCCGAGCTGCAGTCGGTGCTCGAGCACGTCGACGGATGTGAAGGTTGTCGGACACTTCTTGCGCACGCCACCAAGTCCTTTCGCGGACCAGATCAAGCGCAAGCGGTCGATCGTTATCAAGACCTGCAGGTGATTGGCGCCGGCGCAATGGGCGTCATCTATCGTGCGCACGATCCACTTTTGCATCGCCAAGTCGCGCTCAAGATTCTTCGTCACAGCGCCGGCCCTCACGCCTCCGAGCGTGTTCTCAAAGAGGCCAAAGCGATGGCGAGGCTCTCGCATCCGAACGTGGTGACCGTCTACGACGCCGGTATCGTCGAGAATCACGTCTACCTGGTGATGGAATACGTCGACGGAGAATCGCTGGCGAAGTGGCTGAAGACGCCGCGCCCCGTTGGTGAAGTGCTCGAGCGATTTGTCGCCGCCGGACGCGGGCTCGAGGCGGCGCACGCCGCGGGACTGGTGCATTGCGATTTCAAACCGGCCAATGTTCTGTGCGGCTCGGGCGGGCGCGTGCGTGTCACCGATTTTGGGCTCGCCCGCCTCGACAACGAGAGCGACGGTCACGCCGCCGGCACGCCGGCCTATATGGCGCCGGAACAATTCCAGGCTGGCTCGGCCGACGCGCGCAGCGATCAGTATTCGTTTTGCGTCGCGCTCTACGAGGCGATCGCCGGCAAACGTCCGGACCAAGGAAAACCCGATCGTCCGATTCCCACCCGACTGCGCCGCGCCATCGATCGCGGACTTTCCAAACGCCCGGAAGATCGATTTCCCTCGATGGCGGAGCTCCTCACTGCGATCGGTCCATCACCGTCGCGAAGGCGCGCCACCACCCTGGTCGCGCTTTCGCTTCTCTCGCTGGCGGTCGTCGCGGGGCTTCATTTTCGCCGCGCCCGTGCACCTCTGTGCCAAGGAGCCGGCGATCGGCTGGCCGGAATTTGGGACGATGCCGCCAAAGCGCGCATTCGCGATCGACTGGTCGCCACCCACGTTTCGTATGCGTCCGACACCTGGGAACGAGTTCAGCGAATCCTCGACGGCTATGCCGCTCAATGGAGAGCGGCCTACACCGAGGCGTGCGAGGCCACCCATGTGCGCGGAGAACAGTCGGAGGCGCTGCTCGACTTGCGCATGGAGTGTCTGCGCGATCGCGTCCGCGAGATGAAGGGAGTGTCGGACCTTTTGGCCAGCGCCGATGCCACGGTAGTCGAGCACGCCATCGACTCGGCGGCCCATCTCGATCCGATCGAATCGTGCGCCGATGCGAGCTCGCTTCGCCGTCGAATGAGGCCGCCCAAGGATGCGACGATTCGCACGCGCGTGGAACAGATCCGCGAGCAACTCAGCGCCACCCAGGCGCGCTCAGAAGCGGGCGACTATGCAGGCGCGCTCAAGCTGGTGCAGCCAACCATCGCGCAAGCCCGCGCCACCGAATATCTTCCAGTTTTGGCGGAGGCGCTCCTCGCATCGGGGCAGGTGCAGGCCCAATTGGGAGATCTGCGCTCGGCGGAGACCTCTCTTTTGGAAGCCGCGCAAACCGCGCAGGCGAATCAGGACGACGACGTTGCGGCGCGCGCCTGGATCGCGCTCATCTCTTTCGTCGGCACCAAGCGCGACAAGGTGGATCCCGGACTGTCTTGGAATCAATACGCCGAGGCCGCCATCGAACGACTGGGACGGCCGAAGAATCTCGAAGCCGAGCGCGCGCTCGCGCTGGCCAAACTGTATCGCGCACGCGGATCGGCGCACGATGCGCTCGAACAGTTTCAACGCGCAAATGAGCTCTATCAGTCGACACACAACGTCGGGCAGGCGGAGGCACTTTGGGGAATGGCCTCGATGTACGAGGTCGAAGGCGCGCACGCCCAAGCGGTCGAGGCCGAGATGCAGGGGCTGGCGCTGGCGGACAAAAAGCTCGGCGAAACCCATCCTTCGTTGGTCGCGCCCATCGGCCATCTCGGAGTGCTTCTCACCACCGAAGGACACTACCAAGAGGCGCTCGGGCAGTACGAGCGCGCGCTCGCCATCGGCGAAAAGACGCTCGGCTCAAACAATCCTGCAAACGCCACCATCCACAGCGAGATGGGACAGCTCCTCGGCAGATTGGGGCGCGCCGACGAAGGATTCACGCATCTGCACACCGCGCTCGCGATCACCCAGCGAGCCTTCGGCCCCGAGCACGTCGACGATGCGGCGGTGCTCGACAACCTGGGCGCGCTCTATTTTTCTCAAGCGAAGTACGACGCCGCGCTCAAGAACCATCTTCGCGCTCTCGGGATCTTCGAAAAAACGGTTGGCCCCGAGCATCCCCGCGTCGGCCGATGTCTGCACCGAATCGCCGGCGTGTTTCTGGCGGAGAAGAAATTCCATGAAGCGCTCGACTACGGCACGCGCTCGCTTGNNTGCCTACGGTCCCGACGCGCGCGATTCGGCGGCGGCTCTCACCATCGTCGGACAGGCCCAGCTCGGCCTGGGAGATCCGACCTCCGCGATTCGTTCGCTTCGGCGCGCGCTCGACTTGCGCGAAGAGCGACACGCCAGCCCAAGCTCCATCGGCGAGAGCCAGTTTGCATTGGCGCAGGCCCTGCTCGACGGAACGCATGATCGCGCCGCAGCGATCGAGCTCGGGCGGAAGGCACGGGAATCGTTCGCGCAATCGCGTGATGTGCGCGCGCGCGGAAGCTTGGCAAATGTGGAGAGCTGGCTGGCCCATCACCGGTAGGAGTCCACAGGCCCGGCGTAGTGGTGCTGATGACGCTCGGCAGTCCCGACGACAATCCTTAGTTGGAGTTCAAACGTGTGCCGTGGGACAGCGGTGCGATCAGAACCCGCCGAACCCGCCGCCGACGTCG
>PLXG01000353.1 GCA_003153195.1 Myxococcales bacterium
TCACGCCTTGCATCTCGGGCTCCTCACTCCGTTTGCCTCGGTCCAGTAATTAGGAACACCCCCTAGCACTACTTGGTCACTTTTTCGCCTGCTGCGAGCGTCGATCCTCTCGCTGCGACAGGCGGGCTCGTCATTGCGCTGCTCGCCGTGCCTACGGGCAAAAATCCTCCCGTCGCCGTTTCGGTCCCTCGGCACGGCTCGCTTCGTTCGGCCTCGCACTCGGGCTTCGCCCGGCTCGGCCTCACCTCCTCCCTTAGATACCGCCCGGTATTCGCGGTCGTCGCGCCTTGCGATCCGGCCTGCGGGACTCGAACCGGCTCGGTCCGGATTTATGAGATGCGCTCTAGCGTTCACTCCCCATCCACGTTGAGGTATGCTGCTCATCAATGAGGCGGCTCGCCTTGCTCTTTCTCGCGGCTGCTTGTACGCCGGCCGATCACTGGTCGAGACCGCTCGATTCGCTGTCCAGCGTTCCGCTCAGCGTTTGGGAAAGCCCACAAAAACATCTCTACGCAGTCGGTGGGCCGCTCGGTTCGCCGGGTACGCCGCTATTTCTGCGCTATGACGGCAGTTGGCGAAAAAGCGCAGTCGACGGCGCCTTCACGCTTTGGTGGATCTTCGGGTTCGGTGAAGACGATCTCTATACCGTCGGAGAAGTCGGAACAATTCTTCACTACGACGGGTCGACCTTCACACCCGAAACCAGCGGCACCGATGCCACGCTTTACGGAATTTGGGGCACGGCGGCGGATGATCTGTGGGCGGTGGGCGGCCATCCCAACAGCGACGGCGTGATATTGCACCGCGATGCCGACGGATGGCATTCGGTGGCGGTGGCGGAAAATACCGGGTCATTCTTCAAGGTGTGGGGCTCCGCCACAGATGACGTGTTCGTCTGTGGGCAAGAGGGCACCATTCTTCACTTCGACGGCAGTGCGTGGACCGCGCAGGACAGCGGCGCCGGGCACTCGTCGCTGTTCACGCTGGCGGGGCGCGGACCGAGCGAAGTCTACGTGGTCGGCGGCGACGGCCTGCCGGTGGCGCTGAAATACGACGGGCAAAAATGGAGCTCGGTGGTCGATCCGGTGCTCGAACATGCATCGTCCCTGACCGGCGTGTCAGTGGCCACCGACGGTCGAGTGATTTTTGTCGGACAAGACGGCACGAAGCTGCGCGGCAGGCCAGGAGCGCTCATCGACGACTCCGATCAAACTCCACGCACCGATCTACATGGGGCCATTTTCGTGGGAAACGAAATCTTCGCGGTCGGCGGCAACTACAACACGCCCGCCGGTGCGCAGCGAATTGGCGTGGTCGATCATTTTGGCGGCGATATTTCGAGCACGCTGCGTTAACAATCGATTGAGGTATAGTAGCGATATGTCCGAGATGAACCTGGTCGTACGAAGCGTGAGCGGCGTCGATTTGCGCGCCGCGACCGAGCTCCTCTTTCATCAGCAACAGGCCAACAAGCGCAACGTCACGCTCGACACGCTGCGCCCGATGGTGCAGGCAGCGCTCGAGGACGCCAGCCACATCTTCTTCTTCGGCGCGTTTCACGAAGGGCTGCCCGGATTTCAGCACGGAAAAATGGTCGGCGTGCTGATCATGAACGTGAGCTTTTCCCTCGAGCATGCCGGCGAAGTGGGATGGATTCAGGAGCTGTTCGTCCGCGAAGACTATCGACGCAAAGGCCTCGGCGATCGCCTGATCACGTTGGCGCTCGAGTGGGCACAGGCCCGCGGGCTGCGCGCGCTAAACCTAGAGCTCGGTCAAGGGCACGATCCCGACGCCGCCACCAACCTTTACGTGCGGAGACAGTTCGAGCTGGTGCGCTGCACTCGACTGACGAAGACCTTTCCCTGAGATGCCTTATCGCACGAAAATTCCGGTGCGGTTCGGCGACGTGGACCACGCCGGGATCGTTTTCTATCCGCAGTTCTTCATCTACTTCCACGAAGCGTTCGAAGATTTTTTCGACGACAACCTGATCGCCTACCATCAACTGCTGAGCGAACGGCGCATCGGATTTCCGACGGTGCACATCAAAAATGATTTTTCTCTTCCGCTCCGGTACGGCGACGCGCTCGATATCGAGCTGTCGGTTCCCAAGCTGGGAACGCGCTCGGCGATTTTTCGTTACGTCGGTTATCGACATCGCGATGGGCTGAAAAGCTGTGAGGCCGAGATCACCTGCGCCTGCGTGAACCTCGATACGTTCAAGGCGTGCGACATCCCCGACGATCTGCGCGCGCTGTTCGAGCGGTTCGCCACTTGAGCGAGCCGGCTTCGCCGCGCTTGGCGTCGACGGTGGTGCTGCTGCGTCCGAGCGCGAGCGGATTCGAAGTCTTGATGGTGCGCCGAAATCGAGGCGCCTCGTTCATGGCCGACGCGTTCGTGTTTCCCGGCGGACGCGTCGAGTCTTCCGACGGCGAAGGTGAACCGGCGCTGGCGGCCGCGGCGGCGCGCGAGCTACACGAAGAGGCGGGCGTCGAGGTGGCTGCCTCTTCGCTGATCAAATTCGGCCACTGGATCACGCCCTCGTCGGAGCCGCGCCGATTCGACACCCACTTCTTCATTACCGGTGTGCCCGCCGGCCAGATCGCCCGACACGACACCGTCGAAACGGTCGGGCATCTGTGGGCGACACCGAGCGCGCTGCTTCAGAAAAACGCGCAGGGCGAGCTCAAATTGCCGCCGCCGACGCTGCGAACGCTGGAAGATCTGTCGCCGTTTTCCTCGGTCGACGCGGCGCTGGCGTGGGCGAAGTCGCTGCCGATCGTGACCATCCTTCCCAAGCTGATCACCGCCGGCGCCGAGATTACCATCGTGCTGCCGTGGGATCCGTCCTATGCCGCGCTTCCGGGTGAGACGCGCGTCATTGATGCCGCGCACTCAATCGCGCGCCCGCCGTCACGGCTGACACTGAGTGAAGGTCGTTGGTGGGCGGATCGAGCAAAGCCGGTGTAGCGAAGTGTTGCTGACGGAAGAGCGGCGTGTTTACTGAAGCAGCAGCTGAACGTATTCGTTGGTGACCGAGGGCGAAGGACCGATCGTCCCGCACGCGAGCGTGTCGGCGGTGCCCTGCGCGGCGGCCACGGTTGAGCCCCAGCACTTGGTCTTTCCGAGTACGGTGGCGCAGGTGTAGTCGTCGGTCGCTTTGACCGCGGTGACGCCGAATTTCAGCATGACCGTCGGTGTGTTGCTCTGAAGCACGAACGGAGTGCCGGCCGGATCGAGACTGGGCTCGGTGCGGATTTGACCCCAGCACTTGAGCGCGTTGGCTTGTACGCCGCAGCCTGACTTGGAGCCAACCGCGATGTCGGTGACCACGCCGTAGACAGTCGACATGTTGGTCACTTGCACTGCCGAAGTTAGACCCCCGCCACTGGCGCCTAGCTGACCCATGTTGTTTACGCCCCAGCAGTAGGCGGCGTTGTTCGCGATCGCGCAGGCGTGATCGTCGCCGACCACAACCTTGGTTGTGCCCGAGGTGATGCCGCTGATGGAAACGGGAGAAGCGTATGTGGTGCCGCCCCAAGTTCCCCAACATTTCACGCCGCCGTTCACGATGGCACACGCATAGGTGTCACCGAGAACGAGATCGGTTGCGCCGGTGGTGATGGCGACGACCGAGGGACAAGTGGTGGTGCTGTTCGAAGCGCACGCGGCCGTGCCGGTGGTGGTTCCGTTTCCCAGCTCGCCAAAAGAGTTGTCGCCCCAGCACTGAACTCCGCC
>PLXG01000305.1 GCA_003153195.1 Myxococcales bacterium
CGAACTCGACTCGCTTCTCACCGGCGATCAGCGAAATCTCGGTGGTGATGGTGGTGGTGCGCGTGGTGGTCGATCGCACTTTGCGGTCGACGCCAACACCGATGGGGAGCTCGAGATCCTGCTCGATTCGCATTCGGGCGCGAACCGGGCCTGACTCGAGGACGTTCACTCGCACCGCGGTGCTGCGCACGGCCTGACCCGCCAGATCAAAATGGTATAGATCGCCGCGATCGCCTTCGTCGACCAAATCGTTCGCGCGAATCGCACCCATCGGCAGCGCCGAATCGTGAATCATCACCGTTCCATCCGCCGCCGCCTCCACCGAGAGCGTGCCCGCCGAGATGCGATTTTTGCTCGCGTCTCCGATGGCTTCATCGGCGCGACTTGATTTCGCGCTCGACTGGCTAACGATCTTGACCGTCGCAAATCCCGCTTCCGGCGTCGGACCGCTCTGCACCAGCACCGGCCGAGTCGCCGCGCTTCCGTGGAGTACAATCTTGAAGCGTTCGACCTTGTTGATCAGCATCTGTACCAGCTGCTGGTCGCTCGCCAACTTCCCGTGCGCCACCGGAGTTTCACCGAGGCCGACATCGAGTCGGACCATGGTCTCGCTCATTGGAGTGGCCACGATACCGGTGAGGAATTTTCCAAACAGCGGCGTGGCCGGATCGAGCCCACCGAGATATTGGCCGAGCTCGGCGGTGCTGAACTCACCTTCGAATACGGGCGGCTCCGCCGTCGCGCCGAGGTTTTGCACCGGACGGGCGACCTGATCCGCACCGATGGCGAACAGCGGACCTTCCAGCGATTTGGGAACTTGCGTGACGAACACCGCCGAACGGGCGGCGGTCGGACAAAATGCGACTGCGCGAAGATCGTCCGTCGACTCAAATCCGATCTGCGTAATGGACTGTTCGCACGCGGTGCGCGCCAACTGCTCGGCCCAACGACTGCGCGCTTTCACGTCTTCATGTGCCACGTCGACGCCGCAACCGGCGGCGCTGTCGTGCGCGTGATTGAGCAAAAGCTGCCGCCAAGCGCGTGCCATCAATCCGCGGGTGCGTGAGATCGCATCGCGATCGCCACCACCCGATTGCACCCAGGAAGAAAGCGGCTCGGCGTAACGAAGAAGCAGGTTGGTCGCGCGGGTGGTCGCCTGCTTTTCGCGAACCCGCGCGGAGGCGACTTCGGCCAGCACCGGGGCAAAGGCTGGGGATCGCAGCTCGCCGTAAACACAGTGCGTAGCCGCCGCCAGTCGCGGCAAGTGATCGTGATATCCGCCGATGGTCACTTCGCTCGTGGGGTGGCGATCGCGCACCGCTTGCGCCGCATCGGGGAGCCAAGTTGCCAGACGAACATGATCGTCGCCGATGGGCACCAAGAAAGGCGCCTCCCCGATCCAATCGCCCAATCTTTCGAACGTACGATCGATGGCGTCGGCGAATCCCTGCGGATCCGACGGCAGACGCCGGCCCGATCCATATCCATCTTGCAACCACATCGCGGTGACAGCGCTCCCGTCGGGTGAAATCCAGCGAAATTGATGCGGCGGACGCTCGGGGCCGACCCCTCGCCAAAGCACAGCGCCGTCGATTCCGAACAGACGCAACATCTGCGGAATTTGTGCCGCATGTCCGAACTGATCGGGCATGTAGCCGACCAACATGGCGCCACCGAGTTCGGTCGCGCGTCGAATGCCGTACGCCAGATTTCGAATCAGCGCTTCCCCGCTCGACAGGAGCGTGTCGGCCTGCGTATACCAAGGTCCGATGTGCAAACGTCCGGCGCAGTTGAGCGCGCGAATTCGTTCTAGACTCTCGGGACGGAGCTCGAGATAGTCGTCGACGAGCGCCACGTGGCCGTCGAGTGTGAATTCAAGACGAGGGTCACACTCTAAGCTCCCCAGCGCCTCGTCGAGCATCTCCACTAGATGCGCGCGAAATACTTCGAACGGCTCATACCATTCTCGATCCCAATGAGTGTGCGCAACCAGCGTGATCCGACGTGGAAGCCCCATACCGAAGTTATAGGCAGTTTTGTGGCCAGCGCTAGGCGGCCCGCCCCTTGCAATTCTGATTCGGCATGATGACGCCCCTCTTCCTTTCGATCATTGGCACTTCACTACTGGTCGCAATCGTTCGCAGTCACGTAAAGATGGAACGTGCGCTCGCTCGCCGAGCAGGCACGCCCAGCGAGCCGCCGGTCTATCCCTCAGTGACCGTCATAAGGCCGATCAAGGGACTGGACGTCGGGTTAGAGGCAAACCTACAGGCCGCGCTGGATACCGACTATCCCGGCGAAGTGGAAACATTGTTCGTTTTTGACGACAAAAATGATCCCGCCTATCCGTTGGTAGTGCGGGCAGTGGAGATGCGACGCTCGCAAGGTACGCGCGACCGCATCGAAATTCTCTTCTCCGGACCACCGCCGGAAGAGCGTACTGGGAAATTGAACGCCATGATTTTCGCTGCCGATCGTGCGCGTGGAGAGCTGATCGCCTTCTGTGATTCCGACACGCGCCCCAGTCGTACCTTATTGAGGGCGCTGGTGAACGGCCTGCTGTCCCGTCCCGACATTGGCGATGCGTTTGCGCCGGCGCTCGTCGCCGGTCAACCGCGCGCGGCGGGCGATGTCGGTTATGCCATGCTCATCAACTCTTGGTACGGCTCCTC
>PLXG01000219.1 GCA_003153195.1 Myxococcales bacterium
GATCTCGCGCACCTCGTCGAGATCGACCCGACCGGTGTCCTTGCGAACGCCATATGAGACCGAGCGGAAGAATTTTCCAGTGATGCTGACGCTCCATCCATGCGTGAGATGTCCGCCGGCGGGGAGCGCCATGCCCATGATGGTGTCGCCCGGTTTACAAAACGCCAAATAGACGGCGAGGTTGGCCGGAGAGCCCGAGTAGGGTTGCACGTTGGCGTGATCGACTCCGAAGAGCGCTTTGGCACGATCGATGGCCAAGGTCTCGATCGGATCGATGAACTGCTGACCTTCGTAGTAGCGCTTGGTTGGATATCCTTCGGAGTATTTGTTTTGCAACACCGAGCCGGCCGCCTGCAGCACCGCGCGCGATACATAATTCTCCGACGGAATCAGTCGGATCTTTTGTCGCTGTCGCTCTTCTTCTCCGCTGATCAGCTTGGCGATTTCCGGATCGACTTCGGCGAGTGCAGGATCTTTGAATGCGGGCATGCGCGATCATTATCTCGCGAGCCAGGGTTCGTCAACGGCGCGGCCGACGACCGAACGTGGTAGCGTTTTACCAGGATGAACGCCCACATCCCCAACCTGCAGGCATTTCGCGAAGCGGCGCGCCGAGGCAACTTGGTGCCGGTCTATCGCGAAGTGGTGGCCGATGGAGACACGCCCGTCTCTGCCTACGCCAAGCTTCGCGGTGCCGATGGAGTGGAGCCGTCGTTTCTACTGGAGAGCGTGGTGGGCGGGGAAAAATGGGCGGCCTATAGCTTCATCGGCGTGGGTGCGCACGCGATCGTCACCATCTCAAACGGGCGTTATCGACTGGAATGGCCACCCGGCGAGCTCGCCGACGAAGGCGTGGCCACCGACGCCAACATGGTGCTGCAAAAGGTCATGACGCGCTTTCGCCCGGCCATTCCCTCCGGAACGCCCAGCAGCTTTCCGCGATTTTGGGGTGGCGCGGTCGGCTATCTGGCCTACGACGCGGTGCGCGCTTTTGAAAAAATTCCTGGCGATGCGCGCCAAGAGCTGACCGTACCCGACGCACAGTTCATGATCACCGACGGGCTGGTGATCTTCGATAACCTTCGTCAGACGGTGAAGGTGGTGGCGAATGCCTATATCTCCGACGGACAGAGTCCGGACGTTGCCTATGCCGCCGCCTGCGACCGCGTCGATCGAACCCTGGCGCTGCTGGAAAATTCCGCGGCGAAGATGCGGCCGCTCGATCCGTCCGCGCAGGTTCCAGTTGAAGTCAAACATCACACCTCGCGCACCGAGTTTCTGAGCGGCGTCGAGCGCATCAAAGAATATATTCGCGCCGGCGATGCGTTTCAGGTGGTCTTGTCGCAGCGATTTTCGATCCCGCGCGACCTCTCTCCCGATCCGTTCGACGTCTATCGCGCGCTGCGCGTGGTGAACCCGTCGCCCTACATGTTTCATCTCTGCCTGCCCGGAGCGACGGTGACTGGCGCATCGCCCGAGGTGTTGGTGCGGGTGGAAGAGGGGCGGGTGTGCGTGCGACCGATCGCCGGTACCCGTCCGCGCGGACACTCTGTCGAAGAAGATCTGCGGATGGAGCGAGAGCTGTCGACTGACGAAAAAGAGCGCGCTGAGCATGTGATGCTCATCGACCTGGGCAGAAATGACGTCGGTCGCGTGGCCGCCATCGGCACCGTCGCGGTGGAAGAGAAAATGGTGGTCGAACGCTACTCCCACGTCATGCACCTCACCTCCAGCGTGGTGGCCGATCTCGCGCCAGAGAAAAGTGCGCTCGATGCGCTGCGCGCCTGTTTTCCCGCCGGCACACTCACTGGCGCGCCGAAAATTCGTGCCATGGAGATCATCGAGGCACTCGAGCCGTCGAGACGTGGCATCTATGGCGGCGCGGTCGGATATTTGTCGTTCACCGGAAACCTCGACATGGCCATCGCCATTCGAACGGTGGTCACCACGCCCGACGGAATGTTCGTTCAGGCCGGTGCCGGCATCGTCGCGGACTCAGTGCCCGAGGCCGAGTACCAAGAGACGCTCTCGAAAGCGCAAGCGGTGATGCGCGCGCTGCAAATCGCGCAGTCGCCTGGGAGAGCCTAGTGCTGCTCATCGTCGACAACTACGATTCGTTCACCTACAACCTGGCGCAATACTTCGGCGAGCTGGGCGCGGAGGTGAGGGTTGAGCGAAACGATCGAATCTCCATCGAAGAGATCGCGCAGCTGGCGCCGACGCAGATCGTGATCTCGCCCGGCCCCTGCACGCCCAATGAGGCGGGCATCTCGCTTCAAGTCATCGCCGAGCTCGCCGGCAAGATTCCTATTCTCGGCGTCTGCCTCGGCCATCAAGCGATCGGCCAAGTATTCGGCGGTAAAGTCGTTCGCGCCGCGCGGGTGATGCACGGCAAGACGTCGAAGATTCTGCACGAGGAGCGCGATCTCTTTCGCGGGATTCCCAACCCGATGGAGGCCACCCGCTATCACTCGCTGCTGGTCGAGGCGTCGTCGTTTCCATCCTCGTTGGCGGTGACCGGCAAGACCGACGAGGGCGAGATCATGGCGCTTCGACATCGCGAGATGCCGATCTGGGGCGTGCAATTTCATCCCGAGTCGATCCTCACCATCCACGGCAAAAAGCTGCTGCGAAACTTTCTCGAGCTCTCTCGATGACCTTCGCGGCTGCCTTGGAAAAACTATTGGTAGGCCAAACGCTCACCATCGATGAGATGGCGAACCAGATTGGTGCGATCGTGGATGGCGAGATTCTGCCAGATCAGATCGCTGCGTTCCTGGTCGCGCTTCGCAATAAGGGTGAAGGAATCGGCGAGCTGGTCGGTGCGGCGAGGGCGATGCGCGTGCGGGCACTGCCGGTGCGAACGCCGGCCGGAATCTGGATCGACACGTGCGGAACCGGTGGCGATGGCAAGTCGACCCTCAACGTCTCCACGTTGGCTGCGTTGGTGGTCGCGACCGGAGGCGGCAAGGTCGCGAAACATGGGAATCGAGCTTCCTCGTCCCAAAGCGGATCGGCCGATCTCTTGGAGGCGCTGGGAGTGGACGTCTCGATGCCCGTCGACAGAGTCGAGCGCTCGATGGCCGAGCTCGGCATTGGATTTCTGTTTGCACCGTTTTTCCATGCCGCCACGCAAAAGGTCGCTGCTGTGCGGCGCCAGTTGGGCGGGAGAACGATCTTCAATCTGCTCGGACCTCTCACCAATCCCGCAGGCGTTCGTCGTCAGCTGGTCGGAGTCTTCGATCCGTCGTGGCTCACTTCCATGGCGGAGGCGCTCGAACGTCTCGGCTCCGAGCGGGTGATGGTGGTCCATGGTGAAGGTGGCTACGACGAATTCGCGCCCGAGGGCGCCACCGACGTGGTCGAGCTTAGAGATGAGCAGATCTCTCGTCGAAAACTTTCGCCGTCCGATTTTGGTCTGTCTGAAACCGTCGTCGATGGACTGCTCGGCGGAGCACCTAACGAAAATGCAGAGCGCGCAAAGGCCATCTTGTGCGGTGCGCCGGGCGCCGGCAGAAACTGCGTAGTCATGACCGCGGCGGCCACCTTTCATCTGATCGAAGATTGTTCGCTAAAGGACGGTGCGTCGCGCGCAAAAGCGATCCTCGACCGCGGAGTCGCGCTCAATCTCGTGAATCGACTGGGCGAGATTTCGAGAGGGCTTCCGTGATCCTCGATCGCATCGTCGCCGCCAAACGGGCGCGCAATCTGAATCGACCCTCCGTCTCCCTCGACGCGCTGCTGAGCGACGCGCTCACGGTTCCGCACGCACGCTCGCTGGCCTATGCCATTGAAAATCCAGACCGCGAATGGCCGCACGTGATCGCCGAGTTCAAGCGGCGCTCGCCGTCCGCCGGTTCGCTTCAGCCAAACGCCGATCCGTCGAAGTTTGCCGCGCTCTATGCGAAAAATGGCGCGCGCGCCATGTCGATTCTGACTGACGAGCCCTTCTTCGGCGGGCGACTGATGGATATCGCCGGCTCGGGCGCGACCATTCCGATCTTGCGAAAAGACTTCCTTCTCGACGAGCGAGACGTGGTGGAATCGCGCTTGGCCGGTGCCGACGCGGTGCTGCTCATCGTCAGAATTCTACCGGCGGAGGACCTTCGCCGCCTTTTGGCGCTCACGCACCAGTTGGGAATGGACGCATTGGTCGAGACTCACCATACGCGAGAGATCGAACTCGCCCTGGCGGAGGGCGCACGTATCATCGGCATCAACCATCGCGATCTCGATACGCTGAAGATCGATCTCTCTCTTTCCAAAGACGCCCGAAAACAGGTAGGCCCGGAAGGAATTCTGGTGGGTGAGAGTGGCATTCACACGCGCGCCGACGTGGAGAAGATGCGGGCCGCCGAAGTCGATGCAATTCTCGTTGGAGAGGCGATTCTACGCGCCGAATCGCCCGCCCACGCGCTCTCGGAGCTGATCCGACCATGTTCATAAAGATCTGCGGAATTCGTACGCTCGAAGATGCGCTTGCATCCCAGTCCGCCGGTGCCGATGCGATAGGATTCAATCTCTGGCCGCATTCGAAGAGATTCATTTCGCTCGAAGATGCCCGTCCGATTCTGGCCCAGCTCAAGTCTAAGATCGAGCTCATCGCCGTGATGGTGAACCCTGAAGAGGCCGAGGTTCGTCGTGCGCTCGAGATCTTCGATACGGTGCAATTACACGGAAACGAGCCGGCCGATTTTTGTCGGCTCTTCGGCGCGCGCGCCATGAAAGCCATCCGTATGCACGACGCAGCGTCGCTGATGATGCTTCAGCGCTACGAAGGAGATCGAATTCTGATCGACGCCGATTCGTCTTCGTTCGGCGGCTCGGGGCGAATCGCCGATTGGCGGCTCTCGGACAAGGCGGCGCGCCTGCGCAAAGTCATTTTGGCCGGCGGGCTGATGCCGGAAAATGTGGCGCAAGCAATCGCAGCGGTGAAACCCTTTGGCGTCGACGTCGCCTCGGGAGTCGAGTCCTCCGCCGGCGTCAAAGATCACCACAAGATTGCCGATTTTGTGGTGCGCGCCAGGCAGGCGGCGACTCAGCTTCCGCCAGAGGCGACCAAATGAGCGAGCGCCGCGCAGGCACCTTCGGGCCTTTCGGCGGCCGTTATGTCTCCGAGACGCTGATTCCCGCGCTCGATCAGTTGGAACAGGCGTTCGCCGAGGCGATGAAAGACACGACCTTTTGCGCCGAGCTCGACGGCTTGCTCGCCGATTATGTCGGGCGCCCATCGCCACTCACCTTCGCCGAGCGACTCACCGAAGAGTTGGGCGGCGCGCGCATCTATCTCAAGCGCGAAGA
>PLXG01000424.1 GCA_003153195.1 Myxococcales bacterium
TGATCGGCGCGGTGATCTTCGGCAACATCGCGCTCAGCCGTGTGTTCAAGCGCTTCGACTTCACCGAGGACAAGGTCTACACACTGTCGCAACCATCGAAGGATTTGGTGGCCAAGCTTCCCGACAAGCTGACAGTCAAGGCCTTCATCTCCGGCGATCTTCCGCCCGAGCTCCAGCAAGCATCGCAGTACACGCGCGATCTGCTCGACGAGTACAAGAACGCGTCGGGCGGCAAGATGACATGGGAGGCGCTCGATCCGGCCGCCGACAAAGAGCTCGAGGACGAGGCCAAGAAATTCAAAGTGCCCAAGCTCAGCCTCGAGCGCCATTCCAAAGACAAGCTCGAGCTCGGCTCCAGCTTCTTCGGCATCGCCTTTCAATATCAGGGCAAGATCGAATCGATCCCCAAGATTCAGCAAGCCGAAGGGCTCGAGTTCGCCATCGACAGCGTCATCAAGATGATGACGGTGAAGAAGAAAAAGCTAGCGTTTGCCGACGGTGAAGGCGAGCTCACCACCACCGCCGATCAACAACAACAGCAGCGCGGCGGCGGCGGTCTACAGTGGGTCCGCCAGCTTTCCAATCAGTACGATATCTCCGAAGTGAAGCTCGGCCAAGGTGCCAAGCCTCTAGCCGACGACATCGATGCGCTGATCGTCGCCGGACCCAAGCAGCCGATGAGTGAGCGCGCCAAATACGAGATCGATCAGTTCCTGATGAAGGGCAAGCCGGTGGCCATCTTCCTCGACGGCATGCTGCTGCAAGCGGCTGGCAACGGCGGCATGCAGATGCCGGGACAGGATCAGCCCAAGATCGGCCAGAAGAATCCGGTGGCGATGGACGATCTGCTCGAGTCGTACGGATTCAAAGTTCGCGACGACATCATCGAAGAGCCGCGGCTCAACACCATCGGCCCGGTCGGCGCCGATCCGAATTCGGGCCGCATGCGAGTGGCCAACTATCCGACCTTCCCAGTTTCGGTGCAGATCGCGCCCGGCCATCCGCTCACCGAAAAGGTGCAGGCGATGACCTTTCCCTTCGCGTCGTCGGTGGAATATATCAAGGACAAGCAGCCGGGACTTTCGGTCACCGCGCTGGCGCAGAGCTCGAGCGACGCGTGGCGCCAGACGGGCATCTTCGTCTTCAGCCCGCAGCCGGGACAGCAGCTCAAAGTGGGCGACGATCGCGGACCGTTCACCTTCGCGTATGCCGCTAGCGGCCCGCTCAAGTCGTTCTTCGCCGGACGAAGCCATCCCAACGAAGCTGGCCAAGAGGTTCCACCGCCAGCGCCGAACAGCTCGCTCCCGCCCGGTGAAGACAAGCCGCTCGACCAGTCGACCGGGCCTGCGCGCCTGGTGATCATCGGCACCTCCAACATCATTTCGCAGGAGTACATGCAGTTCGCGCAGCAGGTTCCGGACTACGGCGGAAATGTCGGGTTCGCGCTCAACCTGTTCGACTGGCTCACGCAAGACGAGCTGCTCAAACCCATTCGCGCCAAGAACATGTCGGCTCGCCCGATCACCATCGTCTCGGAGAGCACGCCCGCCATCGCGCGTTACGCGAACGTAGTGGGCGTTCCCCTTCTGTTCATCGCGTTCGGTATCGCGCGCTGGCAACTGCGCAACTCTCGTCGCCGCATGGCCAAGCTGTAAGAGGAATCGGCAATGGAAAAGAAAACACTGTTCGCGTTTTTAGCCATGGTGGTTCTCGGAATCGGTGCGACGGTCGTCATGCGCGCGCCAGAAAAAGGGCAACGCGTCGGTCCGCCGCCGCGACCCATCCCGGTCTTGAAAGCAGCCGACCTCGGCCAGATCGAAATCACCACCGACAAGCAGGAAAAGGTGGTGCTGGAAAAGACGCCGGGCGCCGCCAGTGAAAAGGACGGATGGCGCGAGAAGACGCCCACCGATTGGCCGGCCGATCCGTCGGCGATCAAGTCGCTGATCGATGGTCTAGAGAAGATCGTGTTTCACGACGTGGTCACCGAAGGAGCCGAGAAGCACGCGGAGATGGGGGTGGAAGAGGGCAAAGCGCCACGCCTGATCGTGAAGAGCACCAAGGGCGAGCTACTGGCCGATCTTTGGATCGGAAAATCGACGGCTGGATTCACCATGGTTCGTCCGGCTGGAAAAAACGCGGTATGGCAAGCGACCAATCTTCAGCCGTACATGATCAACCGCGATGGCAAAGGCTGGCGCGACCACGCCATCTTCGACTTCCCGGCCGGCGATGCCGACAAGGTGACGATCGAGGCGCCCGGATCGAAGCTGCTGGTGGAAAAGGTTCCGCCGGCCAAGGACAAGACCGAATCGAGCTGGAAGATCGACGAAGCCACCGGCGACGCGCCCAAAATATCAGACACGCTCGACAGCGCGCAGGTGACGCAGGTGGCCCAAGGCATGGCCACGCTCAAGGCCAGCGACTTTGCCGACGGCAAAAAGCCTGAAGAGACCGGTCTCGACAAGCCTTCGCTGACCATCACCGTGAACGCCAAGGGCAAAGAGTACGCGCTCCAGTTCGGCAAAGTTTCCGGCGACGACTACTACGTCAAAGATGCCGCCAAGCCGACCATCTATTCGGTCAAAAAATACTCGATCGAGCGCGTCGCGCATCGTCCCATCGACTATCGCGACAAGACGCTCGTCAAAGCCAAAGAGGCGGCCATCAACAGCGTCGACATTTCGGTCGGCACCGAATCGACCTCACTGGTTCATACTGGCGACAAATGGACCGCCAAGGGCGGCGCGACACTCGACGAGAAAAAGGTCAAGCCGGCCATCTCGTCGTTCGAAAATTTGGCGGCAGCGAGCTTCGCCACCGAGAAGGATCCGGCCAAGACTGGCCTCGCCAAGCCCATGGGTGGCGTCGCCATCCATCTCAAGGACGGAAGCACCGTCGCACTCAAAATCGGCGCGGCTACCCCCGACGCGAGTGAATACTACGTGCAGAAAGTCGGATCGCCCGACCTGCTGATGGTGAAGAAGTACACCATCGATCGCTTTCTCAAGAAGCCGGTCGACTTCACCGTCGGCGCCGATGCGGGAAAGAAGCCGGCACCAGGCCGACCGGGCATGATGCCACCGGGAATGCCGGGCGGAATGCCTCACGGAATGCCGGGTGGAATGCCGCCGAGAATGCCGCACCCGCAATAGCACCGCCGCAAAACTAATTACCAACGGGTATGCGCGGTCGTCGCGCCTTGCGATCCGGCCTGCGAAGCGCGAACCGGCTCGGTCCGGATTTATGAGACGTGCTCTGAAATCTGAAAAACTATTTCGCGCGGAAGACGATCAGGCCGCGGCTTGGATCGTACGGAGAAACTGCGACGGTGACCGAGTCGCCGAGAACGACGCGGATGCGGTTACGACGCATGTTGCCGGCGAGCTGCGCTAAAACGTTGTGCCCACCATCGACGGCCACGCGGAAATTTCCGCCGACCATCACTTCTTTTACAACACCTTCCATCTGAACCAGGTCACTTCGCGCCACAAATACCTCCCACGTGCGGACACAAGCTAAGCGCCTTCAGTGTGAAATTCAATAGAAATTACGAGCCGGCCGGCAAAACCTATGACGAGCTTGGCGACGCGAGTAGCCCCGGATGCAAGGCGCGACGACTGAGAATATCCGTCGATATTTAAANNGCAGCAAGCCTAGCGAGAGCACAGGTTTTGCCGGCCGGCTCTACGTCTTGGTCTGGCTATCGAGCGAATGGAGCGCCAACTCGGCGGCCCGCTGCTCGGCCTCCTTTTTGGTCTTGCCGGAGCCGCGCGCGTGCTCTTTGTCGCCAATTTGGGCAGCCACTTCAAACGTCTTGTCGTGATCGGGCCCCACTTCGCTGATGACCGTATACCGAACCGACAGTTTTGCGCGCGCCGCACGTTCCTGAAGACGGGTTTTGAAATCGTGAAAGCCCGGCGTTGCCGCGGCCGAGACCTTGTTGGCGAAGAGGTGGCGAATGACCTTGAACGCCGACTCGAAACCACCATCGAGATAGACGGCCGCCAGCACCGCCTCGCACGCGTCGGCCAGTACCGAGGTCTTGCGCCGTCCGCCCGACTGCTCTTCGCCACGCCCGAGAAACAGCCACTCACCGAGTCCGAGCTCGCTGGCGATCTCATAGAGGCCGACTTCGCTCACGATGCTGGCGCGCGTCTTCGAGAGCTCTCCCTCGTTGCGCTCGGGTTGCGCCTCCATGAGCAGATGGCCGATCACTAGATCGAGCACCGCGTCGCCGAGAAATTCGAGGCGCTCGTTGTCGGGGCGCTTCCACGACGGATTCTCGTTCAGATAAGATTTGTGCGTGAGCGCCGACTCGAGACGCGAAATGTCAGCGAACCAGTAGCTGAGGCGCTGCTCGAGCACTGCGTAAGGATGATCCGACACTAGCAGGCCGTTGAAAAAGTCGAATAGACGAAAGTTGAGTGATGAAACTCACGGCCTGCTAAACGACGATCAAAGGGAGGCATGCTGCCTCTCTTCCCGCGGCCGCGGCAGAGCCGCGTGAGCCACCCCACTTGCTCCGGCGCAATTCGCGCACCGACGGCGCTTTTGGCGCCTTGATTTCCGTTGGAGAACTGATCAAGCACGCAAAGCATGCGTCGCCGCGAAGTCGCGGCGGAGGGGATGGGGGACCCATCGGGCGGTGCACGATGGGGGAAGGGCGCAGCCCTTCGTAGATCGACTAGCAGGGTGAATTCTGATCGGTTACCTGACATCTTTTGCCTTTTTCAACACCCTGCTAGTTCGCTCGCACATCGGAGCTCATGAAGCCGCCGCCGAGAATGACATCGCCGTCGTAAAAGACCGCCGCTTGTCCCGGCGCGGGTGCCCACTCCGGCTCGTCGAAGGTCACGCGCACGCGGCCTTCGGCTTCGAGCTCGACCGTCGCGGGACGCGCTTCGTGGCGATAGCGAATCTGCACTTCGGCGCGCGCCGGCACACCGGCGGGAAACACGAAGTCTTCCACCCACAGGGTTCGACGCTCGAGCGCCGCGCGCGGACCGACCACCACTTTTCGCGTCAGCGCTTCCACCGCCACCACGTACATTGGCTCCGGCGCCGCGATACCGATTCCGCGCCGCTGACCGACGGTAAACTTGTGAACGCCCTCGTGCTGACCGACCACTTTGCCCGCGGTGTCGACGATTTCACCGGCGAAGGTGGGCACGCGCGCCGCCACGAACCCAGCATAATCTCCGTCGGGCACGAAGCAGATCTCCTGCGACTCGGGCTTGTCCGCGTTCGGCAGACCGAGGCGCCTCGCGTGCGCGCGCACTTCCTCTTTGGTGAGCCCACCCAGCGGAAACTCGACGAAGCCGAGCTCTTCGGCGGGCATGTTGAAGAGGAAGTACGATTGATCTTTGTGCGAGTCGACCGCGCGCTTGAGTAGGCGCACACCGTTTCGCTCGACGATCTGTGCGTAGTGTCCGGTGGCCAAAACTTCCGCGCCAATCGCGCGGGCCTGCTCGGCGAGCGGCGTAAACTTGATGTGCTGATTGCAGCGCACGCAGGGATTGGGCG
>PLXG01000478.1 GCA_003153195.1 Myxococcales bacterium
GCCCGCTTCGCGCAGCGCTTCATCGATCATTCCGAGCAGCTTCTCCGAATGCACCGTCACGCGGGCACGGCGAACCGACAGCACCCGCGCCGAATCGATCTCTTCGCCACCATACACCGCGACACCGGCGGTAAGCGTGGCCGTATCGATCGCCAAAATGATCATCGCGGAAAATGTCTGACAAGATCATTTAGGGACGCAACCAGCATCAGCGCCACCAGCAGCCCCAGCCCAACGTATCCCGCGCGTTCGCGCGCGCGCAGCGTGACCGGCCGGCGGCGCAACCATTCGAGCAGCACGAACATGGCCTGGCCGCCGTCGAGGAGTGGAACCGGGAGCAGGTTGAGCAATCCCAAGTTGAGCGAGACCAGCGCCGCCATGGCCAAGAACTCGTCGAAGCCGTGCTGCGCCGCGACTCCAGCGACTTCATAGATGAGGATCGGCCCGCCGATGGTGGTGGGCGAAATCTTTCCGATCAGCGCCTGCCCGAGCACGCGCAGCATGGTGCCGGTCACCGACAGAACGCGCGCCGCCGCCTGCGCCAAAACGCGCGCCGGTTGACGATCGAGCTCGACCTCCGCCACCGGCAAGGTCGCGTGCGACCCTTCAGCGCCCAGCACATACATCGTCGACTCCGATTGGTAGGCGTCGATGAAATGCTTTTTCTCCAGACGAAATTCGCTGTCGCGAATCTGCCCCTGAGCTTGCCAAGTCAACCGATGGCTCTTCTCCGGGTGCTCCCCGAGGATCTGACTGAGCTCCTCCCAACTACGAACGGCGCTGCCGTCCAGTCGCATCAGGAACGCGCCGGAGACGAGACCGATCTCCGCCGCCACGCTGCCTGGCGCCACGCGTTCGACGAAAAGGTCGGCCGGGCGAAGGCCGGTCTCATACTTGGGCTGCCGACCGCTCAACCGATCGTGCTCATTCACCGGCAGCACCGACGGCACCAATTGAGACGCGTGCGGCTGAAGCGTTCCCAGCGAGATGAATCCCCAGCCCACCGGCTCCGGCCGCAAGTAGCTCACCGTCACCATGCCACCTTGCTTCGGCTGGGTGAGCGGCTCCAGATCGTCGGAGTGATTGACTGGCCGGCCTTGAATCGAAAGCACCGAATCGAAGTTGCGCAGCCCGGCCAAATAGGCCGGCGACTGCTCGTCGAGAATCCCGACCTGCGGCAACCGATAATTGGGCGCCACACCGATCATTCCGATGTGTTCGCTGAACCCGAGCGGATCGATGCGAAGGTGCTCGCGCGGCGTCACATATTTAGTGATGGTTCGCGCCGGTCCCTCGAGCCCTGGCCGCGACAAGGTCATGCGCAGCTCGATGCCGGGAGACTCGCTCACGATGCGATTGACCTCGCTCCACTCGCGCACCGGCTCGTCATTGATGGCCACCACTCGATCGCCCGCCTTGAGGCCCGCCTCCGCCGCCGGCTGTCCTTCGAGCACGTGACCCAGCGTCGACGACGGCGAGTGGGCCTTGCGCGCGTAGATCGACGTGAAGATGAACAGCGGCAGAAGCAGGTTGGCCATCGGTCCCGCCAAGATCACGAAGAGCCGCTGCCACGAAGGCTTGTGATGAAACGCGCGGCCGCGATCCGAATCGGCGATGACTTCGCGATTTTCGCCGAGCAGTCGCACGTAACCGCCGAGCGGAATGCAAGACAGCGAAACCTCGGTGCCACCGATTCGACGCGACCACAGACTGGGGCCAAAGCCGATGGAGATCTTCAGCACCTTGACGTCCACCAATTTGGCGGCGACGAAGTGGCCGAGCTCGTGTACGGCGATGAGTCCGCCGATCAGCAGGATGAACCAAAGCAGTCCCAATTCAGATTCCCTCGTGAGCGCCGGGCGCCGCGGCGGAGGATAGCAAAAGCTCGACGACGATGGCAGCGTGATCGGAAGCGGGCCGGCCGGAATCGTCGCGCGGGTCGACCACCCGGGGCGCGGCCGGCAGAAGCCCTTTGCCGGCGAACCAGTCGAGCTTGGCCGGCACGCAACCGTTCCATGGACGAAGCAGCCGAATGAGCAGCGCGGTGAAAAATCGCCCCACATGTCGTCGCGTCTTTTCGATGGCGTAGGGATCGTTGAGATCGAAGTTCATGGTGCCGTGCGCGCGATCGTTGTACCCGTCGAGTTGGTAGTGGCGCGCCGTCAGCAGCTCGAAGATCGGACGCTCGTAACGCTTTTCCGGTGTCAGGTAGTGCGCGATGGCACCGGCGAATCCGAGCGTGAACACCTTATGGAGCAGATTGCGGACCAGCGCAAATCCAGAGGAGACGTCGTAGGTGGTGGTGTTGAGATCGCCGCCCAGCAGCACCCGCGAATGTCCCAGCGACTCCGCCGCGTCGATGATGCTGCGCAACTGCTCGGCCCTTTGTGATGAAGAGGCGTTCGAGTCGAGATGACAGGCCGCCACCGCCATCTTTCCGCTCGAATGAAGAACCTCGGCCACCAGCGCGCGCTTTTTTCCCAGTCGCTTCTCCGATGAAGAAAACTTGTCGCGCAGCTCAGGCACGTCGACGTTGATGACGCGCCCGAGCGGAAGTCGGCTCAGAACGGCGGAGCCAGCCAGCGCCAAGGTGTTGGCCTGGTGGTCGGGGTTTTCGCCAATGTCGTCTTCCAGCACCAAATAGGAGACGCCGAACGCGTAGCTCATGTTCAGCCGGTCAGCGAGCGAGCGCGCCACATTGCGATTGTGCGAGCGTGCCATTCCGCAATCGACTTCGCAGAGGAGCAGTACATCGGCTTGCGCCAAATTCTCGTCGCGCTCGAAGGCGCGAATCAGCGACTCGAGCTTTTGGCCACGTTGAATGTTCCACGCCACCACTTTGAGGCGATCGCCAAACTGCGACGGCGACGGCACCGCATCGCACCGCTCGACACCGTTCAAGATTCGCTCGAGATCGGGCCGCACAGTTTGAAACAGCTCACTCTTCTCAAGCACGCGCCGATTGGGAATTCGTCGAAGCGTTTCGTAGTGCGGCGCAAGCGCGTGCGTAAGCAGCTCTTCTCGGACGAACGGCACGCGAGGGTCATAGCCTAGAGCGACGCCGGATCTCAATCCCTTACATGGTCAGGTCCTACATGGTCGGGCCGGTATCAGAAAATCCTGCCGACGGGGTGATCTGCGACGGCGGAAGCGGGAGCGGCGGCAGCACCGGGGGGTTGATCACCGGCGCAAGCGCGATTCGCCACAGCGCACCCGCGAGCCGCAACCGCCCTTCCAGTGCAGTGCGCGGCAGATGGCTGGTGAGCTCGTAACGAGCGCGCGCTTGACCCTGCACGACATTGGTGGTGGAGATGATGGCGCCCGACCGAACATCGCCGAGCAGTTGAATGAGTGCGCCCCGCTGATCGTCAGTGAGGTCGGTGGAACGGGCGAACAGCGCGCCCGCCAGCGCCGCGATCTTGGGCATCTCCAGAAACGCGAGCGAGATTCGGGACTGGTCGTGATAGCCGAGCGCCTCTTGAAACGCAGTGTTGTCCTGAAGCGAAGCCGCCGGTCCGCCCAGCGCCGCTTGGCTCATAGTAGTGAGTCGCGATTCATAGTCTGCACCCATGGCGAACAGCGCCGAATCTCCGACGAAGGCAGTGGCCACCACCAGCTTCTCGCCGAACATCGATTCGAACACGCGACGCTCGTCGCCCGCGTCGGAAGGCCAACGCACACTCACCTCGACGAGCTCGACCGACTGACCGGCGATCTGGCGGGTCCGCTCACGGACCTCGATGCGCTTGTCATAGCGCACGGGATCGAGCGCCAGCGAGCGGGTCACAATCGCGCCGATCGGCACCGCCAGCGCCTCATACGCCGCCTTCACTGCCGCCCGCGCCTCGGTCGAATCGTCGACGTGAAACGCGCCGCCAAATCCGAGCCCGCCCTTGCCCTGCGCCGGCCAGACCGCATAAGAGAGCTCGCCGCCTTCGGCCATCGCGTGTGAAACGCGGTCGAGCGCGCGTCGCCACTTCATCGCCTCTTCGGCGGCAATCGGACGCGCAGTCGCCGACGCTAAAAACGCCATCGACGCGTTCACGTCGCCGCGCCGGCCGAGCGGGCTCATGCGCGTCATGTAGGCGAGCGCGGAGTCTCTCGGTAAAAGTCGACTCCCCCAAGCGGGACCGGTTCGCTGCTGCTCCACATAGCTGCGAAACGATCGTTCGCTGGCGCGATCGAATCCAGGACCGGCGAACAGATCCGAACCGTGATTGCTGTCGAGTCGCGCGGTCACCGTCACTCCGCCGGAATCGACGTCGGCCAAAAGCTCCACGTCGGAGACTCCATGCGCGTAACCGATCAATGCCAAAATTTCGCGCATCGAAAACGCGATCTGGCCATCGCTCGGCGAGCTCCCCTCCGCACTCAAAAGCGCCACATGCTGACCAAGCGCATCGAGCTGAGAACCCAGCACCGCGCGCGCGTTGTCGAGGTTCATGTGCACCGTCACCGCCGATTCTTTCGGGCCGCGCAACTTCGGTCCGAGCACATGCGCGACCTCGGGCAAGAGCTCCGATCGCCAGGCAATGAGTGCGTGATCGCCGCTCCCTTCGCGCTGAATCCCGATGGAGATCTCTCCGGCCATGGTGGGCACTCGATATCCCCACTGGGTCTTTTGCGCGCCCGCCGCTTCTAACGCCGCCGCGAATGCCGACCCCGAACGCAACGGAATCATCGCCAAGATCGGTCTTACCGTCGGCGACGCCAGCAACGTGGGATTGAGCAGCGCCATGCCGAGCGGTCGATCGAAATCGATGAGGGCGCTCACCTTGGGTGAAATCCCCACCGACGTCAGCATCTTCTCGAGTGTGCCCGCATTCTGATCGCCGAGCTGAGTCATGAGCGTGGCCGGCGATGCGATCACCAAGGTTCCAAACAGCTCACCGTCTAGATCGGTGAGGGCGGCTTGATTCACGGGTACAGGTTTTAAACCGATGGGCGAACTGGGTGGCGACAGCGGGTGAGGAGTGCAGGCGGCGAGCAGGAACAGGCAGACGATCGTGCGCTTCATGGTCAACCTCACTTCGGCGGCGCACGCGGCTTCGCTTTCGCGATCAGCTCCTGAAATCGAGGGTTCGAGCGCAACCTTCCGAAGGCGTCATCCCGCTCGACCTGCGCCGGATCGTCCAGTCCGCGCTGCAGCGCCACGTCGAGCCACTTCAAGGCCTCGTCGTTGCGGCCGCTTGCCGCCTCGGCGACCGCTCGGCCGTACGGTGCGTACGCCTTTCCTTCGGTGATGCTCTCGAGCCTGTCGAAAATTGCGTTTGCCTGCTCGCGATCCTTCTTCTTTGCAAGCACGAGGCCGAGCGTGTACAGCGCCGACACCTCGTTTTGCGCATAGACCAATCCGTCGCGCAGGTGGGCCTCGGCTTCATTCAGTTTCCCGTCGGCGTAGAGGAGCTTTCCGAGCGCGATTTGAGCTTCCGGATCGCGCGGCTCGTCTTTCACCAGTTGCTCGAGCAGGGTGCGAGCCTCGGGCAATTTGTTGGCGCGAAGATCGAGCGACACCAGTCCGAGGATTGCCGCCCGCGCGTGCGGATCGTCGTGCAGCGACGCACGATATTCCTGCTCCGCTTCGGCATATCGCTGCTGCTCGAAGCGAACGTTGCCGAGCAGCGTGTGCGCGTTCGCATCGTCGGGGCTGGTTCGTAGCGCGGTTCGATACTCCTCGGCTGCCACCTCGAGCTTGCCCTGCTTGAAGAAGACATTGCCCGCCGCTTTGTGACGGGCCGATTCATTACGGCACCCACCCAAGGCCAGCGCGACCAAGACCATCAGGAATTTCGAGAACATGCTGGAAAGGCCGTACCACGCCGCTCGAGGATGATCAAACGGCGCTAAAATCGAAATGCGGGTCCGTTCGCTGGAGAAGAAAGTTCCACTTGGCGCGGTTCAATCGAGCAGATTGTCCTCAGGCGCGGGCTCCGTCACCGGCTTGGCGATGCGATCTTCAGTCCACAAGATCCGCTCCATCTCGGCCAAAAGAGGGAGGGTGGTCTCCGCCTGCCGCGCGCTCACCGTGACTGCCTTCCTTCCGGCGGAGCTGAGCGCTTCGATATCGGCCGGCTCGAGCTTGTCGATCTTGTTGAAGACGAGTAAGCGAGGCTTGTCGCCGAGCTCGAGATCGCGAAGAATTTTTTCGACCGCCTCGATGTGCCCCTGGTGGGCCGGATCGGCCCCGTCGACCACGTGGATGAGCAGATCGGCTTCATCGAGCTCTTCCAGCGTGGCGCGAAATGCGGTGACCAGATCCTTCGGCAGATCGCGAATGAATCCGACCGTGTCGGTAATGATGATCTCGCGCTCGCTTGGAAAGCGCAGCCGCCGCGAAGTGGGATCGAGCGTGGCAAACAGCTTGTCTTCCACCAGCACGTCGCCGTGGGTGAGCGTATTGAGCAGCGTCGATTTTCCGGCGTTGG
>PLXG01000243.1 GCA_003153195.1 Myxococcales bacterium
GCTGCGGCGGTGGCACATAGACCTGCTGCGGCGGTGGCACATAGACCTGCTGCGGCGGCGGGGCATACACCGGTTGCGGATAGACCGGCGGTACCGGATCGACGTAGCAACCGCCGAGCGCAACGAACACAAGAAGCCTTCTCATGAACCCTCCTCGGGGTTGTGACGTGAGCAGTCGAAAAATTGGGCGCCCGTAGAATATCTGAGATTTCGCTGTCGAACAACCGAGGAGACGAAGACGGCCCGCGCTTAGTCCTTTTTCCAGCTCGGGTCACCGAGATAATCTCGTTTGCCGAGGTCGACGCCGCTCGCGCGAAGAATGCTGTAGGCGGTGGTCACGTGAAAATAGAAGTTCGGCAGCGCGTGCTCGTGGAGATAGGCCTTGCCGTCCAAGTGGAGACCGGGGCGCCGCGCCGAAGTAAAGTTTCGCTTCTCGAAGTCGATAAACTGCTCGGGCTTGAGCGCACCGAGAAAGGCGAGGGTGGTATCGATCCGTTTGATGAGCTCTTCAACGCGCTGCTCTTTGTCGTCCATCACCGGCGCAGCTACGCCGGTCAGCGTAGAGACACAGGTTTTGGCCGTGTCGGTGGCGATCTGGATTTGTCTGACAAACGGAAACTGATCGGGCGCAAGTCGCGTCTGCAGCAAGACTGCAAAGTCGATCTTCTTCTGCTCGGCGAACGTCTGCGCTTTTTGCAGCACGCCTTTGAGGTTCGTGAGGCCACGCGAAAATTGGGTGACCGTGAGATCGTAAACGGGAACGTTCATCTCTCTTCTCCAATCGATGTTTGATTGAGAGAGACGGTAGTCCACTCGCGACCGGCGAAGCGAAGNNGTAGCCTTCGCGCTTGGCCCCGGCCGGATTCGACGCATCCACGCCCGAGGCAAATTCGTCGTCGCCGGAGGTGATCACGAATGGGCCGCCAGCATCTTCGGGGACGTCCTCGTTGAGCGCGTCCTCGGCGATCTGCTCTCCGGAAGTCGCGCTGATCAGAAATTCTTCGGCGAGCTCCTGCGCCAGGTTGTCACTGGTGTGCGCGGGACCGTCTGCGGGATCGGGAAAAAATGCATCGCCGTCATCCGAACGAGTCTGTCGACGCGGAGCGTCGTTGGTTTTCTCTTTCCGGGTACTATTTGTTCTCTTATTCATCTCGGCTCCCTTATGACTCGAGAGCTTGCACGATGCGGACCGATCTACAGCGTCACCCGTATCGAAAGCGAAACGATAACGAACGTCACTTGTCGATATTGCTTCCGAAGAAAGGGAGCGAGCGTTGCCTTGGACGATGTTCCGCCTGCGCTGGCCGAGAAGGCCGATCGAGAGAATCAAAAGAAGACTGAAGCCGCCGGGAATCGCGCCGAGCGGTGCCGACGCTCCATAGCTGCAGCCGCGCGGTTGCAGGGTGGCATCGATTTTCGCTGGCGCGGTGACGCCAGGCGCAACAGGACTTTCTTCCGATCCTCCATCGGGTATGTCGGTGGACGGATCGGACTTGGCGGGCTCCGGTAGCGCCAGCGGGGTGGGTGTGACCGGGCCGTACCAATGTCCCGAACCAGCGAGCTCGCGCAGCTCCAGCCAGTAGACCGTGGTCGCCTCCGGCGATCCCGGGGGGTGGCTCGGATGGCGGCCCACCGCGCGAGGGTCGAGCGTCCCCAGGTTGGATGGCTAGAGCTTAAGTTTCAGTAGCTTGGGGTATACGACCCGTGGCGCCGGCTTTGCTTCAAACCGATGCAATGAGAAAATCGCTCTGTCTGATGTTCTGCGCCGTATGGGCCGCATGCGGCGGAGCGCCAACCGATCTATCAAACCAAACGAGTGGCGGAAAGGCCGACCGCCTTGGCGGCTCGTCCTGGTCGAGCGAACGCGATCTCCCTGAGCGATGGGGCTCGCAGATCCTTCCGCGCTTCATGCAAAACGCGACGTTCGGCGAATTTGCTGGCGTCAACGCCACCCGTATTCGCTACGCCAAGTTCGAGCGCGAAGACGAGCAGGGCGCGCTGGTAATCTTGAACGGGCGAAACGAGTCTTACTTGAAGTATGCCGAGCTGGTCGACGACCTCTCCACGCTCGGTTACTCGCTCTATCTGCTCGATCATCGCGGGCAGGGATTTTCGGATCGGCTGCTCGCTGATCCACAAAAAGGATATGTCGACGATTTCGATGACTACGTGGGCGACGTGAAGCTGTTCGTCGAGACCGTGGTCAAACAGCGCGCGCACGACAAAATATTCCTGCTGGCGCATTCACTAGGAGGCGCCATCTCGACGGCCTATCTCGAGCGCTACCCGACGGATTTCGACGCGATCGTGCTCTCGGCGCCGCTTCACGAGTTCAACACCGGCAAAATTCCCGAGTCGGTTGCGCGCGGGCTCATCGATTCCGAGATCTTGATCGGCCACGACACCGACTACGCGCCGACGCAGGGACCGTACGATCCGAGCGCGACCAACGACGTCTCTCACAGCGACGTGCGCTTCGCCATCAGCCGCACGCTCAAAGCGAAAGTTCCTCAAATCATTTTAGGAGGCTCGACCAACCACTGGATGAAACAATGCTTCACCGCGCTCGACGGTTTTGCCGCCGGAGCCAGCGCGATCGCCGCGCCGATCCTCCTGTTTCAAGCCACCGACGATCAGCTGGTTCGCGCCGGCGGGCAAGACGCGTTTTGCGCCGCCGCCCAGTCCTGCCGAAAAGTGGTGTTTCAGGGCGCCGGGCATGAGATTCTTCAGGAACGTGACGATCTACGTTCAGCGGCGCTCGACCAAATCCGCGATTTTTTTGCCGAACAGCGCTCGGCGACGCACTAATACTTGAAGGTTAAGTTCTTGAACTTACTTGCTTGTTTTGTATAAAAAAAGAACTTCTCGACATTTGCCCCACATAGGCGCACCTTCTTTGTGCGTCCAAGCTGGAGCGCGGACATAAGTCTGGTTGCGAATCGAATTTCTCGATTTTCTCCGTTGGAAACCTAACCACTCCAGCTATCAACGAAGTAACGCCGAGTCGGACGCGCGGCGGAAGAGGAAATATCGATGCAAACGGGTACTGTGAAGTGGTTCAATGATGCAAAGGGTTTTGGTTTTATCACTCCTGAGAATGGTCCGGACGTGTTCGTCCACCATACCGCCATCGCGGCCGAAGGCTTTCGCAGCCTCGCCGAGGGCGACAAGGTTCAGTTCGAAGCCGTTCAAGGTCCGAAGGGCCTTCAGGCTGCGAACGTCACCCGCATCTAATTGTTAACCCTAAGCCAGCCCACAGCAATGTGGGCTGGCTGTTTTATTTCTGCCTCCTGATTTTCAAACTCCACTTCAATGTTCGACTCGCACTGCCATCTGCACGATCGCCGGATCGAAGACGCGGATGAGCTGCTTCGTCGTGCGCGCGTCGCGGGTGTCACCGGCGTGCTGCTCGCCGGAGTCGATCCAGAAGGATGGGAAGTCGAACGCGCGCTGGCCAAAGCGCATCCCGATGTGGCGATCGCGTTCGGCGTGCATCCGCAGCGAATCGACGAGCTCGACCAATCTGAGGCTGACGCAATGGTGCGCGCGCTCGAGCCGGCACTTTTGTCGGGCGAAGCCTCTGCCATCGGAGAGATCGGTCTCGACGGTGCCGCCGATCGCAGGGCCTCGATGGCGCGACAAGAGGCCGCATTTCGCGCGCAGCTGTCCATCGCTCGTGCCCACAATTTACCTGTGGTTTTGCACATCCTCGACGCCCACGCGCGGGCGCTCGAAATCTTGAAACGCGACGGCCTTCCGGCGGCGGGAGGTGTGTTGCACAGCGCCAGCGCCTCGGCCGAGCTGATGGCCGACTATCTCAAGCTCGGTTTGCACATCTCGTTCGCTGGGCCGGTCACCAACCCCGACGCGAAAAAGACGCGGCGTGCGGCGGCCGTCATTCCGCTCCATCGGCTGCTCGTCGAGACCGACGCGCCTTTTCAGACGCCACTCGCCTATCGTCCGTCGCAAAATGAGCCCGCGTTTCTGATTGCAATCGTTTCCGCGCTTGCCCAAATTAGAGGCGAATCCGAGGACCTGATCGCCACCAAGACCGAAGAGAACGCTCGACGGCTGTTTGGAAAAAAATGATTGAGCCCGCGAAAATGATCGAAGACGAAAAAGAGACCGCTTACCGGCTGCATCGCCGCTTCGATCGCATGGGTCGATTGGTCGGCGATCAGGGCATGGAGAAGCTGTTCGCGTCGCATGTGATGGTGGTCGGGCTCGGTGGCGTGGGATCGTTCGCGGTCGAGGCGCTGGCGCGAAGTGGCATCGGCAAGCTCACGCTGGTCGACTTCGATCGGGTGTGCATCACCAACTCCAATCGTCAGCTGCAAGCGATGCAAGGCACGATCGCCAAAGCGAAAGCGCAAGTTCTCGCCGATCGCGTGCAGCTCATCAATCCGCAAGTGCAAGTGCGTCCGATTCCGATTTTCTACAGTGATAAAACGTCTGACGAGTTACTTTCGCTGCGGCCCGATTTCGTGGTCGACGCTATCGACAACGTCACCGCCAAATGTCATCTGCTGGCGCACTGCAAGCGCCGCGGAATTCCGGTGGTGTGCTCGACCGGCGCCGCCGGACGCATGGATCCCACCGCGGTGCGCGTCGTCGACCTCTCCGAGACCGCGATCGATCCGTTGGCCGATGCCGTTCGCCGCGCGCTCAGGCAGAAACATGATTTTCCCGGCAAGGGCCTGTTCGGAATTTCTGCCGTCTATTCCACTGAGCATCCCGCCGAGCCCATCGAGCTTCATTACGATGGCGGCGACGGATTTCGCTGCGTGTGCCCAGGCGGGAAGAACGATTTTCATTCGTGTGAAGATCGCCACGTGATCTATGGAACGGCAGGATTCGTGACCGGAACTTTCGGTCTCGCCTGCGCCAGCGTGGTGGTTCGCGCACTGACCGCGCCCGCTGTCACCGCGCCTTCTGCAGGATAGTCTCGCGGATGATTGGCGAGCTCCTCGACGGTCGCTACCGTGTGCTCAAGCTGGTCAAGGCCGAGTGGGTCGCCGATCCAGAGATGGTGATTCGTTTTCGTCGCGAGGCCCGCGCCACCAATCGTGTGCAGCATCCCTTCGTCCGTGCTATGTCGTTTGAGTCGTGACGAGCAGGGTCCTATCGGAATATCGGGACTGCGAGATCGTGATCAGGCGCGAGTGGCGCTCGCGAAACAGCGCAGGACCCACGAACGCGCGGCACGCCGATACGCTCGAGCTCTGCCTGGTCGAACAGGGGAGCGAAGTTTACGATCTCGAGGGCCGCGCGGCGATCACTCCAGCCGGATTCTATTCACTCATTCCGCAGGGGAGTCTCCATTCGAGCTGGTCGGAGAAGCAATCCAACGTCCAGACCATCGTCCATCTTCCCACGCGCTATCTCGTCGACGCGGCGACCGAGCTCGGGACCCGATTTGAGCCGAGTCGATTTCGCACCGAGCAATTTGTCATTACTCCGGAATTGGCCGCGCTCGCCTCTGGGCTGAATCGTTACATCGCACTCCCCAAGGCGCCCGCTCCGCGACTGCTCATTGCGTCGCTGATCAGCCACCTGAGCCGTTGGCTGGTCTGGCAGCACCTACTAGAATCACCGCCTCCGACGCGGAACATCGATCTACATGCGATGCAGAAGGTGCGAAACGTCGAAGAGACGATGCGCGCCACGCTCAATCAGTCGCACAGCCTCGACACCTTGGCGAGCGCGGCGAATCTCTCGCGGTTTCATTTCCTGCGCGTGTTTCACCGCGTCTTCGGAGTCACCCCGCACGCGCACCTCTTACGGCTGCGGGTGGCGCGCGCGGCCGAGCTCCTGCGGGGAACGGATCTGCCGGTGACCGCCATCGCGTTTGAGCTCGGGTTCAGCTCCGCCGGCGGCCTTTCGACCGCATTCAAAAAAATCTACGGTCAGCCGCCGCTGAAGTGGCGTGACGCAATTTCACGAAAGAGATAGAGCAACTTTCGTGTGTCCAAAGGCGCGCAATCGAGTTAAACGGCGATCCATGCGTCAACTTCCAATCGTCGTGGCCTGTCTCCTCGGATGTTCGAGCCATCAGTCAGTTCCAGGTGACGCCTCGGTACTCACGGTCGATGCCACCATCCCCGTCGACGGAAGCGTAGATGCGATCCTCGGTGCCTCTTGGCAGAAGCTCGCTGGCGCCCCGACCATCGCCGGCAAACAGGATGATATTTTCTTCCTCGACGCGCAGGTCGGCTGGAGCGTCAACGGCCTCGGGCGCATCTACCATACGACCGACGGTGGAATGACTTGGGAAAAGCAACTCGATCAGCCCGGAACCTACTTCCGCGCCATCTCCTTTCTCGACGCGCAGCACGGGTTCGCGTCCAACATTGGTCCCGACTATTACCCCGGTGTCACCGACACCAATCCGCTTTACCGGACCAGCGACGGTGGTTCCTCGTGGCAGCCGATTACGAGTTTCACTGGCCCGACGCCGAAAGGGATTTGCAACTTCAACCGTATCGATGCGACGCACATCGTGGCCAGCGGTCGCGTGGGCGGGCCGAGTTTCTTCGCCAGCTCGAAAGATGGCGGCGCCAGCTGGACGACGACGGAGCTCACTTCGCAGATTCCAATGCTGGTGGACGCCTACTTCTCCAGCGCGGAGGATGGATTCGTGACCGGCGGCTCGTCCACTCAGAGCGATTCGGTGTGCACGATCTTGCACACGGCCGATGGCGGCGCGACTTGGCAGACCGCGTTCATGTCGCAAGCCAGCGGCGAAATGTGTTGGAAGCTCTCCTTCCCATCGAGCAAGGTAGGTTACGCCTCGGTGCTCCCTTTCTCGGGCGGTCAGTCGAGCTTCATCAAGACCACCGACGGCGGTGCGACCTGGCAAGAGCTTCCGTTTTTGGACGACACCTACTCCGGGCTCGGAATTGGATTCATCGACGAATCGATCGGCTGGATCGGTGGCGAGGCCAAGAGCAAACCGGCCTATCGCACCCACGACGGCGGACAGAGCTGGGAGGCGGACATGTCGCTCGGCCCCTACATCAATCGATTTCGCTTTGTCGACGCACACACCGCCTATGCGATCGGCCAATCGATCTACAAGCTGGAGATTCCGTAATGCGTTGGCCGATGCTCGCGATCTGCCTGCTGTCCTGTGTACGTTCGAGTAAAACACAAATCAAAAGTGGCGGCGCCGAGGCGAGCACGGCTGCTTTCTGCCCGGCCGCGACCGTGGATGCATTTCAGCCGGCCGCCTGGATTGCCCCACATTCGGCCAAAGGCGTCTGCAGCGATGTCGATCTCGATGATTATCTGCGCGACTGTTTGGTCGAGGCGACGGCGATCCCGATCGCCTGCCAACAATTCGTCGCCAACCATGCGGCCTGTGCGAACTGTCTTCTTCCAGCCGATTCGACCGGCGGCGAAGGTGTGCTACGCAACCGCGCCGGCGGCGTCGAGGTCAACGTAGGCGGCTGCATCGCGATCGTTCTCGGGGACAGTCGCCCGACCGGATGCGGCGCGCGCGAACAGGCCGCGCGTGATTGTGCGACGTTCGCCTGCTCCGGCTGCACAGATGCGAGCGGGTGTGCAGTGCAGGCGCGTCAAAACGCGTGCAGCGAGTATCAGCTGCGTACCTGCGGCGAACTCGCTGGGGCGGCGCCGTGCGCCCTGGATCGTGGGTTTGCCGACGACTATCGCGCGGTCGCTAAGATCTTCTGCGGCGCGTAACCATCCCAGGACTGATATGGTTCTGTTTCGGGAGTGAACCATGGAAAAGATCACGCTCTACACCGACGGATTTTGGATCAGCCCCTTTGTGTTTTCAGTGTTCGTGACGCTGCGCGAAAAAGGGCTGGCGTTCGACAGCCAGCTGGTGTCGCTGCAAGATCGGGCGCAACGGAAACCGGATTTTCTGGCGCGCTCGCTCACCGGACGCGTACCGACGCTCACGCACGGTGACTTCTCGCTGGCCGAATCGACCGCCATCGTCGAATACCTGGAAGATGCGTTTCCCGCGCATCCGGTGCTGCCCACCGAGCTTCGAGCCAAGGCCCGCGCCCGTCAGGTGATGGGATGGTTGCGGTCGGATCTGAATCCGCTACGAGAAGATCGTTCGACTGCGACGATGTTTTACGAACGCGCCGATAAACCGCTGACGAAGGCGGGCGAAGCCGCGGCCGAAAAGTTGATTCAAGTATCCGAACGACTGCTTCCCGACGGAAAATCGCAGCTGTTTAGCGAGTTCTCCATCGCCGATGCCGACCTGGCGTTCATGCTGCAACGTCTCAACTTAAATGGATACGCGCTGCCCGAACGGCTCAAGACGTTTGTGGAGAAAGTGTGGGCGCGACCGTCGGTGCAGGAGTTCGTAAACAAAGCGCGCGCGCCGTACGTGCCGTATTAATAGCTGCGTTTCGGTAGTTACTTTGCCTTCTTGCCGCCGCCGCCGGTGATGGTCACTTTCTTCATGATCACCGGCTCGGTGGGGCGATCCATCGGACCTTTGGCCACGCGCGCGATGGTCTTCACCAGCTCGACCGGCGTGCACTTGCCGAAGATGGTGTAGCCGCCGTTCAGGCGCGGCTGCGGATCTTCGGTGATGAAGAACTGCGAGCCNNCCGGCCGGATCGCCGCCTTGAATCATGAACGTCGCGATCACGCGGTGGAAGGTGAGCCCATCGAAGAACGGGCGCTTCTCCCACGTGCCGCTCTTCACGTCCTTGAACGGACGTGTGCCGCGCGCGAGGCCGATGAAATTGGCCACCGTCATCGGGGTCTGTTTGTCGAACAGCTCACAGCTGAAGCTGCCGAGCGCCTTGCCGCTCTGCTCGATGTCGATCTTGGCTGTGAACGGGCCGGAGCCTTTGACTCCTTTGGCCGCTTCCTGGACGGTGATGGTGTGGCTCGGAACCGGATCGTCCGAGCCGAGACCCTGTGCCGACGAGATTCCACCCAATGCAATAGTCATGAAAATCGAGATCGTGAGCGTACGCATGAAGCCTCCTCTAGAGATCGATGCCGCTGTAACGAACCTTGGATCCAATTTCAATTCCGGTTTTCTTCGACCAGCCACCGGGCACCTCGAGCACATATCGCGCCAACACGGCCGGTCCGCGCGCGGTCAGCGTCAGCGGCTCGGCGTTTTCCTCGATGCCGACGACTTTGAGATCCGCGTCGATGAAAATCATGTCGAGCGGAATGTATGTGTTCTTCATCCAAAACTGAAGTCGCTCCGACGTCGGAAAAATGAACAGCATGCCGCGACCTGATTCGAGCGATTGCCGAAACATGAGCCCGCGCTCGCGCTCGCTTCCGGTCCGCGCCAGCTCTACCGTCACGCGCTGCTCGGTGCCGGCGCGCGTCGTCAGAAAAACTTCTGGCGTAGAGGTGTTGTTCATCTTTGGCGTGTGGCTGCATCCAAGAAGGAGCAGAAGAGCGATCGTCTGTCGCAAGCGAGTGCGGGTATAGCGAAAAAGCGTTCGATGGTAAAGTGCAGGCGACCATGGCCGGGGACGCAAAAGTCGGAACGGTTTTTCTGGTGGGCGCGGGTCCGGGCGATCCGGGCCTCCTCACCGTGCGCGGCGCCGAGTGTCTGAAAGCGGCCGAAGTGATCGTCGCCGATCATTTGGTCGACCCGGAGGTGATCGCGCGACACGCATCGCCGGAGGCTGAAGTGATCACCCGTCCGCCGCGCCGAGCCGAGCTCGATCAGGAGGAGATCAATCGACTCCTCATCGACAAGGCGCGCGCCGGGAAGACGGTGGTGCGCCTAAAGGGCGGCGATCCGTTCATCTTCGGCCGCGGCGGCGAAGAGGCGCAGGCGCTTTCGGCGGCGAACATTCCGTTTCAAGTGGTGCCCGGCGTGCCGGCGGCGATCGCCGTGTCCGCCTACGCGGGAATTCCACTCACCCACCGCGGTGCGGCGGCCAGCGTGGCCTTTGCGACTGGTCACGAAGCCGATCTGAAAAGTGGCGGTCAAGTTGCGTGGGACGCGCTTTCTCGCGGCGCGAGCACGCTGGTCCTCTATATGAGCGTAAAAAATCTTTCGGAGGTGGTGACGCGCTTGCTCGCAGCCGGTCGGCCGAGCAGTGAGCCAATCGCCGTCATTGAAAATGGCACCACCTCCAATCAGAGAACGCTCATCTCCACGCTCGATCGGGTGGTGGATGCCGCGCACGCGATGAACCTTTCGCCACCGGCGCTCACCCTCGTCGGCGAAGTGGTGAACAAAGGACGCGTGAGCTGGTTCGAGTCGCAGCCGCTGCACGGAAAGCGCGTGCTGGTGGTGGCGACCAAATCGCCGCAGATCGGGCGCCGTCCCGATGGACTGGAAGTTTTGTGGGTTCGTCCGCTCACGGTGGTGCCGTGCTTGGCCGCTGCGGCGTTGGAAAATCTTTCGCGCGCAAAGATGATCACTTTTGCTTCGACGCACGCCGTAGACGCGCTGTTCTCCGCTTTGAAATCATCGGGGAAAGATGCTCGCGCGCTCGGCGCCATAAAGATCGCGGCGGTTGGAAAAGCGACTGAAGCGCGACTCTTGGACTACGGTCTGGCCGCCGATCTCACCGGCGATGAAGGTGGCGCATCCCTGGCGCAGAAAATATTGGCGGCGAAATGGGACGGCCCGGCGCTGGTCCTCGGCGCGCAAGACGGACGCCCCGATCTCGCCCATGCGCTCGCTTCCGGCGGAGTGTCGGTCGAATCGATGGCCGCCTACGAAACGGCGTTCGATCGCGAGTCGCTCGGTCGCGTGCCGATGTTCGACGCCATCGCGTTCGGAAGTCCGAAAGGCGTGCACGCTTTTCTGGCGCAACATGGACGCGATTCGCTCGCAACGAAGTTGGTGGGAGCGATCGGTCAAACGACTGCGTCGGCGCTCGGCGAAGCCAAAATTTCGGCGGCCGTGATCTGCGAACGACCCGAGATCGAAATGTTGGTCGACGAGATCGCTGAAGCGCTCGCGGCGCAAAGAAAACTGAGGTAGGTTCACTTCATTCGTTGACGGAGGATCGATGCAGTTTCCGGAATACCGCCCACGCCGCATGCGCCGCACCGAGAATTTGCGACGGCTGGTGCGCGAGACGCAGCTCGGCGTCGGGCAGCTCATCTATCCGATGTTCGTGATCCCGGGGAAAAACATCCGCAAGCCGATCGCGGCCATGCCTGGTCAATCACAACTCTCCGTCGACGAAATCGTCAAAGAGACCAAGGCGTGTCACGCGCTCGGCATCCCCGCGGTGATTCTGTTCGGCGTTCCGGAGAAAAAAGACGAAGTCGGATCGGAAGCCTGGAACGACGGCGGCCTGGTGCAAACCGCGACGCGCGCGATCAAAGACGCCTGTCCCGAGATGACCGTCATCCTCGACGCCTGCTTCGACGAGTATACCTCGCACGGACATTGCGGCGTGGTGGTGAACGGCGATGTCGACAACGACGCCACGCTCGAGAACCTCGGACTGGTCGCCACCAGCCAAGCGCGCGCCGGCGCGGACATCATCGCACCGTCGGGCATGATGGACGGCTTCGTCGGCTGGACGCGCGAAATTCTCGACGAAGAAGGCTTCGAGCATATTCCGGTGATGGCCTACTCGGCCAAATATGCGTCGGGCTACTACGGTCCGTTCCGCGAAGCCGCGGGCACCGCCTCCGACTTCGGCCATCGTAAGGGCTATCAGATGGATCCGTCGAACGCGCGCGAAGCGATTCGCGAAGTGACGCTCGATGTTTCCGAAGGCGCCGACATCATCATGGTCAAACCCGCGCTCGCCTATCTCGACGTGGTGGCGCGCGTGCGCGACAAGATCGATCTGCCCATCGCCGCTTACAATGTGTCGGGCGAGTATTCGATGCTGAAAGCGGCGGCTGAACGTGGTTTCATTCAGTACGATCGCGTGATGATGGAAACGCTCACAAGCATTCGGCGCGCCGGCGCCGACATGATCCTCACCTACCACGCCCAGGAAGCGGCGCGGCTTCTCGGAGAAGGCGTCTAGAATGGTTCAGTACAAGATCGTAGAGACCACCCGGGTCACCGATGAAGAGCTCGAGCGCATTATTAACGAGTGGGTGGAAACTGGATGGGCGTTCGAAGGCTTTCAGTTCGTCGTGCGCGAATCGTCCAAACGACCCGCCATGGCGTTCGTCATCTTCACCCGCGAACTAGAAGAAGAAGGCCCAAACTAAGCAGCTCCCTCTCCAATCTCACCGCTCACTCTCCTAGGTCGTAACCATAGGTAACTCGAGCGGAATTCATGGTAAGCGCGCACTTCGAGAATTTCATCGTCACGAACGATCCATCGGCTTCGCTCGAACGTGCCGTCGGTCACAGACTGCGCACGCGATTTGGCGTTGTCTCCGGACATGCGGTTCGTTCTCTTTCTGTTCGCCTTGTTGTGGACTGGCAGCGCGTCCGCCGATGCCGTCTTCGAGGAGGCCAGGGCGGCCTATCTTCGAGGACGGGATGCATTCATGCGCGCCGACTATGAGCTCGCCCTGCAGGAATTTCGCCACGCCGATACGTTGAATCCGCAACCGAGCTTGGCCTACGACCTGGCGCTCTCCTATGAGCATCTCGGCCGAGAAGCTGAGGCATTGGCCGAGTACCGACGATTTCTCGACACGCCTCCGGTCAACGCGAACGAGGCTCAAGTGCGTGCGCGCGTGCGGGCGCGGCTCGACGCCGATCCCAAAGATTTCGTGCGTCCGGCGCCATTGCCCGCGACGCCGGCGAAGGCGCAGGCTCTGGCCGCGCCCTATCCCTATTCGAATCTGGATTTCGCCAACTACGTACAACAGGCGCGAATGCTGAAGATCAAGCAGGCCGAGGGCCGCCGCGGTCGCGCCATCGCGCTGATGACAATAGGACTGGTGCTCGACGTCGTGGGCGCTGCGCTGCTCATCGACAGCTACGTGAATATCCCCAGCGGATTTGCATCGGCTCCGATCGATTCATCCACAGGCGCGGAAGCATTTTTCGGCACCTCGATGTTGATTGTGGGACCAACTTTATGGATCCCCGGCGCGGTTTCGTACGCGCGCGCTCAACGAATCATCGACGAACCAGATCGAGTCGGTCTTCCGCCGCAGGCGATGATCCTGAAAACCCCGACTCTTCGTTTTTAATGGAGCTGAAGCGTGAGCGCGTAGGGGACGTCGGGATTTAGGAGCGGGACTCGCTTGCCCGGCGGAAGACGTGGATCTTTCCGCTCGACGATCACCAGCGGGGCCGGCGCCCCCGCTTTCCACGGCACGCCGTCGAACTTTTCCGATCCGCCCACTCCACCTTTGTCGAAAAGTAGCGCGCCTGAAGGAAGCGCGCCGGGCGGACCCGCGCTGATCCCCGACGGTAAAACGACGAGGCGCAGATCCACGCCATCGATCCCCGAGACATATCCCGACAGCGTTCCGCCGCCGTCTCCGATCGGTCTGAAATAGTCGACGTCGCCAGGCTTCGAGAGCATCCCGCGCATCGGCCGATTGAGCGGACAGGGCACCGCCAAAAGCGGCACGTCGTCGGGCTCGCTCTCTTCCGTCGGTTGCAGCGTGTGCCACGCCGCGGTGAGCAGGTACCAATTCTTGAAATCTTCGATGGCAGCTTGGCCCGAAACCCATACCTGTCCGACCGACAAATAGTAGTCGCCTGGTGAAAGTCGCAGGTTCGGCAGATCTTCCGATTCACCGCGCTCGCCGATGTTGCTCTCGGAGAGCTTGTGTCCCAGCGAATCGAACACCTCGAGCTTGAGATCCATGGTGGGAAGCCCGGTGAGCTCGGCGTGTAGCACACTGGTCTCTTTCGAAATATGAAATGTGTAGTAGTCGCGATCCGATTCTTCGAATGAAATTTTCTTTCCGATTTGGCCGCGCACCGTCCGATCGGACGCGATGGGCGTAGCCTGGGCCGGACTGTTGTTGGGTTCGAGCTCGACGTCGGAGATTCGCACCGGCCGAAACGCGATCACCAGCGCGGTAGCGATCGCCGCGACCAACGCCAGCGCCGGCACCATCAGCCGCAGTTTTCGCCTGAGCTCGAGCGCGCGTTCGTAGGCGTCGATGTCTTCGCGCCGGAGTCGCTTCCCTTGCACCGTGACCGCGCCGTCGGTCTCATCGGTCTGGCGTCGATTCTCCGCCATGATTGTCGTCGGTGACACCGCACGCGGTGTAATCGCCGCCAGCGCTTCGGCAAACGCGCGCCGCATCTCGTTCGAATTTGCGTAGCGCTGATCGCGCGCCTTTCGCATTGCGCGCATCACCACCTGCTCGGCTGCCGGATGAATGTTCAGGTCGGGCCGACGCTTGGAGGGCGGCACCAACTCTTCAGTGAGATGCTGCGTCAGCACCGCCACTGAGGTCGCGGCGTCGAATGGAACCTCGCCGGCGAGCATGCGGTAGGCCACCGCACCGAGTGAATAGAGATCCGATCTCCCGTCGAGATCTTCGCAGCGAATCTGCTCCGGGCTCATGTAAAAAGGCGTTCCCACCAGCGCCCCGCGCGCGGTCACCTGTCCGATGTCTTCTTGGTCGCGCAATTTGGCGAGCCCGAAGTCGAGCACTTTGACGAAGTCGTTTCCGTCGCGGGTGCGGCTCACCAAAATATTTTCCGGTTTGAGATCGCGGTGAATCACGCCCGCTTCGTGCGCTTCTTCCAGCGCGTCGCACACCTGCATCAGAATCGGCGCCGCGCGCTCGACCGGCATATGCCCATCGCGACGGAGAATCACGCCCAAATCTTCGCCGCGCACCAGCTCCATCACCAGATAAAGCGTGCCGCCGAAACCGCCGAAATCGAAAACCTGTACGGTATTCGGATGCGAGAGCCGTGACACCGTCTCCGCTTCGCGCCGGAACCTTCGGCCCACCGCTTCATCTTTGGTGAGCGCGGGATGGAGGATCTTCATGGCCGCCAGCTTGCCCATCGCTACGTGCTCGACGCGATAGACTACGCCCATGCCGCCGCGGCCCAGCTCGCCGANNCACGCGATAGCGATTGTCGATGACGCGGCCCAAGATCGCGTCGGGCACTTCGCCAATTCCCGTCGGTGACGTCGCGAGCTGAATGCCCGATCCGCAGCGCCCGCAGAAGCGCGTCGCGTCGTCTTCGTAGGTGGTGCCGCACTGCGGGCAGGCGATCATGGCTTGGGCGCCCGGCGGGCACGATCGAGCGCGGCGCGAATCTTCGGCGAGACGGTGGCTTCGTCGAGCTTGAGGTCGGGCTTGCGCGCGATCACCTCACGAAATGCCTGGGTGGCCAAGTCGGGCAGATCGAGCGCGACATAGGCGAACGCTTTCAAACGAAAGATCTCCGCCAGCTGCGCCTCCGACGGGTCCTCTTCGGTCAGCAATTTGTCGAGTGAGCCCGCCACCTCCGAATACTGCCCGGCTTTGTAGNNGTAGGAATTCTCGAGCGCCGACAGCAGTGCGCCGACCCTCTCGGCCAGCTCGGCCTCGCGCCGTTGTGCCTCTTTGACCGGCGCCGCTTGGAGCGCGGGCGTGTTCATCTCGAGCGATTCGGGCCCTTCGCCCATTGTCGGTACGGCGTGAATGCGTACCGACCGCACCCGCACGTTTGAAATGGGAACCACCAACTTCTCCCCTTTGCTGACGACCGGCGCGGTACGGAAATTGTAGTCGGCGAGAAACTTGGCGCGCGACGAATCTCCNNAATGCCTGCGCGATCGACTGCAGCGACTCAGGCGCGGTCGGACGGTGCACGAACTGAAACGGAATGGTGAGCTCCTGTCCTTCGTGCAAACGATCCGACACCTTTATGTTGTTCATCGCCGCCAAGAAAGGCGCGCGCCTTGGGGTATCGAGAAATCTCTTCGACAGTCCGTCGAGCGTATCGCCCTTGTGAAGGCGATAGTGAAACGCCGTCGGAATATGCAGCTGCTGTCCGGCCTTGATGGGGGAGCCTTTGGTCAGGCCATTTCCCTCGAGAACATAGAGCGCGAGCGATCGATTGCCGTAATAGTCAGCGGCGATCGACTCGACGGTATCGCCGGCGCGCGCGGTATAAATGACCGCCTTTGCTTGCGCCGAAGACGCATCCAGAACAATCGCGTCCGCCATAAAGCAAGCGAGCGCAATTCTGAAAACGGTCAACCGTCGACTGTCGACCGTCGCTTCTTTCACTTCCGCTCCAACGTGATCTTCAAGTTCGACGTCTCACCCCGGCGGATCTGCACGTCCATGTCGGCTTCGCGAAAGAACGGATTTTTGAACGCGATCTGATGTTTTCCCGAAGGAACGGTGAGCGCGCGGGAGAACGGCGTGACGTCCGCTAATTTGCCGTCAATGTAAACTTCGGCCCACGGATCGACCACCACTTTGAGAAATCCCGGCGGCGGCGGGGGAGGCGCGATCACTTGCGCGCGCGCGACCGGAGGACTGCCCAGTTGCGCCGCATGCACGAGCGAGATGCCGAGCGCCATCGCCACCAGCACGCCGGCGTGTCGCGAGAACACGCGCTGAATCGCCTCGCCACCGAGAGGTCCGGCCAAAGATGGCTTTTTATATCCACCGGCCACCGCCGGATGCAGCTGCGCATCGGCTTCCTCATCGGAGATGAGCTTCTGATCACGCAAAAATAAAACCAGTCGAGCGTGGTAATTGATCTCGACGCGCTTGGAGATGAAGCGTTCGAGCGCCAGCACCAGATCTTGCGTGGAGCGATAGCGATCTTCTTTTTTCTTGGCCATGCAGCGCGCCATGATTCGCTCGAGCTCGCGCGGCACGTCGGGATTGAGCTTGCGCGGCGCGATGTATTTCTCGAGCCGGATCTTGTGCATCACGCTCTTGTGCTCGTCTTCGACGAACGGCTTTTTGCCGCACACCATCTGATAGAGCACGATGCCGAGCGCGAACATGTCTGACCTATAGTCGAGCTTGTCGCCGAGGATCTGCTCCGGCGACATGTACGAAGGCGTGCCGAGCCCCGTGCCGGTCTCGGTGAGATCGCCGAACGCCTGATCGCGCGCGATGCCGAAGTCCATCAGCTTCACGCCGCCCGATTTGCCGATCATGATGTTGGCCGGCTTGNNGCGTAGTCGAGCGCGCGCGCCACTTGCATCGCCACGATGGCCGCTACTTCGCACGGCAATTGCGGGCATTTCTCGACGAGGTCGTAGAGATCGATCCCCTCGACGTACTCCATGATGATGAAGAGCGCGCCGGCGACCCGCTGAAAGTCGTAAATGTGGATGATGTTTTCGTGCTGCAGCGACGAGATGGAGAGCGCCTCTCGCTCGAAGCGAGTGACGAACTGCGCGTCCTGCGCGACGGAGGTCTTAAGCGCTTTGACCGCCACCGTGCGATTCAGGCTCTCCTGCACCGCCTTGTAGACGACCGCCATTCCGCCCGAGGCAATCTCTTCTACAACCCGACATCCTCCGACCCGTCCGATCGGGAGCGTGTTCTGAGAGTCGTCACTCACCGCCACACTCTACAGACTTGCCAGAGATTAAAGACTCGAAACATCGCGGTTTTCGATTATGGAAGGCTTTGGAATGTGAGTCAAAAGACCTCCGCAGCAGAGCGGAAAGCCCGAATTGCAGAGGGAAATGATTTTTTTTTAAAAAGGGGTTGACGCGACATGTAGGCTTTGGTAGCTAAGCGCTCCCTGCAGTGCCTCAAAGGAACGAGTCGCTGCTCTCAACTGGGAAAAGAATCGTGAGGTTGACGAGTTTTTTCCTTGACGAGATTGGGCCGGTCGGGTAGATACGTCATCCCTTCCGGAAAGAATCGGAAGTGTCGGTCTCTGAAAACTGAATAGCAGGAACGACGAAGTGAATCGAATTCATAGAATCAGCTTCTAGAGCGGGAGCAGATTTTGTTTGTGGGTCAACAGCAGGACACTGAGGTCGCAAGACCGAGGGACTGCAAGTTTCGATGCCTCTTAGGAGGTATCGTAAAAAATCTCTCTGTACCTTTAAAGACGGCCATTGGCCGACGAAGGTTTAACTGGAGAGTTTGATCCTGGC
>PLXG01000166.1 GCA_003153195.1 Myxococcales bacterium
ACGAAGTCGATGCCGGGGTCGGCGGGGCCACGGCCGAGGTCATCGGCCGCAAGCTGAGGGCCATTGCCCAGCACAAGCAAGTCCTGGTGGTCACCCACCTGGCGCAGATCGCCGCCTACGCCGACGTCCATTTTCGCGTCGAGAAGAGCGAGGAGGCGGGGCGCGTGCACACCGTCATTCGCAAGCTCACCGCCGATGAGCGCGAGAGCGAGATCGCCCGCATGCTGGCCGGCAAGGTCACCGACACGGCGCGCGCCCACGCTAAAGAGCTACTAACCGCGAGCAGAGCCGGAGGCGATGCGAGTCGCCTCCGAGCGGGCTCTGCCCGGGAGGATGCCGGTAAACAACTGACCGGTCGGTCGGCGGGCAAGCTAGCGAAAGCTCCGTCGGCAGCGCGCGGAATCGGAAAATCGAAGAAGAGCGCCAAAGAGGGGGGATCTACGCCGCGCAGCGCCCGATCTTAAGTATTTGAAATGATCCAGTTCTTGGTCGTCGATCAAGAAAAAGCGGTGGAAAATTAGCTCCGTAGCTCCCATCGTGATATCCGCAAGTCAAGCGCCTTATGCCTCGAAAAAAGCAGCGCAGCCGAAAGAGAGTCTCACCTTGGCAGGGCACGCTCCGCCTTGGACTGGTGTTTTCTGTCCTGATTTCGATCAACGTCTATTTCTTCTTTCTGCGCGGCGGCACCTCGATTCGCGCGCTCATTCGCAAGACCGAGCTGGCCAAGCAGACCACCTCGGCGGCGATTGCTGGATCGCATTTAGAGGAAGCGGCCGACATCGAAGTCGAGCCGGTCAAATCGGTCAAGACGAGCAAAGTGAAAAAGATCGTCGAGCTGGAGATCGAGCCGAGCGGCGACGGTCTGCTCATCGAGGGCGTCCGAGCCGAGGGCGAGACGATCGAGCACGCGCTCAAGCGCGAAGGGCTTTCATCGAAGCAGCTGGCGGACTCGCTCGATTCGCTCAGCAAAGTGGCGCATGCCGACGAGCTCGGTGAAAAATATTTCGTACAACTCGACGGTGAGCATCGGGTTCACTGGCTGGAAGTGCGAAGCGGAAAGCGCCTCGCCTATCGAGTGGAGCGGGCCGGGAGCACCTGGCGGGCGTTCAAGGAAGAGCGTCCGTTCGACACGCGCACCGTCGAGGTCGCCGGCATCGTGCAGAGCTCGCTGTTCGAGGCGTTTCGGCGCAGCGGTGAGCCTCTTTTGGCGTCGCGCTTCGCCGATCTTTTGTCGTCGGAGTTGAGCTGCTTCGGCGACTATCAGCCGGGCGATCGATTCAAGGTCATCGTCGACAAAAAAGTCGTCGGCGGACAGCTTCATAGTTACGGACCGATCCTGGCGGCGGAGTTCAAGGGACGCGCCGGAAGTTTTCGCGCCTTTTGGTTTCAGCCGGAAGGCGGACACGCCGGCGGATATTTCAACGAATATGGCGAAAGCGTGAGCAAGCGACTAACCAAGTCGCCGCTCAAATGCGTGCGCGGTCCGGCGGCGACCGATCGGATTCACTACGCCGCGCTGAACGCCTCGGCCACCTCCGCGGACTATCCGGGACCGCCGCTTACGCCGATTTCGGCGATGGCGAATGGCAGGGTGAGCGTGATCGCGCCGCGTGGAGACGCTGGATATTCGGTTACGCTCCAACACGGTGGCGGGCTCGAAGCGCAGTACTCACGGCTCGGCAAGATCGCCCGCGGGCTGGCGGTCGGTCAGTCGGTGCAGCGCCGGCAGGTCATCGGATACCTCGGTGCGACCGGACCGGTGGGAGCGCCGAATACCCTCGCCAGCGCCCCGCGCGTGCGACTGATGATCCTGGAAAACGGCACCGCGCTCGATCCCCTTCGCTACAAGGCCACTCGCGAGGCGCCGCTGTCGTCCGCCGACCGAATTTCATTCGCCGATGCGGTCGCTTCGCGGCTGTCGGCGCTCAGCTCGATGGAGCCGCGTGCCAGCGAGGTCGCGGTCCATTAACAGGGACGATCTAAGGGCGGTATGCTGCCTCCCCTCCCGCGGCTGAGCCGCGCGAGCCTCCCCACCAGCTCCGGCGCGATTTGCGCGCCGACGGCGCCTTTGGCGCCTTGTTTGCGGGGAAGGACCGCTTTTCGTAGATCGACTCGGTTGCTGGGAATGGTGGCAAGCCCTCGCTGTCGTGCTAGAACCTGCCTAGGAATGTTTCGAATCTCTTACGCGTTGCCTCAGGTTGGGAGGACCGAATGCGGTTGATCTTGGGTCTGATCAAAGGTGCGATCGTCGGCGGTGGGGTGGCCTACGCGACGCTCGTCTTGGGGCTGACGACCGGCGGATTTCTCTATGTGGCGTGCGCCCTCGCGGGGGCGCTGGCCGGACTGGTGGCGGGCAAAGCGCCTTGGCGCGCCGACACGATGTTTACGCCCATTTTGAAGATGATTGTCGGGGCGGTGCTCGGCGTCGTGCTCGCGGTCGCGGGAGTGCACTTTCTTCCCGAAGGGGCGATTCAGCTCGGATCTTTAGGGACTGCCGATCTGCGATCGACCATCACGCTGGCGCCGGCGGTGGCGATTCTGTACGCGCTGTTCGTCGAAGTCGACGACGGCGGTAACAAAGACAAGATCGATCCTACGAAGAAGAGCGCGGCCTAAGTCTCGGCTTGCCCGAGATCGGAGCGTCTTTCGCGTCGCCGCTCGGTCGACCCACTTGGGAGTCTTCGATATCGAACGCGCCCAGCTCGGCGAGCACCTCTTCGTCGGAGCGCGCGCCACCGGCGGCCTCCAGCACCATCGACTGTGGCCCTTTGGCGGCGCTCTCTTCTTCACGACGCCGACGGTAAAAGATCACCTCTTCGAGTAGGCCGAGCGCGAGATAGGCGCCCATCAAGAACACGAAGATGAACGCCGAGTGCACCTTTTCGATCAGCGCCGCCCAGGTGAAGGCCAAGATCGCCAAGCCGCCGAGCAGCGTGCGTCGGGTGAACTTCAGATCTTTGAACGAGCGAAAGCGAATGCGACTCACCATCAAGTACGAGAGCGCGATGACCAAGATGGCGAGCGCAGTCTGGCTGTAGTCGACGAACGATCCGCCCAGTTGATGATTGAGGACGACGATCGAGACCAGCACCGACGAGGAAGCGGGCACCGGCAGGCCGATAATGAATTTGCCCGGATCGGAGTCGTCGTGTCGCATGGCCAGCACGTTGAAGCGCGCCAAGCGGAGCGCGGCGGTGGCGCAATAGAGGAACGCGATGAACACGCCCCAATGTCCGAAGTATTGCGTAAGTCCCCATTTGTAGACCAGCAGCGCCGGCGCCACGCCAAAGCTGACCAGATCGGCCAGCGAATCGAGCTCTCGTCCGAGATCCGACTGTGTCTTGGTGAGGCGTGCGACGCGGCCGTCGGCGAGATCGAAGAAGAACGCGAAGCAGATGGCGATCGCGGCCTGGTAGAGCGCCTCGGTGGGTTGCGATGTCGAAGCGCCGGCGCACAGGGTGATGGCGAAGAACCCGC
>PLXG01000474.1 GCA_003153195.1 Myxococcales bacterium
TGCGGCCGCCAACCAGGGCAGTTGCTCGACGTGGGCGACCTGTAACCTAGGGCAGTACGTCACCGCCGCCGGTACTGCGATCTCCGATCGAACTTGCGCCGCCTGCTCCGGAGGTTTCTCCACTACTACTAATGCGAGCAGCTGCACGACCTGGAAGACCTGTAACGCGGGACAATACGTTTCGACCGCGGGCACCACGACCAGCGACGTGGCGTGTTCGACTTGCACCGCGATCACCAATTGCGCGACCGAGACGTGCACCACCAATGCAGATCAGACCTGCGTCGCCTGTAGTACGAGTTATTCTGGGACGACTACGTGCAGTGCCGTTCCGTCCGGAGTCATCAGCTGCTGGGGCGGCGAGGGCGACGGCAACGACGCAATGGGTGTGAACAACATGACGGTCTACGGCGACGTCACGTTCACCAGCGGCAAGAGCGGGAAGGCCTTCACTTGCAGCGGTGTCTCGGGATCGCGAACGACCAACGCGTACGCGACGTATCCTCCAGGCGTCTCGAACTCGGGACCTTGGACTTACGAGTTTTGGATCAAGCGCGACAGCTCTGCTTCGGACGCCTGGATCTTCGATCGCGACTATCAGGGGCCCAACTCTTCCGGCGGCGGAAATCCCCTGGTCGAATTGCACACCGATGCTTCCGGCAACGCTACGTGGCTAATTCGCAATGACGCCGGGAGCAGCATGTCGATTACCGGTTTCACCATTCCGGCGAGTGTATGGCACCATCTGGCGGTCACGCGAAGCGGCGCGACCTTCACCGCCTATGTCGATGCCGTCTCGGTGGGCACCACGTCGCTTGCTGGGGCACTGACTCCAGACCCGCCGAGGGTGTGCGGTTTCGTCGGCGGAGCGAATCAAGGCATGACTGGACAGTTCGACTCGGTGCGAATCTGGAACAGGGCACTCTCGACCTCCGAGCTCTCGGCAATCGCCACCGGAGATGGCAGCTGCTCGGCGACCACCATCAAGCCACCGCCGACCGTTCCCGCGAGCGGACTGCTCGCGCGCTGGGAGCTCAACGACGGCACCGGCACCGCGGCGGCCGACTCGTCGGGCAACTCGCGCAACGCGTCGCTCCAAAACGCGAGCTGGCAGACGAGCAACTGCAAGTTTGCATCGTGCGCGCAGTTCAGCGGCACCGGCGGGGTGAGCGGATCCTATCTCACGTACGCCAGCAGCATTCCCACCTCGGGGAGTGGCGCGTCGTTCGCCGCCTGGGTGCAGCTCGACGCGGGCGGCACGGGTACCTATCAAACGATCATCAACAGCCCGTGGTCGTCCTGCTGCACCGTCCGCCTCTTGGTCGATCCGAGTCTTCACCCGTACTGGGACGCGGGCCAGTCGACCGACGAAAACCCGACAGGATATACCTTCCCGCTCGGGCAATGGATCCACGTGGTGTGGACGATCGCGGCAGGTGGCAACGCCACGCTTTATGTGAACGCCGTCAACGTGGCTCAGACGGCGGCCGGAGTTCCCGGAGTGTTCCCGAACATGACCAACACCGACGTGGGCGCCGCCGACAGCTTCCAATGGCCGGCCAAAGGACTCTTCAACGACGTGCTCATCTACAACCGCGTGCTGAGCCCAGCCGAGGTCACGAGCCTGTATCAGCTGTACTAGACCGCTTTCATATTGAAATGAATCTGCTGCGAGTGCCGATCCTCTCGCTGCGAACGGCGGACTCGTCGCTCCGCTGCTCGCCGTGCCGACGGGCACGCCTGCGCTGCTCTCTCCTCATGCGCCGTTCTCGCTTCGGTCTCGTCACTCTCGCTACGATCATTTCAATATGAAAGCGGTCTAGGGATAGGTGGGACAATTCGACGCTTCTGGCTATGGGTACAACCTCAGGGCGCTGTCAAAGACGCTGCAGCCGCTGGAGTCTAATGGGCGTTCGAGCATCTTCCGCTCGAGCAGCGCCCGCCTTTACAATCCGAGTCGCTGCCGCACGATCCGCACTTTCCATTGGAGCATTTTCCGATCGAACAATCGGAGTCGGAGCCACACGATCCGCACCTTCCGCCCGAGCAGTGGCCGTTGCCTCTGCAGTCGGAGTCGGAGCCGCAGGCACCGCACTTTCCATTGGAACAGCGACCCTCGCTGCAATCGGAATCACTGCCACAGGCGCCGCATCTTCCGTTCGAGCAGTGGCCATGACCACCACAGTCCGAATCGCTGCCGCACCCGCCGCACTGTCCGCTCGAGCATTTTCCGTAACCGGCGCAATCCGAATCGCTGCCGCAGCTCCCAGCCGTTGCGGTGGTAGCGCCGACTGTGAAAAACCAAAGCAGCGCACCGACCATCGACATAGTCCTCATAAAGATTTTCATGATTTCTCCTCGACTCTCTTACGGAGCAGCTCCAGCAGATTGTTATTCTTTTTGCGAGCGAAGCGCTCTTGAGACGAAGTCGGGATCCACTGTCGCCCGCGGAATTTTCGCGGCTTTTTTTCCGCCGTCGGGTGCGAACCAGTCGTGCACCTCGACGTCGAACCCTAGTCCGTGCATGTAGTTGTAGAGCGCTTTGCGTAGACCCTCGCCGAGCCGGTCATGATCGCATCCGGTCGGATCATCGAACTGGAGATCGTTGCGCGCGAAGGTCACCTTCGGCTCTTGGTGCAGCCGAATTCCGAATAGCTCTGGATTCTGTCCGATCGGACTGTGCGCGGTGGCGGCGAAGCGATGCCAGAACGCGGACTGCATGCAGCCTTCAGCGAAAAGCTGTCGAACTCGCTCGAGCGAATCGACCGTCTCCTGAACGGTTTCGGTGGGAAATCCGTACATCAAGTAGGCGTGCACCATGATACCGGCGTCGGTGAGCGCGCGTGTCACCCGCGCCACCTGCGCGACGGTCACCCCTTTTTCCATTCGCGCGAGCAAGCGATCGGAGGCCACCTCGAGCCCGCCCGAAAGCGCCACGCATCCCGAGCGGGCGAGCAGCTGGGCCAGCGACGGTGTAAAAGTCTTTTCGAAACGAATGTTGCCCCACCAGGTGCAAACTACTTTGCGGGCGATCAGCCGCTCGGCCAGTGCGCGCAGACCCGCCGGCGGCGCGGCTTCGTCGACGAAGTGAAATCCACTCTGACCGGTCTCGGCGATCAGCGCCTCGATACGATCGACCAACAGATCGGCCGACGCGAGATCGTAGTTGGCAATGTAGTCGAGTGTGATGTCGCAGAAGCTGCACTTTTTCCAGTAGCAGCCGCGCGCGACGGTGAGCTTGTTCCATCGTCCCGATGACCACAGTCGGTGCATCGGGTTCAGCATCTCGAACAGCGAGAGATATCGATCGATCGGCAGTCCCTGGTAGGTGGGCGTGCCGGCGTCGCGCATGGGGACGTCGTGCAGAGACGGATCGGTGCGCTCCACCACTTTCTTTTGGTCGCGAACAAAGGTGCGAAAAAGCGGCTTTTTACCGTCGAGAAGATGCTCGATGAGCGCCAAGATCGGACGCTCGCCATCGTCGAGAGTCATGAAGTCGATGTAGTCGAACACGCGCGGATCGGAGAGCTGGCGCAGCTCGGTGTTCACGTAGCCGCCGCCCATCGCGATTTGAATCTCAGGAGCCATCGCTTTGAGAGCGCGCGCGATGCGAAATGCGCCGTAGACATTTCCCGGGAATGGCACGGTGAGCCCGACGAGATCGGGTCGATGTCTCTCGCAGATCTCTTGGGTGATTTCGTCGAGCAACGCATCGACCAAGGTGGGCGGACCTTCCAGCGCCTCGCGCAACGGATCGAAAGTCGGCGCGCTGGAGGCCAATCGTTCGCCATATCGCGACAGCTCGAAGCGTGCGTCCACTCCATCGCGGATCATGTCTGCCAAATCATCGACGTAGAGGCTGGCCAAATGGCGCGCGCGATCTTCCAGTCCGAGATCGCCGAACGCCCAGGCCAGCGGATCGGGATGTTCGTCGGAGTGGTGCTGTTCGAGCGCAGCGAAGCGCGGGCCTTCGGGCAAGAAGGATCGGCTCACGATCCGCAGCGCCATCTCGGGGTCGCGTCCTTGCAGAAATCTCACCGCCGCGTCGATTGTGTCGAGGTAGTCGTCGGCGCGCGCCAGAAACGAGGCGACCGAAGCAGGATGCTTTAGGCGAACGGACTTTTTCCCCGCACGTTTTCCTGCCAACGCCGCCACCGCGCGCGTGAGCCCCTCTCGACTGAACAGCCGCAAGAAAAGCTCGAGCGCCGGATCAGCCTGGCTGACCTGAAATCCGAGTCGCTTCTGGTGCGCACGCAAAAATCCGGTCAGATACGCCGTCGCCGGATAGGGCGTATTGAGCTGGATCATCGGCGGTGTGAGCAAGAGAACGCGCAACATGACAATTGTAGTCGAATTGTAGATCGGGCGCCGTTTGCCCGCGACTTCTGCGAGGATGTAGCGATGTCGTCCATCTTGGGCCGGCTCTCGCCGCAGTCGTTTTTGCGGAACCACTGGCAAAAGCGCCCGCTCCTCATCCGGCAAGCCTTTCCCGGCTTCGAAGGAATTCTCGATCGGGACGCGCTCCTCGATCTGACCACCCGCGCCGAGGTCACTTCGCGATTGGTGATCGAGCATCGTATAGCTTCAAGTGGTGCGCGCCGGCGGTCGCAGAAAAACCGATGGGAGCGGCACGACGGCCCCTTTGCCAGCCTCGACCCCAGCATGCTTCCCGCAAATCGCTGGACCGTACTGGTGCACGGGATCGAAAGTCTGGTGACAGGCGGCTGGGAGATTTTGAAAGAGTTTTCGTTCATTCCGGCGGCGCGCGTCGATGATCTGATGGTGAGCTATGCGACCGACGGCGGCTCGGTGGGGCCTCACGAGGATCGCTACGATGTATTTCTGCTCCAAGGTCCCGGTCGTCGGCGCTGGCAAGTGAGCTCGCGAGGCGATCATCAGTTCGATGAGCGCGCGGCCATCAAAGTGCTCTCGCGCTTCGAGCCCGAGGAAGAGTGGCTGCTCGAGCCGGGCGATATGCTCTATCTGCCGCCGGGCGTGGCCCATCTGGGCGTCGCCGAAGGGCCGTGCTTCACCTATTCGATCGGATTCCTCGCGCCCTCCCACGTCGATCTAGTGCAAAGCTTCCTCGGATACTTGAGTGCGACGCTTCCTGCCGAGATCGATCCCGAGCGGCTCTACGAAGATCCCGATCTGCACTTCGAGAAAAATCGCCTGGCGGTGAGCGATGCGATGGTACGTCAGGTCGCTTCGATTCTAAATGTCGTCCGCTGGGACAAGCAGCGGGTGGAAGACTTCCTGGGCTGTTTTCTCACGCGACCTAAACCGAGCGTCATCTTCACTCCGCCGGTTCGACCGCTCTCACCGAAAGCCTTCGACCGACGACTTCGCTCACGCGGTCGCCTGACCCTGGCCCTGCCCACCCGTGGTCTGGTTCGTGAAGATCGTATCTTTTTGAATGGGGAGGCCCATCATACTCAGCGCCGGGTCTCGCGTATTTTCCAGGCCCTGGTCGATACGCGCTCGATTTCGCTGCCGGTGAGCGCCGATGCGCATGTGCAAGAGCTGCTCTATTCCTGGTATCGGGCGGGCTATTTAAGCTGAATCGGGCGAGATGTCTGACAGTCAGATGATCGCCTCAGGGGGTGCGACATTTTGACGCAGGCTCGATCGCTAAAACCCTAGATATCCTATTGCTTATCGTCCGGAGGAGCTCGTTGGATTCATCGCTCGATTTTCGCCTGTTGTTTGAATCAGCACCGGGGCTTTATCTGGTGCTCGATCCCGCGCTCAAAATCGTCGCCGTCTCGAATGCCTATCTGAGCGCGACCAGGACCCAGCGCGCGGAGATCATGGGGCGCCAGCTGTTCGAAGTCTTTCCCGACAACCCCGACGATCCGGCGGCCGATGGCGTTCGCAATCTTCGCGCGTCGCTCGAACGGGTGGCGCAAACGCTCGCGTGCGATGAGATGGCGGTGCAGAAGTATGACATCCGTCGGCCGGATGGAACCTTCGAGCCGCGCTACTGGAGCCCGGTGAACACGCCGGTGCTCGACCCGTCCGGAAAGCTGCGCTTCATCATCCACTGCGCGGAAGACGTGTCGAAATTTCGGCGAATCAACGAGGATCTTTCGATCTCGAACCGGGAGCTGCGGAAGAAGGAGGATGAGCTCGATCGCTTCTTCACGCTCTCGCTCGACATGCTGTGCATCTCCAACAAGAATGGGTATTTCAAACGGCTGAACCCCGCCTTTCGATTGCTCGGCTACGAACCGGGAGAGATGCTGGATCGTCCGTTTCTCGACTTCATCCATCCGGACGATGTGGAAAAGACCCTCGCGGAGGTGCAGCGCCAGATGAGTGGCACGGCGAGCCTCCACTTCGAGAATCGCTATCGCTGCAAAGACGGGAGCTATCGGCTCCTCAAGTGGTCGAGCACGCCCGATGGCGCGGGAAACATGTACGCCACCGCGCACGATGTCACCGAAGAGCGAAAGAGCGAGCGCGAGCGCGAGCAGCTGAACGAGCGTCTCTCCGATCGGAATCAGGATCTGGATCGCGCCAACCGCACCAAGTCCGACTTCCTCTCCATGATGTCGCACGAGCTGCGCACGCCGCTCAACTCGATCATCGGATTCTCCGAGCTGCTCATCGATCAGAAATTCGGCGCGCTCAACGAGCGACAGGCCGATTTTTTGGGAAATGTGTACGACAGCGGTCGCCATCTGCTCCGGCTCATCAACGACCTGCTCGACCTTTCCAAGATCGAAGCGGGACGAATGGAATGGCTCAAACAGGCCTGTCAGATTCGCTCCACCGCCAACGACGCGATGGCCACGCTCCAGCCGCTCGCCGATGCCAAGGGGCAACGCATCATCCTCGATTCGGTCGACTTGCCACCGGTGAGCGCCGATGCGCTTCGGCTGAAGCAGATCTTCTACAACCTCATGTCGAACGCCATCAAGTTCACGCCGAAGTGTGGAGCGATTCGCATCGTCCCCTCGCTATCGGCCGACGGTGAGCGTGTCTCCGTTTCGGTCATCGATAATGGCACCGGCATCTCGCCGGCCGCGCGCGCGTTTTTGTTCAAACCGTTTTCGCAGCTCGAAAACGCGGCTCAAGACGTCGGTAGCGGTCTCGGGTTGGCGCTGGTCAAACAATTGGTAGAGCTGATGGGCGGAACGATCGGGGTGGAGAGCGAGGTCGGCAAGGGATCTCGATTCTTCTTCGACCTCCCGGTGTACGATGGTGGCCTGACTCAGGCGCGTGCGTCGGATGAAATCAAGGCGGCTTCCGGCCAAGCCTCGAACCCTGGGCAGAGCGAAAAGGCGCCACTGGCGTTGATCGTCGACGATGATGAAAAAGCGCGACGCTTGCTCGAGCTGATGCTGCGAGGTGCCGGATACGAGACCATTTCGGCTTCATCGGGCGAGCGCGCCGTCGAGTTGGCGAGAGAGCGGCGACCGAGCGTGATCACCCTCGACATCTTTTTGCCGGGAATGGACGGTTGGGATGTCCTTCGCATCCTCCGCAACGACTCGACGGTGGCGCAGATCCCGGTGGTGATGATCTCGGTGTCGAACGATCGCACCAAGGCCTTCAGTTTGGGCGCGACCGATCATCTGGTGAAGCCGATCGATCGCGGCGCATTGCTCGAATTCCTCGCCCGCCACCGTTTCGCCACGGAAGGCAGCAGCACCGGAGTACGAGTGCTCGCGGTCGATGACGATCCGCAGCAACTGGCTTGGTTTCGCGCCGAGCTCGAGCCGCGCGGCTTTTGGGTGGAGACCGCCAGCACCGGGCGCGCTGGTGTGGTGGCGGCGATCGCCGGGCCGTGCGATCTGCTCTTGCTCGATCTGGTCCTGCCGGACATCTCCGGCATCGAGGTGGTCGAGCAGCTGCGCCGCAATCCGCAGACCCGGAACCTACCCATCTTTTTGATCACCGCCAAAGATTTGAGCGCGCGAGATCGTGAGCAGCTAAATGGAGCAGTCTCCGCGGTGTTGGCGAAAAGCGCGCTCGAGCTTCCGGCGCTTCTGCATCACATCGAGAGCGTCACGCGGAGGGTCGCATGAAGCTGCGGGTCTTGCTAGTCGAAGACAATCGGCTCAATTCCGAGCTGGCGCGCGCGGTGCTCGAGCTGGGCGGTCATCAGGTCGAGGTCGCTCCCAGCGCCGAAGCATTCCGAGCCATGCTCAAAACCGATCTGGTCCCGGACATCGTGCTCATGGACTATCTTCTCCCCGAAGCCAATGGCATCGTGCTGCTGAAAGAGTTGCGGGCGAACGCACGATTCGNNCGTGGCGCTCACCGCGCACGTTCTTCCCAGCGACATTAAACGTTTCCTGGCGGAGGGATTCGGCGGGGTACTGACCAAACCCATCGAAGTGAGGCGGTTCGCCGAGGAAGTGGAACGATTCGCGAACCGCAAAGACCTCTGAATGTGAATCGTTTTCCACCGTCGGGAATCGGATCCACCTGAACCGGCGCTGGCCGGCAGAGAAGGTCGACTCGACCGGGCACTCCGCTTGCTTCCACCGGAGCGATGGGCATTGATGCCATTCAGCTTTCAGCGCTCCTTCGCGGCCACACTTCGATTGCCGACGTAGCTCGCGCTTCGCTCCGACGATGGGGCCGGCTAGGGCGAGCGAGCGCACGGCCGAATACCGGGCAGGCCGACGCAGAGATATCGGCCGCCGCCGCCGACGCGCTCAGTCGCGCACCGCGGATCTTCACCACCAACGATCTTTCGGGCTGTCTTCCGGTCGATCGCTATCGCCAAAGAGCGCAGGCCATCCTCGATCACCGAATCGAAATCTTCGGGCGCGAGCAGTTTCTTGGCAGCGACATCGACTGGCACCTCGATCTGCTCGAGAACGGCGATCCCAAGGGGCCGTGGGAGCTCGGACGAATGGCGCATTTGCAGGAGCTGGCCTGCGCCAGCCGGCTCTGTCCCTCGCTCGCCGCCGACGCTCGCGCGGAGATCGTCGCGCAGATCGAAAGTTTTCTCGACCAGACCCGTTCGGGTGAAGGACTTCACGGGAGCGCGTCGCTGGAGGTGGCGGTGCGCAACATCAGCTGGCTCTTGACGCTCGAGCTGGCGGGTGGAGCGTCGCGATTTCCGCGCCCGTTCGTCGAGCGTATTGGCCGGCGGATGGTCGATGACGGCTGGTTTCTCGCGCAGCATCTCGAGGATCGTGGCGTGGTTCCCGGCAATCACCTGATTGGAGATCTGGCCGGGCTCTACCTGCTCGGCGTGGCGCTCGACGGCGCTCCGGGAGGCGATCACTTTCGCAGGCTCGCTCGAACGCGGCTTTCCCGCGAAGCGTCGCGACAGATCCTCGCCGACGGCGCCCACTTCGAAGGTTCGACCAGCTATCACCGCTTTACGTTGGAGCTGCTGCTGCTCGCGGAGCTGTATGCGCGGGCGCGAAACGAGTCGCTGGGAATTTCATCGCTTTTGCACCGAATGTTCGTGGTGTTGCGCGGTCAGCTCACGTCGGCGGGAGAAGATCCACGTTTCGGCGACGGCGACGACGCGCGCGTTCTGACGATGGTGCCGCGATCGCCCCATGAGCACGCGCCGCTCACCGTACTCGGCGCGCTGCTCTTCGACGATCCCGACCTCGCCGCGTCCTTGGACGGAGAAGAAGCGCTGTGGATCTTCGGACGCCTACCGACCGCGCCGCCGAGTAACCCTTCGTCCGCCGCTCGTTTCGTCCAAGGCGGTCTACAGATCCTACGCTCGCCCAGGTGGTACGTGGCGATGCGCTCGGGGAGCTACGGACAGAAAGGGATCGGCGGTCACGCGCACAACGATCAACTCTCCATCGTCGCCAACCTAGACGGAGCACCGCTCATCGTCGATGGCGGCACCGGTTCCTACTCTGGCGATCCGCTGCTAAGAAATTTGCTGCGTGGAACGGGCGCGCACTCGACCGCGATCCTCGGCGGGCAGGAGCAATCACCCATCCATTTCGAGCGCCTGTTCGCGCTGCCCGACCGCGCGGGCGGGCGAATGCTCGCGCTCGAAGACCTGGGAAATCGAGCTTTGATTTCAGCCGAGCATGGGGGCTATTTACGGCTGCCCTCGAAGGTCACGCATCGGCGCCGAGTGTGCCTCGACCGCGATCTCGAACAGATTAAAATTATAGATGAATTCGATGGAGTGGGGATCGAAGCGGTGGAAATCCGTTTCCACTTGGCTGGGCCGACGTTCCCTCTCTATTCGGCTAACCTACTGAAACAAAATGAATTGTTCGGGGCTCGTGGAGTGGCCTGTACGGGTGCAATTCTGCTGACCCAGTCGCCGTTAGAAATTCACAGCAAAAAGTCGGTCAGATCAGCAGTTTATGGTCAATCTTCCCTGGGAAGCCTGGTTCGTCTTTGCGGAGTGCTTAGGCTCCCAGCTAGGGTCGAATGTTGGCTCATACCTCAAGAAGGAATCGCGGTTGGAGATGACATCAGAAGCTGATTCTTGTTCACCGCTGGCGGCGCCCGAGGTGAGCTCGCTCAATCCGATTGAAGAGATTGTGGCCGAGATGTGGGCGCGGCGACAAGAGGTCGGCGACCTCGCCTCGATGCGTCTCGACTCTGTCTCGGTTGCGGCGCGCGTGTGCGTCGAGCGCGGACTTTCGCCGGCGGAGGTCTCGTCCATGTTGCTGTCGGCGGGACGCGCGATGGTGGTGGACGCCGAGTCGCGAGTGGACGCCGAGTCGCGAGTGGACGCCGAGTCGCAATCGGCGGCCGGCAGCGCGATGGCTCGGCGGCTCGCGGAGAGGGTCGACCGGTCGTTGGTAGCGCTCTTGACCGAAATGAAGCGCGTTCAAGTCGAGCGTCGTCAGAGCTGGCTGAAATTTCTGTCGCACGAGCTCAAAAATCCGCTCAACACGCTCATGAACTCGCTGTGGCTCCTTCGCGAAAAATCGAACGATCGCGAGAAGGCGCTGCGGTTCATCGATCTGGGTGAGCGCGCGCTGAAGCGGCTGGAGGCGCGGATCCGCGACGTGCGGGAGCTCGACGAGGAGTTGCTCCAGCCACCCGCCGGTTGGGACGCTCTCAACAAACATCTGTAACGCGAGTACTACTTGGTCACTTTTAGGCGTCGCGAGAGCGACGAGTCCGCCGTTCGCAGCGAGAGGATCGGCACTCACAGCAGATTCATTTCAATATGAAAGCGGTCTAGGTGGGTTCTTGCAGGAGGCGGTCTACCGAGGGAATGAGGATCCGGCGGCGGATCACTTGGATTAGATTTTTCTGCTGCAGAATGCCGAGCGCGCGGGTGACCTTTTCGCGGCTGGCGCCGGTCAGGTCGGCGAGCGTGCGGTGCGTGAGCTCGAGCGCGATCTCAGTGCCATTCGGCGTCGAGCGTCCCCAGCGATCGACCAAAAATACCAACGCCGACTTCAGCCGCGACTCGGTAGTGTAGCGCGACAACATTCGAACCAACTGCCAGGCCTCCGACAGCCTCCGGTTCATGAGCGTGTTGAGGGTGCGCTCGAGCCCGGGGTTCCGTTCGAGCAGGTTGTTCCACTCGTGTCGGGGAATCATCAGAATTCTCGACGGTAATAGGGTTGTCACCGTGGTTGGCGCCACTTCATCGCCGTCGAACAAAACTTCGCCGAACAGATCTCCCGGTCCGTGCAGCGCCAGGATCACCTCTTTGCCTTCGGGAGTGGATTGCGTCTCCTTCACGCCGCCTTCTCGAACGATGCAGACCGAGTGCGACGGCTCGTTGGCGCGTAGGATCACCGTGCCGCGCGGATGGGTCACCTCTTGCGTGCCCGCCAAGGTGAACGTTCCCGTCGGTGCTCCTTCGCCCGCGGAGGTCGTGCTCGACTCGGTCTTGAGCGACGCGAACAGCGGTATATCGCGCAACGTGGAAAGATCAATGGTCATGGTTCACCTCACAGGCTCAATAGGTTTCGTTCAATTTCGGCCACCTTGGCATCCCAGCTTTCCCCTGCCATTCCTTCGGACCTGGCGCGGCTGAGACCCGCACCCTCTCCGATCCACTGCCGAATCGCGGTGATGAATCCGGCGGAGTCATCGGCCACCTTGACGCCGTAGTGAACGAGCGACTCCGCTTCGGGAATTCGCGTGGCGACCACCGGCAGACCGGCGGCCAGGTATTCGCGAAGCTTGAGCGGGCTCGCCTTCTCGGTCAGATCGTTTTTGACGAACGGTAAGAGCGCCACGTCGAAACCGTGACAATAGGAGGGGAGATCCTGATAGGGCCGACGGCCGAGCAGGTGCACGTTCGGCAGCGCAGTCAATCGCGCCAATCCGGCGACGTTGGCGTTGTTGATCTCACCCACCAGCACCAGCGATCCGTGGGGAAACGCCTCTGCGATGTCGGCCAGGAGCGAGAGATCGACCCACTCGGCGAGCAGTCCGAAAAATCCGAGCACCGGCTTCGGGAGCCGGGCGATCTCGTCGGGGACCGCTTCTTCGAGCGCGCGCGAAAAGTGGCCGTACTCGACACCGTGACGAATGAGAACCGTGCGCGGGTGAAGCGCCGATTTTTCTCGCTCCAGCGGCTCCGAGCAGGTGATCACCAGATCGCTCTTCTCGATCAGCTCTGCCTCCAAGCGAGCGATCTCCGGGCCCGCACCATCGAACGCAGAATATTCGTCGACGCAGTGGTAGATTACCTGTTCGGCCCCGAGCTCGCGCGCCACCCATGCCGACGCGGGAACGAAGGTGTAGACGATGGGCCGCTTGAACCCCAGTCGGGCCATGGCTGCGCGCACAGTGGCGCCCACGATCCATTGATTGACCCGGCGGACGATCGCCGAACGATAGATCGGCACCGCCAAGGGCGAGATGACGTGAATGTTGGGCTCGACCTGCGTGAGTCCGCCAGCGAAACGGCGCAATTTTTCGAACACGCGACTGAGATCGCGAGCGGTGGCCCGAGGTGCGCGATTCCCGAGGGAGTTCACCCACAAGACGCGGTTGTGCCGTGCCAGACGCCGCATCACGTGCTTCTTGGAGAGCGGATCGCCCGACCAGTCGTTGGCGAAACAGACGATGTCGCGGCCTTCAAAGTGAGGTGCGTCAGGTAAGCTCATGCGTTTGCTCCAGCGCTCGCGAGCGCAATAGGTTCGATCTCGGTTTCGTCCGGTGCGATGCGAAGCAGGGGCTCTCGAGAAACCGCCGGCGGCAGTTGTCGATGCCAAACCTCGAGGCAATAGAGCGCCCACAATTCGCTGGTGAGGTTAGCGCCGTGCGCGTGATCGTCGAGGAGACGCTCCACTTCGCGCCGCGACAGTCGTTCACGAGCCAGCCCGTCGCTGCTGCGCAGTAGATCTTCCACCGAAGCGCGCATCGCTCCCGAGAGCCAGGCTCGCGCCGGTGTGGTGAACCCGCGCTTCTTCCGCGTCAGAATCTCTTCGGGCAACCGTCCTTGCGCCGCTCGGCGAAGAACCTGCTTGCCGACGCCCCCTTGCACCTTCATTTCATCCGGTAGCGACCAGGCGTACTCGATGAGCTGGTGATCGAGAAATGGAACGCGTAGCTCGAGCCCATGCGCCATGGTCATCTTGTCTGCCTTGGCCAGGAGATCGTCAGGCAACCAGACGTTGCAGTCGAGATAGAGCATGCGACGGAGCGGAGACATGTCGCGCGTGCGCTCCCAATGAGGAGCGAGCAACTGACGAGCCGTTTCGATCGGATCGCGCCCAGTCAATCGTTTCGCCAGATCGCCGTCGAAGGCGCGCGAGATTCCGCGATAGTTGGTCTCGAGCGGCGACAGCATTGAGACGGCGCGTTTTACTCGGCCGCTCGGAAGCAGTCCGGCCATCTGGGAGAGATTTTCCCAGACGCCTCGTCCGCTGCGCTTCAGGTTTTCGATGCGCAACATTCGCGCATACATTCCGTATCCGCCGAGCGCCTCGTCGGCACCTTCGCCGGAGAGCACCACCGTGACGTGCGACTTGGCGTGGCGAGAAAGAAAATAGAGCGGGATGGCGGCGGTGTCAGCGATCGGCTCGTCGAGATGCCAGAGGATTCGCGGTAGCTCGTCCTGTACCTCTTGTTCGCTGATGCGGAGCTCGTGGTGAACGGTGCCCAAGCTCAGCGCTGACGATCGAGCCGCGGCCAGCTCGTCGTCCGCCTGATCGTCACAATCGCTGTTGCTGAATCCAACGGAGAAGGTGTCGATGGCGCCCGTTCGCCGCTCTTTTTTCATCGAAGAGGTGATGAACGCGGAGTCGATTCCGCCCGATAAAAATGCGCCTAGCGGAACTTCACTCATGAGGCGCATGCGGGTGGCATCATCGATGCGCGAGCGCAGCTCGAACGCCGCTTCCACTTCCGTGGGAGGGACTGGATCGATGGGAGCGTCGGCCAAATCCCAATAGCGGTTGATCGATACTTCACCGGCGCGAAAGGTGAGCACGTGGCCGGGGGGGAGCTTGCGAACACCTCGTAGCATGGTAAGCGGCGCTGGGACGTACCGCAGGGTCAAATAGGCGTCGAAGGCGCGATCATCGATGTCGCGATCCACCTCGGAGAGGAGGGTGAGCGCTTTCATCTCGGAGGCGAACGCCAAATCGCCGCCGAGCAGGCTGTAGTAGAGCGGCTTGATGCCCAACCGNNCCCACTCTTCGTAGGCGTGAACGATCGCTTCGGTGTCCGAATGGGTCTGAAAACTGTGGCCGCAACGCTGAAGCTCGCGGCGAAGCTCGACGTGGTTGTACACCTCGCCGTTGAAGACGATCCAAACCGAGCCATCTTCGTTGGCGAGCGGCTGCTTGCCCCCTTCCAAGTCGATGATGGAGAGGCGGCGATGTCCGAGACCTACACGCGGTCGCAGATGATAGCCGCAATCATCCGGGCCTCGATGTTCGAGCGCCGCGGTCATTCGAAAGATCTCTTCTCGAAGAACGGGACGCGATCGATTCACTCGTCCGGCGATGCCACACATGCGAATGCCTCCGCGACTTTGGAGATGCGAGCGCCGTGCCGATCGTCGCGCGGGAGTTTCAGAGGGTTATGAGCGAACGAAATACTATTCAGCGGACGGTTGAGGGCAATCGAGAAGAACTTCCGATTCCTTTGCTGCGCCCGACAGCGCGTCGTACAGCTGCTCTACCGAGCTGGCCATTCGGTCGAGAGTGTAGTGCGCTTCGATGGCGCGGCGACCCTGTGCACCCATCGCGACAGCGTTCGCTCGATCGGCCAGGAGGCGCTCGATCGCGCTCACGATCTGCATCGGTTGTTTGGGCTCGACGAGAAATCCCGTCTCACCGTCGCGCACCAGCTCCGGCACGCCGCCGACGCGGGTGGCGACCACCGGCAGGGAGGCGCACATCCCTTCCAAGATGGCGTTAGGAAATCCTTCTGCCCATGACGGGTGAACCAGTAGATCGGAATGCTTCAGCAGGCGTGGAACATCGGTTCTGCGTCCGAGGAAACGAAGATTGAGCGATTCGGTACGCGCGCGCTGTTCCAGCTCGGGTCGGAGCGAGCCGTCGCCGACCAGCCACCATTCGAAGTTGACGTCGTGGTCGCGCAGTGATTTTGCGGCTTCGATCAGATCGGAGTGACCCTTGTCGCGTAGGTTCATCGACGCGACGGTAATAATTCGGGGGAAAGATTTTTTTCGATCGGATGTCGTGTCGCCCGCCATCGATGGCAGCTCGAGGCCAAGCTCATCGAATCGAGCGATGTCGATTCCGTTGGGAATGACGCACAGTTTTTCGCGATCGCCGCCTTCGACGGTCAAATATCGTTCGCCCACCGCCTCAGCGTTGGCGAGCACGCGGTCGGCGAAGTGACAGGCGAAGCGAAGCATCTTCTGTTTGGCGGGCGAAAGCCAATGTCCCAGATCGCGTCGGCTGACGATTACCGGAATTTTTGCCCACTTTCCCAGCGCAACCGCGATCACGTTGGCGTAAAAGTCGTGGGCGTGCAGCACGCGCACGTTCTGCTCTTCACAGATGCGCGCCAGCCGCCGAATTTGGAAGATCGTGTTGGGTTGAAACAGCGCGCCCTTGAGCGGCACCTCGATCGGCTCCACGCCGATCTCTTGCAGCGCCGATTGCAAATGTCCGCCGCGCTTGAAGCAGGCCAAAAGAGGTCGGTAGCGAGCGCGATCGGTGCGGCGCAAGAGCTCCAGCATTTGTCGCTCGGTGCCGCCGATGTTGAGACAGTCGATGAGATGGAGCACCGCCATCGGTTCAGACATAAGCCACCTTTTCCAGTGGAACGGTGGTTTCTCGGGCGAGCGCGTACGACTTGTCGAGCACCTGACGACACCAGAGCTCGAACATGCACAGACCCCACAGCTGTAGACTCTGATCGCGTCGTCCGCTCACGTGCTCATCGAAGATGGCGTCCACCGCGTCGATGCGAAGCAGACCTCGCTCGCGGGTCACGCGATCGTGAAGTAGATCGCGCACCGAGTTTTTCAGCGCGCCGCGAAACCAGCGGACGATCGGCACGGCGAATCCGCGCTTGGGTCGATTGAGAACCTCGTCCGGCAAAAGATCGGACATCGCACGCTTGAGAATCCACTTTTGCGTCGGCGCCGACAGTCCACCGCGCAGCTTGAGCCGGCTCGGCAGTGAGAAGGCCAACTCCACCAAGCGGTGATCGAGAAACGGCGGCCGCGCCTCGAGCGAATGGGCCATCGTCATTCGATCGACCTTGGTCAAGATGTCGAGCGGGAGGTAGTTGAGCGTGTCGTTGAGCTGTAGCTTGGTGAGCGAATCGCCGCCCAGCTTCGCCAACTCGCGCACGCGCTCTAGAAACGGGTCTTCCACGTCGCCGAGCGCGTCCCCGGCCAAGGCGCGCTTATGTGCCGGTGAGAAGAGCGATTCTCCGTCGAGGAATCGCGAAGACGGATCGAGCGACATGTGTCGCAGGTAGCCCTTGCCCGGCGCGACATTGGGAAGCCAGCTAGAAATTCGACCGAGGAGGGTGCGTCCGGTCGAGGGAATTCGATCGAACCAGGCTGCTTCTTTGAGCGCGCGCGCATAGCGCTCATATCCGGCGAAGATTTCGTCGCCGCCGTCGCCGGACAGCGCAACCTTCACCTGAGACGCGGCCAGTTTGGATACTAGATAGGTGGGAATCGCGCTCACATCGGAGAACGGCTCGTCGAGGTGCCAGGCCAGCGATTCGGCGAGCGCCCAGGCGTCAGGTTTCACCACCAGCTCGTGGTGGTCGGTGCCGAAGCGGCGCGCGATCTGTCGAGCATAGGAGAGCTCGTCGAACTCTGGCTCGTCGAATCCGATGGAAAATGTCTTCGGCGTGACGCCAAGCTCGGACATGGTGCCGACCACCGTGGCCGAATCGATTCCACCGGAGAGGAACGCGCCCACCGGAACGTCGGCGATGAGCTGAAGCTCGACCGCGGAACGAATGGCCGACCGAACTTGCTCGGCTGCCTCGTCTTCACTGATGTCTGCGTGAAGATCGCTATGGTCTTCCGGTCGCCAATAACGCGTGATCGATACCTCACCTCGGCGATAGCGAAGGATGTGTCCGGGCTCGAGCTTGCGGACGCCGCGCAAGATCGACTGGTCGCGGGAGGTGGTGCCGAACGACAGATAGTGCGAGTAGGCGCCGGGATCGAGCTCGGCACTAAGCGCTGGATGAAACAGCAGCGATTTCATCTCGGAGCCAAATAGGATCAGATCGTCCAGTACCGCGTAGTAGAGCGGCTTGATGCCGAGTCGATCGCGCGCCAAGGTGAGCGTCTCGGTCTCGCGATCCCAGATCGCAAAGCCGAACATTCCGTTCAGCTCTTTGCACAGGTCGCCGCCGCGCTCTTCATAAGAGTGCACCAAGATCTCAGTGTCGGAGGAGGTCGTAAACGTATGGCCGCGCGCGATCAGATCGCTCCGCAGCGCCCGGTAATTGTAGATCTCGCCGTTGAAGACGACCCACAGATTCTTGCGCTCGTTGCAGATCGGTTGACGCCCGCCGGCCAGATCGATGATCGAGAGTCGGCGCATTCCCATGGCACAGGCGCCGTCGAAATAGGTGCCGGTGTCGTCGGGGCCACGGTGGACGATGGAGCGATCCATCCCGGTGAGAATCGACGCCACTTCGAGCGGGTGGCCTAGATCGCCGCGTGCCGATACGAATCCGTAGATGCCGCACATCTACGCGGCCCGCACGGCCGAGAGTGGCGCCGGTGATCGCAAGGGCTTCACCATCTGCCTTTGTGGCTCGACCAGTCGACTGGTTGCCGCTGAAACTCCGAGGAGCAGATAGAGCGGCCAGGTACAAGCCAATCCGCCGGAGAGGCTGCAGACTGCGAAGCCAGCCAATCCGCACTGAATTCCGCGTGCGTAGGGCTTGAGCTGGGGTACTTTGGTCGCACGCGAAAGCCCCAGCGCTCCTGCGATGAAAGCCGCCAGGAACAGTGCCAACCCCGGAATTCCCAGCTCGCTCGCCATTTGAATGAAGGTGTTGTGCTCGGTGCGGGCCGGCCCGACGTCACCTGGTGCGAAGGTGGGCCATGCGACCATGAACGCGCCGGAGCCAACGCCGGTGAGCGGACGCTCGGCGAGCATGTTGAGGCCGGTGCGCCAGGCGTCGACGCGACCGGCAGCGGAGACGTCTTCGCCGAACGCGACGCTGGTTTCCGAGCGCGCCTTCCACGGATCTCGCGGCGCCAAGTACAGAATGCATCCCACGCTGACGACGAGACCGATCACCGCCGGTGCATGTTTGAGCGAGCGCGCTACCCACAGCGCCACCACCACGCCGGCAGAGATCATACCGCCGCGCGATTGGGTGAGCAGAATGGTCAGTCCCATGGGAATCAGCATTGCCAAATAGACCAAGCGCATGGTGCGCGTCTGCGCCGCCTCGCGGGCCGCCATGGTCAGCGCGATGCCGACCACCATGTGATAGGCGAGATCGTTGGGATTGCCGAAGATGCCAATCCAGGATGCGCGATCTCCTTCCACCAGATATTGTCCGCGTGCGTGCGAGACGATGGCGCCGATGGCCGGAATGAGCGTGACCCAGGCGACGGTTTGGACGATGCGCGCCAGTCGATCGCGACTGTCGACGACGTTGACGATCAGGAAAAAGATGGCGAGATATTTGAGGCCGTCCAGAAATGCGTCGACGGTGAGCGACGGCCAAAAAGACCAGGCGGCGGAAAGTCCGACCAGTGCGAACAGCGCGGTGAGCATGAGCCCGATCCCGCCGCCGATGCGCAGCGAGCGATTGTAGAGAAGGCACGAACAGCCCAGCGCGACCAGCGCGAAGGCCGCGGCGATCTTGGCGAACGGAATGGTGTCCGTGCCGTCGAACCAGTTGCCCGGATTGGCGTAGACGATGGCGATGAAGAGGATCAGCGCGCCGAGCGCACATACGGCCGACCCTGTTTTACGTGAGCTCATGGACGAACCTCCACCGGCGACGTCAGACCGAGTGCGCCGAACAGATCGTGAAGATGGGCCGCCGAAATATCGGACGACCAGTTGCCGAGCGGGCTCCGCACGTGACCTTCCCACAGCGTCTTGCGGCCGAGCTTCATGGGATCGGCGCCATATTGGTTGAGCCGGTCAAGGGTGGTGACCGCGCCTTCGTACCCGCATTGATAGAGAAGCTCGACTACGTTCGAGTCGTGCAGCCCGTTACAGTAGGCGAAGAAGCGGCACGGCTTTTCCGTCCACGATTCGATGGCCGCTTTCGATTCGGTGAGCTCTCGCTTTACCCGCTCGGGAGATTCGTGCGTGAGCGCGACGTGCTCGGTGGTGTGAGAGCCGATCTCCCAGCCGCTTTTCGCGAGGGAACGAATTTCAGTCGGCGAGAGCACCTGCGCGCCTTCATCGAGTGTGGCGGGACCAAAGCGCTCCTCCAGCGCCTCCACCGTCTGGCGCAGCGACTGATCGGGAAGTGTGCGGATAAGCAGATCAGTGAGCTCGGTGAGCCCGGCGAGCCCGTTCGATTGACCGTCGGTGGCCAAGCTGAGCGCCGCGAAAAGTCGATCGTGCAGGAGATAGGTCGACGCGCCCGCCAGCGCGGTGGGAACGAAGGTGGCGGCGGGAAGTTCGAGCGCACGCAAGATCGGATCGGCGCGCAGAATCACATCGCGATATCCGTCGTCGAAGGTGATCACGCAAGCATCCTTGTCGAGGCCAATCTGTCCTTTGAGCGCGGCCAGTGCATCGGCGAGCGAGAGAACGTGAAATTCATTTCGCACCTGCTCCATCTGCCTGCGAAATGAATCAGAGGAGATGCAGAGCGCCGGGTTGGTCCACGGCGTGCTCGAGTCGGGAAGCTTCTCGACCACTCGGTGATAGGCGAGGATGTGAATGGTCGGCCCAATCGCCCGCCGCCGAATGCTGCGCAAGCCGCGCAAGAGCGGCGTCTGATTGAACGTCTTCGCCAAGGTCGCCTTCACCATCGAGCGCACGATCGAATTCAAGCTCACGTGGATTCTCCCCATCGCCGTAAATATTTTCGCGCCCGCCGTGCGTAACGAAGCGCGCTCTCCGGAAGGAGCTGCTTGCTCTGGTGATAAATCCGTCGAGTGGTCGACGAGATGAGAGGGCGCAAACCGGTGCGGTTCATTCGTGCCCGTACGGTGTGACGCGCGCCGTTCGACCACAGCTGCTTGTACGGCTCGGAGCCGTGGAGAAAATCGAACTCGGTGAGACCCTCTTCGAAGCAGCAGCGGATGACGTGTCCGAGGAGAACGGTTCCGACGGATCGCTTGCGCCAAGTGGGCTCGTGACCCGATTGAAAGAACGCGAAGCGATCGCCGTGACGAAAGCCGTAGAGGATGGCACGCACTTGGCCGTCGACGCTCAGTGAATAGATGCGAACCCAGCCCCGCTCAGCGAGCGCTCGAGCGGTGCGACGATGAAAGTTGAAGATCCAGGGCGCGGTGAAAGCCTCGGATCCTTCGCCGAGATTCCAGCGCGCGTCGTGGAGGGCGAACAGCGTTTCCATCGACTGCGCGACCGCGTCGGGGGCAGTCTCGCAGCGGAGCTCGAAGCCGTTTTGGCGTTCGAGCCATTTCAACCGGCGTTGCCACTGATGCCCGGTTCCATCGGGACGCTCGTTCAAGTAGTCGGTGAAGCTGCCGCACAAATTGATTCGCGGACAGAGATACCTCGGCTCGACCAGCGCGCCGGCCTGCGCCAGGGCGGCCACCAGCGGATCGTCGGCCTCGAGGCCATCCAAGATCGGCGTCTGCTCATTCCTACTAGCCAGATATTCAGCGAATGCCGCACTCACTCGAGCGCGATCGCTCGGCTGCGCGATCACTCCAATGTAATCGGCGCCCACTTCTTCATCGGCCATGAGGCGCAAGTGTTGTCCGTCGAACGCGCCCGACTCGAGATAAAGCGGCAGGAGCCCCTTGGGCACTCCTCGGTCGTGGGCTAGGAGGACAACCGGGCTCCTTCCGGGTGAACGAGATTCCCACCAAGAGGAAATCCATTCGAACGTCTGAAAGGGTGCGCCCGGCGCTCGCTCGTCCAGCAAGCGATCAAAAAGCACACAGGAATCAGACAGCTCGTCGGTGAGCGTGTCGATCGAGAGTCCCGGTAGCGGGCGCGCGGTCAGCATGCAGGGCGAGTTGCTTCACGATGTGTGCCATACGATCGACGTCTTCGTCGGTCAGCGACTGATGGCATGGCAGCTCGAGCACTTCACGCCGAAGCTGCGCGACTTCTGGAAAGAGCGACAAATCGCAGGTGTCGTCGCCCGACGACCAAAAGTCTACTGAATACACACCGTGCGCATGAAGTGCGCGATGCAGATCCTCCTTATCGGCGACGCGAACCGGCAAGAAAAGCGGACACACCCCGGGACGCAGTGGAAAACCGATGAGCGGAAAATCGTCCGCCAGCGCTTCCGCCAGCCGTCGAAAGTTCCGTCGTCGTCGCGCGATCACCTGCGACACGTCGGTGCGCGCGAGCAAAAGCGGGATGAGGGGCGAGGCGGCGCGCGTCAGATCGCCTGGCCGAATTCGCATGGTGCCGGTCTGAACATTGGGCACCACTCGGTCGACTCTTCGCGAAAGCCTGCGCGAGATCTTCCGGAAAATCGCGCCCACAGGAGGTACACGCAGCGCGAGGTGTGCAAGTCCGAGACCCCCCAGATGGCGCACGGTCGACCAGACTGGCGCTGGCTCGAGCGCAGCTTCGTCCTCGTCGCTCCAAGAAGAGGGAGTCACCAGCAGCCCTCCGTGCGGGACGGGAAGGGTCTTATAGAGACAAAAGATCGCTGCATCCCCCAAAGATCCCAACCAACGTCCGCGCTCATCGCGCGAAAAGAGCGCCAGCGCACAGTCTTCGATGAGCGCCACTTCGTGGGCGTCGCACCAGGCCCGTAGCTCAGCGATCGGTTGGGCAAAGCCGACGTAATGCGTGACATAGATGATCGCAGCGTTGGTCGCCACCGCCTGCGAGATGGCGTGCTCGACGTCGATCTGCATGTTGCGATCGACCCGGTAAAAAGAAATCTTGGCGCCCGCCTGTTTGACCGCCTCGACCTCGACGCCGTGGTGATAGCTGGGCATGACGACATTTTTTCGCGTGCGGGTGAGCGCGCAGGTCGCGCGATGGACCCCCGCTCGCGCCAGATAGAACCAGCTGGCGACGTGCCTTTCGTCCCGATCGAACGGAAAGGGCAGGGCGGTGGCGGAATGGCCCATGGAAAAGGGATCGAAGGTGGGGAGCTCGGGAATGCTAAGCGCCATCGTGCGCTCGCGGATGAAGGTGGTCCCACTCGGCCTTCAATCGTGGCGCCACCTCGAACTTCCAGGTGCGGAGCAGCTTTCCACCGACGGTGGGTCGAAAGATGAACTTCCACTCGTGTTGCCGCACCCGAGTGGTCCATTCGCTCTTCCATTCCATCTCGTCTCCGAGAAAGTCGAGCTCAGTCGCGCTACGCGCGATCAAATCTTTGGCGACGAAGTGGACCAGCAGATGACCGAGGCCGAAGCGAGCCAAGGACGAATCGAAGCCGGGCTTGAGTAGATAATAAATGCTACCCTTCTCCAGCGCGAAATGAAATGCGATGCGGCGATCGCCGGCGCGCAGAAAGTAAAGCGACAGCTCTCCGTTTTGCGCAGCCTGCTGGGCGATCGCGCGATAACGTGCCGTCAACTGCGGATCACACAGGATGGCCGACTGCGCCGCGCCCTTCCAGCCGTCGGCTTCCAGCCGAAAGCCATCCTGCAGCGCCGCCTCCAGACCGACTTCGCTGTCGATGCGCTCGAGCGAAAGGGAGCCGAGCTCCTCCTCGAGATGCTTGGCACGACGTCTCAGGTTCGCGCGAAATTTACTCGAGAGTGCGCGATCGAGCGCGTCTCCGTCGGCAGGAAGCGGCAAGAACGGCGATCGCGAGCTCGACCAAGACCCCGTGGGCAAGCCGCGCGCCTTGGCGATTCCGGCCAAGCGATCGGCGCTCGAGTGCTCGAGTACGTCGCGCAGAATGAGCACATCCCAGCTCGGATCTTCGAGCGTGAGGTCGAGGAGCTGCTCGAGCGCGCCGTCGTTCGCAGCCAGAAGATCGAAGCGCTGCGAGTGATCGTCAGACAGCGATTCGAGCGCAACGCATGGCAGTCCCGAGAGCGAACGGTTTACCAGATGAAGTGGCGCCACCGCTTCCAGCGCCAAGCCGTGGCGCACCGAGTACAACCGAAGATCTTTCGGTGCGACCGTAGCCAAGGCGCCAAACCAATCGGGCGCGGTGAAGGGCGTGCTCTTGCCGACCCGCCCTCTGAGCTCGTCCCACTCGCGCGACATGAGATCGAACGCACGGACGTCGGAGAGAGGGGTCCCTGCGCCCGCCGGCACTGTAGCGTGAGTCGCTCCGACGCTCATGTCAGTCGGCGGCCGACGCGACCCATTCGAGCTGCAGCGGGCGCGGATTGTCCTCGATGATGTCGTCCTCCGAGAGGATGAGCCCATCGTCGGGAATTTGCGGCGGTGGTGTCGAGCGCCGGGCACGGGTCAGAAGCTCGTCGGGCGGGCCGAACCAAGAGGACGAATCGCCTTCGCGCAGCGCCAAGAAATGCTCGATGGTTTTGGCCAACCCATTTCGCAGCCGAATGGTGGGTGCCCAATCGAGCGCGCGACAAGCGCGTGCGATCTGAGCGCGCGAATTCTTGAGCTCCCAGGTGGGGGCCGGCACGAAGGTGGGTTCGATGGCCATGCGCCGCTTGCCACACAGCTCGAGCACCAATGTCCAAAGGAAGTTCATGGTGACCGCTTCGCCCGATCCGATGTTCATGACGTCGAAGGCAGGGAGCTCCGGCTGCGCGATCGCCTGCACCAGCGCGGTCACTGCATTTTCGATGTAGATGAGGTCGCGCGTCTGTTGGCCGTCGCCAAGGATCGCCGGTGAGCGACCGTCGAGCGCTGCGCGAATGAACTTCAGCACCACGCTGGCGTCGGCGCGATCGAGGGTCTCGTCGGGACCAAACGCGCGGAACATTCGCAAGCTCAAGGCCGGCACACCGTGAACTTCGCGGAAAACGCGTCCCAGGTGTTCAACCGCGAGGCAGAGCACGCCCTCACTGGTGAGCGGCATCGTCGGTAGCTCCTCGTGAAGCGCGAAGGAGGATTGTCTGCCATACACCGAGCCCGAGCTGATCAGCAGAATTCGCGGTCGCTCGCGTGACGGCAGTGCCCGGGCGCTGGAAAGAATGTGAAGCGCGCCGCCGACCTTGACCTCGTGCGCCCGCATCAGGTCAGACGTGCTGGGCACGCCCGCCAGATGGACCACCGCCGTGACGCCGCGCATGGCGCTCTGCACCGCGATCGGGTTCCGTACATCGCCGCGGAGAAGCTCAATCGAGCTGCCGAGTCCCATCAATCGCTGAGGGCCCCCGCAGGACAGATCGTCGAGCACCCGCACTTTCGCGCCTGCGCCGATGAGGGCGTGCGCGAGATGAGAGCCGAGAAACCCAGCTCCACCCGTGATGAGAACGACAGTTCCACGCTTGAGTAGTCCACTTCCAGTCATGTTCTTTTGGCTCATGTGTGTGCTCGCTGAACTTCCTGTACTGCATAAGGCTTGCCGAGTGTGCTGCGTCATCGGCGACGTGAGGATGCACGTTCGTGCGGCACGTCCTACGGGCCTGATTCGCTCCGCACCGCATGTTTCGCGAGCGCCCTTCGGACGCGTCGGCGACGTCTGGCGGCGCCGTGAGGCCGCACCACGGGTGCGGCACTTCC
>PLXG01000111.1:0-60565 GCA_003153195.1 Myxococcales bacterium
CGCCGATGTGCGGCGCACGCGCGCGCGCCAGCTCTTCGTAATAGACCAGCTGTGTGGCGGCCGGCGCACCCATGCCGCCCTGCTCGCGTGGCCAACCGACGCCGGCATAACCGGCTTCGAACATTTTTCGCTGCCAGCGGGTGTCGTAATCGCGGCGCGCAGCCCAGTCGTGCATCGGCGGTGCTTTGCCGTGCGCGGGTACCGAATCTTTTAGCCAGGAGCGCAGCTCCTTGCGGAATTTCTCGTCTGAGTCCGAGTAGTGCAGTTCCACGTTGGATTCCTCTTAGCGCGAGGGCAGTATACACAAATGTATTGTCGCGCGTTCATGATGTTCTCGTCGCTCTTGCTGGCGGCGTACGTCCACGCCGACGAGGCAAAAAGCGCGACCATCGAACACGCGTCGTTCAATCCCACATCGGTGCCCGGATGGCTGGNNAGCGAAAGTTTCATAAAGGAAAAGCCGGCAGCCGAGCGCGCCGGACAACTTCGGAAACAGGGCATCGAGGCGACTCCGCTCGACAGTCGTCTGCTGGCAAACCTGCGACCTGGTTGGTTCGTGCTGGTGCACGGGATTTTGAAAACCAAAGAAGCGGCAGCGGAAATGGCACGCGCGCTCAAGCTTCGCGGCATCGACGCAACCTTCAAAGAAAGCGGCGCGGCCCGATCGACCGACCGGCTGGTGCGCGTGTGGGGTCAGCTCGATCCGAAGATCATTCACCCGCCCAGTCAGCTCGAGCTTCAGTGGGCAGATGAAGCGAAGGAAGCCGTTGGAGATGGCGAGTCGGCGTGGACCGACAAAGACGGCTGGTTTGTTGCGTGGCTCAGGTTGCCGAGCGGCGCTAAACAGATCGAAGCGATTCCCGACATGTCGCGCGCCCGACTCACCAAGAAAGAAATGCGCGAGTGCTCAGGCTTCTTCAAAGATCGCGTCTTCTCGGACATCGGTACGGGCGACATCGAGATCCGCGCGACGCCGGTTGTTGACTGTTGCGACAGGTGACGCGCCCGGAGTATAGAAATGGAATGGCAAACCAACTCCGATTTGACGGGAAAGTCGCAATCGTAACCGGCGCAGGTGGCGGCCTCGGACGCTCTCACGCACTCGAGCTCGGCAAGCGCGGCGCCAAAGTCGTGGTCAACGACCTCGGCGGCGATCGCAACGGCGCGGGCAAAGACAACACGCCCGCGCAAAAAGTCGTCGACGAAATCAAAGCCGCCGGCGGCGAAGCGGTCGCCAACTTCGACTCGGTCGAGGACGGCGCCAAGATCGTGCAGACCGCGCTCGACACCTACAAACGCATCGACATCGTCATCAACAACGCCGGAATTTTGCGTGACAAGTCCTTCGTCAAAATGACCGACGACGACTGGACGCTGATTCAGCGCGTCCATCTTCTCGGGAGCTTTCGCGTCACCCACGCCGCGTGGCCACACATGCGCGAGCAGGGTTTCGGACGCGTCATCATGACCACCTCGGGCGCCGGCATCTACGGCAACTTTGGCCAAGCCAACTACTCCGCCGCCAAGCTTGGGCTCTACGGATTTACGCGAACCCTCGCGGTCGAAGGCGCGAAGAACAATGTGCGCGTAAACGCCATCGCGCCAGTGGCCGCGTCACGACTCACCGAGACGATCATGCCGCCCGAAATGTTGGCGCAGCTCAAACCCGAATATGTGACGCCCCTGGTTGCCTATCTCTGTCATGAGAGCTGCTCCGACACCGGACAGCTATTCGAAGTGGGCGGCGGCTTCGTGGCGAAGTTGCGTTGGGAACGCGCGGCCGGAAAACATTTCGGCGGACCGTTCAGCGTCGAAGATGTCGCCTCCTCTTGGGGCAACATCGGCGACTTCGAGCATCCCACGCATCCCGCCGACATCACCGAGTCGATGCAGGTCTTGGTCGCGCCGAAAAAATAGAGAGAGAGAGATCAGGCGCGCTGCAAAAGCAGACATCCGGCGAACGGCCCGCCACCCGACGCCACCAACCCGACTTTCGGCTGCTTCTTCACTTGGCGCTCGCCGCCGTCGCCCCACAATTGAATGCAGGCTTCATGAAGCAGTCCGTAACCATTCAATCGTCCGGCTGAAAGTTGTCCGCCGCCAGTCGCGAGTGGGAGCGCTCCGTCGAGCGCGATCCGTTTTCCATCTCGGATGAACGCGCCCGCTTCGCCCTTTTTGCAGAAGCCGAGCGCTTCCAGCCAAAAGAGCGTGAAGATGCTGAACCCGTCGTACAGCTCAGCGACATCGACATCGCTCGGTTTAAGCGTGCTCTTTTCCCAGAGCATTTTGCCCGCATCGCGCATGGCCATGGTCGAGAGGTCATCGAAGTCGACCCAAGACGGACGTCCGCGCATCGCGCAGCCGATCGATTCGATCTCGAGTGCGGGCCTTTTTCGCGCCGCATCCGCACGCGAGACGATCACCGCGATGCTGCCATCGACCGGAACGTCACAGTCGTAGAGCGAAAGCGGCGTGGAGATCATCTTCGCGGCGAGATATCCGTCGAGCGTGAGTGGATCGCGATAGACCGCCTTGGGATTTTTTCCTGCGTTCGCGCGCGCGGTGAGCGCAATTTGCGCCAGCTCTTCACGCGTGGTTCCAAACTCATCGAAATAGTGTTGTGCGTAGAGCGCGGTCCAATTCGCCGGCGAGTGCGCACCGAACGGCAGCATGAACGCGAACTGTCCGGTCGCGCGATCGCCAACCGGTTTGACGCCGCTCTTCGACGCCAATCCCTGCGCGGTCGACTCCCACGTCGTGCAGTAGCAGAGCACGTGATTGCAAATCCCACTCTGCACCGCCAGCGCCGCATTGATGAGCGGACCGAGCTGTCCGGTCGACTCCAGTCCCGAAGAAGACCAGTTGAGAGAAAGCCGCAGCGCGTCTTGCACTTCCGAAATCTGCGGACCGCCGTATCCAACCGGCGCCACGATGTTGCCCGGATAGGCCGCAACCCCATCGATGTCCTCCCGCTTGAGCCCGGCGTCTTCGATCGCGCGCGTGCACGACTCGAGCGTGAGCGCCATCGGATCGCGATTGAGCCGCCGCCCAATATCGGACGCACCCGCACCGATGACCGCCGACTTGGCCATCAACATGGTTCGAACATCGGAAGATAGACGTCGTCCGCTTTTTCAAACGTCACGCGCACGGTCATTCCGGTACGAACATTTTCCGGTGCGCAGCCGACGATGTTGGTCATCAGACGTAGATCTTTTTGCTCGTCCAGCTCCACTACAGCGATCGCGTACGGAACTTTGGCGTCATCTAACGGCGACCAGCGCTGATGGTTGAGCGTAAAGGTGATCACTTTGGCGCGTCCGCTCACCACTTCGGGACTCAACTTGCCGGCCATGCAAAAGGGGCAACTGGGCGCGGGCGGATGAACGAACTGCGCGCAGTCGGCGCATTTGAGGATGCGCAGCTTGCCGTCGGCACCACTGCGCCAAAACGACGCGGTCGCCGGAGTGACCTCGGGCAGGATGCGCATGCCCATGGTTTTATCATAGAAGTCCGCGCCGCGCGCTTGCCAAGATCGACGCTCGCAGCAGGTGAAAAAGTGACCAAGTAGTACTACAGTAACAGCCATGGATCGCCTTCACGCGATGACGCTCGGCGACGTTCTACGCGAGCACCGACGCAGCCATCCGCAAAAAGTCGCACTGGTTTGCGGCGACGCGCGCATCAGCTTTCCCGAATTCGACACACGGGTAAATCGACTGGCCAATGCGCTCACGCAAGTGGGTTTCGTCGGCGGCGATCGCCTGCTTTGGCTGGGGCAAAACTGCCATCGCGTGCTCGAGGGTCTACTCGCCTGCGCAAAGATCGGCGCGGTCTTTTGTCCGGTCAATTGGCGCCAGAGTCCAGAAGAGCTGGCGTTCGTCTTGAGCGATCTGTCGCCGAAGGTCGTCATTTGGCAGAACGAGGAGATCGGCGCGTCGGTTGCCAAGGCGCGTGAGCTCGCCAAGTCGGGCGCCGAATGGTGGCAGCATGACGGCGGCGACTACGAAGAGCGCCTCGCCCGCGCATCTGATCGCGATCTCGCTCTCGACGTCGATCCAAGCGAGTCGGTGCTGCTCATGTACACCGCTGCGTTCAGCGGAAAGCCATCGGGCGCACTGCTCTCGCATACTGCGGTGATGATGCAAGGGTTGGTCACCTCGAAGATCAAAGACATTGGCCCTGAGTACACCTACCTGAATTGCGGCCCGCTGTTTCACGCCGCCACCTTCATGTACACCGCCGCGACCTTTCTGTGGGCAGGCGAAAATGTTTTCGTGCGACGCATGGACGCCGAGCAGATCTGTCAGCTCATCGATCGCGAAAAGTGTAATGGCGCGTTCTTGGTCGGCCCCATGCTCGACAAGATCATCGAGTGCAATCGCGAAGGTCGTTACAACCTGAAAAGTTTGCGCGCGCCCGCTGCCAGCGACCGGTGGAACGCCATGATCACCGTCGACCAGAAGAAAGCCGGCGGCTACGGGCAGACCGAAGCGGGCGGACTTCTCACCATCGCTTCACTCGGCTGTCGTCCGTCGCCATTTTCGCAAGTCCGCGTGGTCAACATGGACGGGAGCGATCTCCCGTTCGGCGAGGCGGGCGAAATTCTCGCGCGCGAGCCGCTCATGATGAACGGCTATCACAATCGTCCGACCGAGACGACCGCAAAAAAAGCCGGCGACTGGCATCACACCGGCGATCTGGGACGGCGCGAAGAGGACGGCTCGCTCACCTTCATCGGACCGATGGGGAGGCTCATCAAATCGGGATTCGAGAACGTCTATCCCGCCGAAGTCGAACAGTGCGTGAAGAGACACGCCGCGGTCGCCGACTGCGCGGTGTTGGGTATCCCCGACGAGAAATGGCAAGAGAGCGTCAAAGCGGTGGTGGTGCTCAAACCGAATCAGAGCGCGACGGTCGACGAGATCATCGAACACTGCCGCAACTTAATCGCGTCCTACAAAAAGCCGCGCGTGGTGGAGTTCGTCGATGCGCTGCCGAAGAAGAGCGGCATGACCGACTATGAGGCGGTACACGCAAAGTTTGGTCAGCCCGCGTGAGCTTCGAGCTCTCCGATTCGGATCGTGCATTTCGCGACGAATTGCGCGGATTTCTCGACGCGCATTTGACGCCGCAACCGATCGACAAGACTGCGCACAAAGTTTGGCAGAAGAAGTGGCATCAGGCGCTGGTGGAGCATCGCTGGGCGGTTCCGGCATGGCCGCCGCAATATGGTGGTCGCGACGCTACCACCACGCAGCAGATTCTGTTCGCGCAGGTGATGGGCGAACGAGATGCGCCGGTTCCGTCGAACGCGATCGCACTGTTCAACATCGGACCGATGCTGCTTTCGTCCGGCACCGCCGCGCAACAGTCACGTTATCTGCCCAAGATGGTCACCGCCGAGGAGATTTGGTGTCAGGGATTTTCTGAGCCGAACGCCGGAAGCGATCTGGCCGGACTGGAAACGCAAGCGATCGACGGCGGCGACCACTTCGTCGTCAACGGACAGAAGATCTGGACCACCTACGGGCCGGACGCACACTTTTGCCTGGCGCTGGTACGAACGGATGCGAAGGTCGCCAAGCACAAGGGCCTCTCGGCGCTGATCATCGACATGCATGCGCCCGGCGTGGAAGTGAAGCCGCTGCGCGAGATCACCGGCGACGGCGGATTCTCCGAAATTTTCCTCACCGATGTGCGCGTTCCCAAAGAAAACTTGGTCGGCGTGCTCAACGGCGGTTGGGCCATCGCCATGTCGACGCTCAAGCACGAGCGACTCGGCACGCTCAAGTTGGCGGCGCAGCTCAAGAAAAATTTGGACAGCGTCGTCACGCTCGCGCGCGAGCTGGGCAAGATCGAAGAGCCGTGGGTGCGTCAGGCGCTGGCGGCGCTGGGTGTTCGCGTCGATCTGATTCGCCTGCTCACCGAACGCGCGCTCGAGGCGATTCAGCGCGACGAGGATCCGGGCGCGACCTTGCCGCTCGGAAAGCTGGAGTGGTCGTATCTGATGCAGGAGCTGGCCGAGCTGGCGCTCAAGATCGCCGGACCGCGCGCGCAATTTTATCGCTCAAAGTACGAGATCAGCGGCAACTGGCCCTACCACTGCTTGTACGCCCGCTCGATGACCATCGCGGCCGGCACCACGCAGGTACAAAAGAATATTTTGGCGGCGCGCTGTCTCGGACTGCCGCGCGAAGCCGATGTTCCGTCCACGCCGGCGCTCTCGCGCGATCGAAAGCTGTCCGAATCGAGGGCGGCGCTGCGCGACTCAGTGCGAAAGTTTCTGCGCGTCGAGTGTCCACCGTCGTTCGTACGCAAAATGTACGACGATCCGCGCGGCACTACCGACAAAGTGTGGGCGCAAGTCGTCGAGCTCGGTCTGACCGCCATCTTGGTGCCGGAGAAATACGGCGGGCTGGATCTGGGCTGGGCCGAGATGGGCGTGGTGCTGGAAGAGATGGGCCGCGCGGTACATCCCGGTCCCTTCTTTTCGTCGGCGGTTTCATCGGTGGCGGCGCTGTGCGCCATCGGCTCAGCCGACGATCAAGCCGCGTTTCTGCCCAGCCTGGCCAGCGGAGAACGCGTCGCGACCCTGGCGCTGCTCGATGCGAACAGGGAAGCAGAAGCGCGAAAAGAGGGCGCCACCTTCCGCATCGACGGCATCAAGCTCGTACCCGATGCAGTGGCCAGCGATCTATTGCTAGTGACAGCGCGGATCGGAAGCGAGCTCGGACTGTTTGCGATCGAAGCCAAAGACGCGAAGATCTCCGCGCTCGGCACGCTCGACGGCACGCGCAAACAGGGCGAAGTCGTCTTGTCCGGAGCACCGGCACGACGAATCGGATCGGGCGACATCACCGCGCGTCTCGAATCGGTGATCGATCGCATTCGCGCAGCGACGGTGATCGACGCTGCCGGTGCCGCCGACCGCGCGCTCGACGTTGCCACCGAATACGCCAAGATGCGCAAACAGTTCGATCGCCCCATCGGATCGTTTCAGTCGCTGCAGCATCTATTAGCCGACATGCTGAGTCGTCTAGAGCTCGCACGTTCCGGCGCCTACTCTGCCCTCGCGCTCGCCGATGGCAGCGATGAACCGGCGTTTCACCGCGCGGCGATCGTGGCCAAAGCCTTCGCCTCCGACGGACTCTATCGGGTCTCCGCCGATGCCATTCAAGTCTTAGGCGGCATGGGCTTCACCTGGGAGCACGACGCGCACCTCTACTACAAACGCGCCATGTCGATGCAACACGCGTTCGGTGGCACGCCCGAATCCGAAATCGAATTCGCGAAATTGCTGCTCGAGCGTCGTTAGCATCAAATGCATAACTTCATGAGCGCCGGTCAGATCGCGCAAAACGTCGCCTGGATGAGCGTGCCTGCCCTCATTTAGGCAGTCATCCTCGGCTGGCGCGCGCGCCGATCGCTCTCGGACATTCGAGCTAGGTTGGGATTGATCGTGGGAAAAGGTTCCATCTACCTCTGGGCCTTGGTGGCAGCGATTCCCTCCGCAGCCCTAGCAATCTTTGCTGCGTCGAGAACGAGTGGATTCAAAGGCTCGATGATCGCCCCGTTTGCGGGAGTAACTCCGACTTGGTCGGTGATTGGACATGCGTTGGCATACGGAGTACTCGCTACCGGCTTTCCGGAAGAGTTGCTCTTTCGCGGACTCATCGCTGGCGCGCTCTTTCGAAAACTATCTTTCGGGAAAGCCAATGCTGTCCAGGCGTTCATTTTTCTAATGCCACACCTTCTAATTTTGCTCGTCGCGCCTGATCTTTGGTATCTGGAGATTAGTGCGTTCGCATTAGGACTCGTCCTCGGTTGGCTACGTCAGACATCGGGAAGTATTCTTCCCGGCATCATCGTTCATGCGGCAGGGAACGTAGCTGGCGCGCTCGCAGTGTTGAACTGGAAACGATTTCTCTAAGCGAGTTGCGAACGCACGTGTGGGGCAAGCCAATACGATTGCAGTCGCTCGCGAGGAATCGATTTCGCTCCGTCAATTCGATGAAAACATTCCGGCTCGCCGCATAAACAGTTGAACGGCGCAACCATCGCCCACTCGGTACTGGGATAGAAAAAGGTGAGCTCGTCCGCGGCTCGAATCGCACGCACGCTGATGAGCTTTCGTTCGGTCACGTCGAAGCGAACGTTCGGCCGACACGAGTGACAGACCAGTTGCAAGACCGCGGGATCCACAACGAGATGCTGAGCAGGGCCCACCTGAATGGTGTGCCGCGTCGCCGTCGGTGTGAGCTGCCCGGAGAACTCGGCAATCACCGTATCTGGTGGGCAGTCCTCGAGGATGCGCAGGCCGCGTTCGTTTGGGTCTGCACCGGATCGTCCAAACGGTTCGACTCGCATCATCTTCATTCTCCTGTCTGCGCATCCTATATATACTAAATAGTTTTCGCTACTTGAGACGGATCAATTCCGATACCTACGCCCCTCCCCCGCCATCAGACGACGGCGCCGGTTTCAATTTCGTCTATTCCGGATCATCAGACGGATATGAATAAGGGACCGGCGGTTCGGCTGGTGGACGCGGGTCTTAGCGATCGACGACGCGGGTAGCTTTGTAGCCGGAGCGCGGAAGCGTTTCGCGCGCGACAATCTCGACCGTTGCATCCAATCCCAGTTTTGTCTTGATCGCGCCGGTACAAGCCGCAGCTACCGCGTTGCGATCTCCGTCGGCGAGCTCGACGCGAACCTGAAGCGCGGACATCGGATCTTTTGGCCGCACCACCACCCACTCCAGCGACGGTTTGCACACCGCTTCGATCGTTCGCAGCGCCTGCTCCACTTGCGAAACCTGAAAGCGCTTTCCCTGCGCCGAGAGCAGATCTTTGAATCGTCCACCCCAAAATCCGCGCACGGTGGTGTCGCCACACGGACAGCGGCGGCGATCGATGGCGCACGCCTCTTCTAGATCGAAACGCAAAAGGCCGTTGTCGCGATCGAGCGTGGTGACCACCAGATTTCCCCACTCGCCGTCGGGAACGTCGCGCCCTGTCTCCGGATCGACCGATTGCACCACCGCCCACTCTTCGTTCAAGTGCGCGCCCCCACCGACTGCGCTCGCCTCACTGCAGACGTCGCCAAGGAAGGTGTAGCAGTCGATGCCGGCGGTGAGCAGCGGCGGGCGATCGCCATGCGATGACCCGCTCGATTTCAAGTTCAACCCCACGTCTTTGACCGGATCGAGTCCAAGCTTCTGACAGACTTCCAGATAGCGCCCCATCGAAAATCCGCGGAAAGGCAAATCCGGCTTGAAGCGCATCCAGGCGCGAATGCCGAGCTCGGCTAATGCGTCGGTCTCGGGTGGCGGAACCCACAAGTTCACCAACCCAAAATACTCATACGCGGTCGAGACGATCGCGCCGCCGCCGTACAAATAGGCGGGATGCGCGTGGGTCGCCACCATTCCGGGACGATGTCCACGCCGCCAAAATCCGCGCGCCGCTGACTCGAGCTCGATGAAGAGATCTTTTCGCGTCCAGATTACCGTCGACGGCGTACCGGTGGTGCCGGTGGACTGCCCGATGCGAACGCACTCTTTGAGCGCGGTGAAGCGATGGTCGCCGATGGGCGGATGCGCCGCTTCCGCATCGCGCAGCTCCTGCTTTACAGTGAGCGGAATACGAGCAAGGTCGTCGAGCCCGCGTACGTCTTCGGCATGTTTGATTCCGGCAGCCGCGAGCTTGCGCGCAAAAAAAAGCGCGGGCGCATCGAACACTCGGCGAATCAACTCGCGTACACGTTGGTCTTGGATTCCGCGACGGCGTTCTGGATCCAGGGTCTGCGCAGCGGGATCCCAATACTTTTGCGACGGATCGCGCGGCGCCGGTGCGACGAGTACCTGGTCAGCCATTGGAAGCTCCTTCGAGGCCGGTGATGCGAATCCCCGCGCCGTCGACCTTATAATTCTTGTTGATCCAGATCAGCACGGAAGTAAGCGCCTCCATCGCCGCCGCGTTGGCCAGTTGTCCAGCGTGAACACCGCGCATGCCGGCATCTTTCACCAGTGCCAGCACGGTAGTGCGGGCGGCTGAATCATTTCCACAAACGAGCACGTCGCACTCGATCGCGCCGTCGCGCTCGAGATGTTTGGCGCCCACGTTGTGAAACGCAGCGACGACCTTCACCGAATCACCGACGAGCTGTTGCGTGATCTGCGCCGCCGATCCTTCCGGCGGAAGCTGCGCGGTCCCTACCTTGGGCGGCCGCAGCGGAACCGTCACATCGATCAGAATTTTCCCGGACAAGCCGCCGCGAATCGCTTCCACCATCGCGCGCTGCTCCGAAAATGGAACAGCCAGCACCACCAGCTCACCTGCGATGGCGGCACGAACGTTGTCGAGGCCTTCGACCTGTGAACCCGCAACCCGCGTGACAATTTCAGACGCGCACGCTCTGGCCCGCGCCTCGTCACGCGAACCGATCACGATCGAATGGCCCGCCTTGACCCAGCGCAACGCCAGTCCACGCCCGAGCGCGCCGGTGCCGCCGACGATGGCGATCTTCATGAGCGCCCTCCCAAGCCAAGTCCCTGCCTGGCGACCACGCTGCGCATGATTTCGGAAGTACCGCCGCCGATGGTCTCCCACGTGCTCTGTCGATAGAGAAACTCGATCGGCCCGTAGATGAGCGCCTCGGAGAGTCCGAGCTCGAATGGTGCGCGCGCGATCTTTTGCGACAACTCCGCGTGCGCCAGCTTGTTCTGCGCGGCTTCCACGTCACCTGGGCGTCCCTTCACCACCGACTCGAGCACCAGCAGGGCCAGTGCCTCGACTTCAAAAACCCCGACACCCAGCGCCGCCACCGTTCGCTGCACCACAGGATCGAGCTCGTGCTCGTGCTTACGCAGCCACGCCACCAACTCTTCCAGATCGCGACGCAACCGTGCCGGCGGAAACTGAACGTGTCTTTCGACGTCGAGCGCATCTTTGACCAGTCGCCACGCAGCGTTCTCCGGTCCGATGCGATGCTCCACCGGAACTTCCACGGCGTCGAGAACCACCTGATTGAGCTGCTCGCCATCGATGGTAGGAAGCGGCCGCACCGACACTCCCGGCGCGTGTAGATCCAAGATCATGAGCGAGAGCCCGCGACCGCGATCTTCTACCGCCCCCGTACGCACCAGCGTCCACAGATAGTCCGAGTCTTGCGCATAGGAGGTCCAGCATTTTTCGCCGGTCACAACATAGTGATCCCCATGCAGATCGGCGCGCGTGGACAACCCGGCCAGATCCGAGCCAGCGCCTGGCTCCGAATATCCGAGCGAAAAAAACTTTTCGCCGGCTCGAATCGGCGGCAACCACTTTTGCTTTTGTGCCTCGGTGCCATGGGCAATGAGGGTCTTGGCGACGATGCCGGCGCCGAGCGGCGGCCGTGCCACGCGTGCATAGGCCATCTCGTCCCACAAGATGAACTCACGAACGGCGCTTCGCCCGAGTCCACCGGCGGCATCCGACCAGCCGATCGACATCCATCCGCACTGACCGATGGCACGATAGAGCGCCTTCACCTCCGGCCACTTCGATCCCTGAAAGTGAAATCCATTGAGACCGCGGTATTCGGAAATGAACCGAATCACATCGGCGCGAAATTCTTCCTCTTCCGCGGAACCGACGAACAGAGACACGCTCACTTCGTCCTCCGCGCGTTGGGGTCGGGATTCCACTTGGGCTCGCGCTTTTCCATGAACGCTTTTCCACCCTCGACGAAGTCGGGATGCGTCCAGTGCGATCGCAAAAGCGACCAGCCGTGCTCGAGCGCTTCGGTCAAAGGACGCTCGTACGATTCCCAGATGGCCTGCTGCGATAGCGCCATCGCCTGCGGAGAATTTCTGGCAATGTCCCGCGCGATCGACTCGGCGGTGGACATAAGATCTTCGGGTTTGGTGAGCTCGTCGACCAGCCCGAGCTGATGCGCGCGCATCGCGCTCAATTTGTAGGCCCGACCTTGCAGGGTCATGCGCAGCGCGGTGCCGAGCGGCAGTCGCTTGGCGAGCCCGATATTTTCCACCGCGCCCACCATCCCCACGTTCACATGGGTGTCCATGAACGCGGCACGCTCGCTCGCCACTACGATGTCGGAGTCGACCACGAAATGGAGCCCGCCGCCCACCGCCAAACCGTTGACCGCGCAGATGGTCGGCTTCCAGACACGGTTTTGCCGCGAGGTCCAGAAGACCGACTCCCCGAGCGGCCGATCGGGCGCCGGATTTTCTCCATCCGAATTCGAGCTCACATCGAAGCCGGTACAGAAATGCTTTTCACCGGCTGCCGTCACGATCGCCACGCGCACGTTCGCATCGCGCTGCACGTCGGCCCAGATCGCACGAAAGATCGACTCCATGTTGCGGGTGAGCGAGTTGCCCTTTTCGGGCCGATTGAGCGTGATGTAGGCGATCGCGTCGCGCTTTTGGTAGAGCACACCTTCGAGCGGTTTGGCGAGGTCGATGTCAGACACTTTCGCTCCGAATCAGCCCAACGTGTTCTAGCAGATGCGCGCGCGCGGTCGCGTCTGCACCGGGAGTCAACGTGAGCTGCCGAATTCTTCGCGCCACTGGAAAGACCGGCCCCTCTTCAGTCACACCGAACGCGCCGAAGACCTGATGCACGACTTGACTGGCGGAGTTGGCGGCTTTTCCAGCGGAGACTTTCGCTGCGGCCGATGTCACTCGACAATTCTTGCGTTCGGCGTCGAAGCTGTGCGCCGCGACGCGCGTGAGTGCCGCCGCTGCCGCGAGCTCGGTGGCGCAACGGGCCAGCGCATGAGCCACCGCCTGATAGTCGCCGATCGGCCGGCCGAATTGAGTGCGGGTCTTGGCGTGCTCGCTGGCCGCTTCGACGAGATAACGCCCAGCTTGCGCGAGATAGGCACCGAGCGCGATGTCGGCGATGGCCAGCGCCCGGCCGGCGTGGCGAAATTCGGACTCGCGCTCGAGTCGAACCTTGCCCCACGGCTCGCAACCCAACGTTTCGACCGGCTCGATGGAGATCGCGCGGGCGGCAAAGGCGCGATCGCGCTCGCACCAGACGAACCGCTGCGCGATCGCCGCCCATGGAAAGAGTCCGTCGCCGTGGAGCTCTCCCATGGCGACCAGCATCTCGCCGGAGACGATTCGCGCGCGGTCATCCCCTTCGAAGAGCTGGGCGGCGGCAAAGGTGGTGGCGAGCGGACCCGGAAAATTAGTTTTGCCGAGCGCCTCCATCACCGCCACAATCTCTTTCGCTCCGGTGAGCGAAAAAATCTCCAGCCCGCACAGCTTGCGCCACAGGTCGGGTGAAAAGCGCGCGCACGGAACAACCGCCCCGCCCGCTTGGTCTCGCGCGAAACGCTTGAGGGTCTGCGCGATCGCGTCGGCCTCTTCGCCGAGAGAAAAGTCGATGCTCATGCGCCCCCCATCTCGAGCGCCAGCGCCTGAAGACGCATCGACCAGACGTGCAGGTCGTGCTCTCGCGTGAAGCCAATGGCGCCGTTCATCTGGTGCACCTCATGGAACACTCGACGGGCGGCGGCCGCTGCGTAGCTGATCGCCACTTCAGCGCCATCATCGGGTGCACCCTGAAACGCCGCTTCATAGGCGAGCCACCTGCTCGCCTCGGTGAGCACCACGCAATCGGCCAGCCGGTGCTGAATAGCCTGAAACGATCCGATCGCGCGTCCGAACTGTCGGCGCTCCTTGACGTAGTCGGTGGTAAATGTCAGACATCCGCGCAGCGCCCCGGCGATTTCTACCGCCAATACCACTCGCCACCAAGCGCGCATCTTCGCGCCCGCGCCCGACAGTCGCTCCCCCCCATCGGCGGGCAACTCAGCGAAGGGAAATCCGAAGTTCGAGCGCATCGGGCGCGCTTCACCCGAGTCAACTCTGCGCACGCGCACGTCGGCGCCATCCAAGATCAAAAGAGTCTTGGCGCTGGCGCCGTAGCGTACCGGTCCGCGCTGTCGAGACAGCGCCACGGGCTCGTCGATCTCCATTCCCAACGCCGGCGCCACCATCGCCGCAGCTCCAAAATGAACCAGCCCGGCACGCGCGGAGATCGCCTCCGTCACCATCGCTGCTTCCAGCGCGCCTGTCTCCTTCATCAGGCTCAGGAATCCCGCCTCACGCAGCGCCGACGCCAACTCTGGGTCGTACCCGCTGGTGGCGAGCACTTGCCGCGCACGTTTCGGCCCGGCGTGCTTGGTCAGCAACTTCGCCGCCGAATCGACGATCGACTGTTGCGTTTCGGTGAGCGTGAAATCCATCAGGCCTCTCTCGGCAGGCCGAGCCAGCGCTGCGCCACCAAGTTGGCGTTGATCTCACTGGTACCGGTAGCCACACCAGCCGGCATGGCGGCGCGAAAGTTTCCGTCACCAAGCGATCCGTAGAGGAGAGCCGCGGGTCCACCGAGCTCGAGCGCCAAATCGCCGACCGCGCGATCGGCGGCGGTCAGCGCGAGCCGCGCCACATTCGAATCTGCCGTCGGCGGCTGATTGTGCGCGCGCTGATCGATCACGCGGTAATAGAGAATGCGTGCGGCTTCACACATCGCTCGCGCAGCGACCAATTTCTCTTTGAATGCGCCATCGATGACCCGTCCGTTGCTTTTCGCGTCCGCGACGATCAGCTCGAGGGTGCGCGCCGATCGCGCATAGCGCGGCAGCCCAATGCGCTCGTACTGAAGCGCATACATGGCGATGCCCCAGCCGTCATTCTCGGCACCGAGCCGCGCGCTCACCGGCACGCGGACGTCGGTGAAAAACACTTCGTGAAAATATCGATCGCCAAGCACCGTGTCGATCTCGCGCACTTCGATGCCGGGCGTATTCATTGGCACCAGCAGCACGGTGATGCCCTTGTGGCGGGTCTCGATCTTGTCGGTGCGCACCAGCAGAAAACAAAACTCGGCGTTCTTGCAGTACGAGGTCCACACTTTTTGGCCGTTCACCGCATAGCTGTCGCCAACGCGTTCGGCGCGGGTCGAAAGCGACGCCAGATCGCTGCCCGCGTTGGGCTCCGAAAATCCCTGACACCACAAAACATCGCCGCGCGAAATCCGCGCCAGGTGAAACCTTTTCTGCTCGTCCGAGCCGTAGCGCATGAGCGTCGGCCCGAGCCAGTTCACGTTCATGTATTGCGGCCCGCGCGGCTCGCCGTGTGCCCACATCTCTTCGCTCAGGATCGCGTGCTGCCACGCCGGCGCATCGTGTCCGCCGTACTCTTTTGGCCAGTGGGGCGTGAGCCAACCACGCGCCGCGAGCTTTCCGCAAAAAGCTTGTGAAAACGCGGCTTGAGCGTCGGATCCGGGTCCATCCTTCGACATCTCGTTCCAATTGCCCGGCAGCTCTGCCGCAAGAAATTCGCGCAGTTGGTTACGATATGAGCGCTCGTTTTCGGACCACCCGAACTCCATTTTCACCCCTTGCCGACGCGGACTTTAGCGGGCACTCGGAAAAATGTCTATACGCTCAGGACTACTGACTTTTTAGGAGGTCCCGCTTGACGATTTTACCCATCGAGTTGCGCTCGAAGCCGGGCACGAAGAAGAACTCTTCGGGCACTTTGTAGCGCGCCAAATTTTTCTCGCACAGCGCGCGCAATTCGTCCGACGAAGTTGCGTGTCCCGGTTTGCACTCCACAAAGGCGACCACCCGCTCGCCCAGGCGTTCATCAGGACGGCCGAGCACCGCGCAGGCGGCGATGCGATTGTCAGACGAAATGACGCGCTCGACTTCGGCCGGATAGACATTGGCTCCGCCGCGCAAGATGAGATCGCTCTTGCGTCCCCGAATGTAGAGATCGCCGCGCTCGTCGATCTGTCCAATGTCGCCGGTGTGGAACATGTCTCCGCGCATCGTGCGCGCGGTGGCGTCGGGCTGATTCCAGTAGCCGAGCATGGGTGTGTAAATTCCGGCCAGCGGTCCATCGCTCGCCGGACGCACGCAGATTTCGCCAAGCTCGCCCGCCGGCAATCGCTGATCGCGATCGTCGACCACAAATACGTCCAGATGCCCGAGCGCCTTTCCACACAGGCCTGAAGCGACGCTTCCATCGGTAACCGTAACTGCCGTGGGCGCCTCGGTCATGCCGTAGCCGATGATCACTTTGGTGCCGAACCGATCGCGATAACTGTTGCACAAAACTTCCGGCGAGTCGGCGCCGCCGATGAGCACGCGTTTGAGCGTCACCAGATCTTGTGCGCGCACGTCGGACGAGCTCAGCAGATCGTGCAGCTGCGTCGGCACGCCGGCGAAATAGCCGATTCGTTCGCGACCGATCCATTCCGCCATCGTCTGCGCCGACGCGTGGTCGACGATGATCGCCGCCGAGCCCTGTTGGAATGCGACCAGCGGGCTCAGCACCATCAAATTCAAAATCGTGAGCGGCAGAAAGCTGCCGTGCCGAATCGAATGATCGAAGTCGCCGCGCGCAATCGTGAGCGCACCGACGAGAAGCAGGTTGTGTTGGCTATGCACCGCACCTTTGGGAAATCCGCTGGTGCCACTGGTGTAAGCGATGGCCGCCGGCGCATGCGAGTCGGTGACAATCGAAAGTGCAGCATCGTTCTCGCCTAGCCACGCGCCTCCTTCGGTGACTGTTACGCAATCGAGCGCGGGAATTTCGAGCGCGGCGACCTGCGCGACCATCTCCGCGTCGCCCAGGAAAAGCTTGGCGCCCGAATCGAGGAGGATATGCCTTTTCTCCGGCGGCGCCAGCTTGCGATTGATGCCTACCCAGATCGCGCCGGCGCGAATGGTAGCCAAAAATGCGATCACCAGATCGGCGCCGTTGGTGATCGAAGCGGCCACGCGATCGTACGGTGCGACGCCGCGCGAAAGCAGCAGATTGGCAGCGCGATTCACCGCGCGATCGAGCGCAGCGTAGTCGTAGCGCGCGTGACGATCGACGAGCGCCTCTCGCTGGGGAAACTCACGTCGCGCGCGGGTCAGCATTTCGTCGATGGTCTGCGGGCCGCCCGGTATCGACGGTCGTTCTGCCGACGCGGTGAGCCCCCATTTCTGCAGGTCGAACGCCACGACCATTCTTATCACGGTTCGACTCACGCGAACTGACTTGATTCCGTGTGCGCCCTATGAGGTAGTGGCACGACAATGGCTTTCGCTCGCAACCTCACGCTCAGCGCACTGACGGGTATTCCACCTGTACAGCCAGGCGAAGATCTGGTCGGGCACATCCTCCACGCACTCGAGGGTGAGCGACTGGCGGATGGCGACGCGCTGGTGCTGGCGCAGAAGATCGTCTCCAAAGTGGAAAATCGCTATGTCGATCTGCGCACGGTCGAGCCGTCGCCCCGAGCCCGTGAGCTCGCCCATCAGGTCGACAAAGATCCGCGACTGGTCGAAGTCATCCTATCGGAGTCGAGCGCGGTGGTGCGCGCGCAAGCGGGCGTGCTCATCGTCGCGCATCGGCTGGGCCTGGTGCTAGCCAACGCCGGCATCGATCACTCGAACGTCGAGCAGGACGGCAAAAGTGAGCGCGTACTTTTGTGGCCCCAGGATCCCGATGCATCGGCGGCGCGGATTCGCCAGGAGATTTTGACGCGCACTGGCGTCAGCGTGGCGGTGGTGATCAACGACAGCGTCGGACGACCGTTTCGAAATGGCGCGGTGGGCGTGGCCATCGGCGCAGCGGGCATCAACTCGCTTTTGGATCTGCGCGGCACGCCCGATCTGTTCGGTCGTCGGCTGGAGGTCACCGAGGTAGCGCACGCAGATGAGCTGGCCTCGGCCGCATCGATCTTGATGGGTCAGGCGGCGGAGGGATTACCGGTGGTGCTGGCGCGCGGATTTCTGGCGATCGATTCGGCGCGTCCGGCCAGTGTGCTTACGCGCGAACCGAGTCGAGATCTTTTTCGATGAGCGAGATTCCCACATGAGCAACTCTCTGTTTCTGGCGCTGTCGGGCGGTGTCGGCGGCGCCAAGTTGGCACTCGGTTTGGCGCATGCGCTACCGCAAGAGCAGCTGCGCATCATTGTCAACACTGGCGACGACTTCGAGCACCTGGGCCTGCACATCTCGCCCGATCTCGACACGGTGATGTACACGCTTGCCGGGGTGGCCAATCCCGAGACAGGTTGGGGGCGCGCCGATGAGAGCTGGAATTTTCTCGAGTCGCTGGGACAGATCGGCGCGGAGAACTGGTTTCGTCTGGGCGACCGCGATCTAGCGGTGCACGTGGAGCGAACGCAGCGATTGCGCGCCGGCGAGTCACTGTCGGAGGTCACCGCGCGACTGTGCACCGCGCTCAACCTTCATGTGCCGATCATTCCGATGTCTGACTTTCGCGTGCGGACTATCGTGCAGACCGAAGGCGGCGAGCTCGACTTTCAACACTATTTCGTGCGTGAGCGCTGCGCACCCCAAGTAACCGGTTTTCGCTTCGAAGGAGCGGAGTCGGCGCAACCAAGCCCGGCATTTTTGGCCACGCTTTCGGATCCGCGATTGCGGGCGCTGCTCCTGTGCCCATCGAATCCGTTCGTCAGCGTCGATCCGATTTTGGCGATTCCGGAAGTGACCACACGACTCGCAGCGCGATCGTTTCCCATTGTGGCGGTTTCCCCCATCGTAGGTGGCCAAGCGGTCAAAGGTCCGCTGGGCAAGATGCTCGGCGAGCGCGGTCTTCCGTGCGACTCGGTTCAGATCGCGCGCTATTACAAAGAGCGCGGTCTCCTCGACGGATTCATCTTCGACGAGACCGACAAGAAGCTCGAGCCGGAGATCGCCGCGCTGGGCGTGAAGACGTTCGCCACTCGGACGGTGATGACCACACTCAGCGATCGCACGCGCCTCGCGCGCGAGACCATCGCGTTTGCCGAGAAGATTGCGTGACTCGGCTGTCTCACAACGCGGCGCTGGCGCTGGCAGACGAAACCGATCTGACGAAGCTCATGGAGGATGCGGCACGTCTCCGCGACCTCGGTAACGGAGAGACGATCTCTTACTCGCGCAAGGTCTTTTTACCGCTCACGCATCTGTGCCGCGACCGTTGCGGCTATTGCACGTTTGCCGAAACTCCGTCGGGGCCGGCCTATCTGAGCCTCGAGGAAATGTTGACGGTCGCGCGTCGCGGGGCAGATGCCGGATGCAAAGAGGCACTGTTCACGCTCGGTGATCGCCCCGAGTCTCGTTATGCCGAGGCGCGATCGGCGCTCAAGATGCTCGGGTACACCTCGACGCTCGACTATCTTCGTCGCGCGGCCGAGCTGATTTGGAAAGAGACCGGACTTCTGCCGCATTTAAATCCCGGACTCATGAACGCGAACGAGCTGGCGATGCTCCGCCCCGTGTCGGCGTCCATGGGACTGATGCTCGAGACCACCGCCGAGCGCCTGGGCGAGAAAAGCGGACCGCACTACGCCTGCCCCGACAAAATTCCCGAGCGGCGGCTGGAGACCATTCGACTCGCCGGCGAAGCGAAGATTCCATTTACTTCAGGAATTTTGATCGGCATCGGCGAAACTCGTCGAGAACGGATCGAGTCGCTTTTGGCGCTGCGCGATCTGCACGAGCGCTACAGCCACATTCAGGAAGTGATCGTTCAGAATTTTCGCGCCAAGCCCGATACCAAGATGGCGAGCGCACCCGAGCCGGTCACCGACGATCTGTTGTGGACGCTGGCGGTGGCGCGACTCGTGCTCGGTGCGGAGATGAACCTTCAGGCGCCGCCCAACTTGAATCCCGGTCAGCTGAGTAGGATTGTCGCGGCCGGAATCAACGACTGGGGCGGCGTATCGCCGATCACGCCCGACTTCGTGAACCCCGAGGCGCCGTGGCCCCATCTCGATCAGTTGGTCGATGAAACGGCGCGTGCTGGTAAAACCTTGATCGAGCGACTGTGCGTCTATCCAAAGTTCGTTGGCGACCCATGGATCGATGAATCGATGCGCCCCTCAGTCCGCAGGATGTCCGACAGCGAAGGCTTCGCGCGTGATTCCGACTGGGCCGCCGGTGCCGAACGTCCGCCGCCGATTTCCGTTTCGCGCAGGGTATCGACCAAGCTCAATTCGACGCTCTCACGCGCGGCAAGCGGCGTCGATCTCACCGAAGAAGAAATCGTGGCGCTCTTTTCGGCGCGCGGCTCCGCCTTCGACGACGTCTGCGTCGCCGCCGACAATCTGCGTGCGCGCGCAGTAGGCGACTCGGTCAGCTACGTGGTCACGCGCAACATCAACTATACCAACGTCTGCTACTTCAAATGTCGCTTCTGCGCCTTCTCGCAGGGCAAGCTCAGCGAAAACCTGCGTGGTGCTCCCTACCATCTGCCACTGGAAGAAATCTCCCGACGGGTCAACGAGGCTTGGGCGCGCGGCGCCACCGAGGTCTGTCTCCAGGGCGGAATTCACCCCGATTATACCGGACAGACCTATCTCGATATTTGCCAAGCGATCAAACGCGCGCAACCGAACATTCACATTCATGCGTTTTCGCCGCTCGAAATCTGGCAAGGCGCCCACACGCTCGGCCTTGGCGTTCGCGAGTTCCTGGCGCGACTCGAAGCGGCCGGGCTCGGCAGCTTGCCGGGGACTGCGGCCGAGATCCTCGACGACGAAATCCGCGCCCAGATCTGTCCCGACAAGATCTCCACCGAAGAATGGCTGAGCGTAATGGAGACCGCGCACCAGCTCGGCCTTCGCACCACCTCCACCATTATGTTCGGCCACGTCGATGGGCCGCGCAACTCGGCGCGACATCTGCTTCGATTGCGCGCCTTGCAAGCGCGCACGCGCGGCTTCACCGAGCTGGTGCCACTGCCGTTCGTGCACATGGAATCGCCGCTCTATCTGCGCGGTGGGGCGCGCCAAGGGCCCACCTTTCGCGAGGCGGTGCTGATGCACGCGATCGCGCGACTGGCACTGCATCCGCACCTCACCAACATTCAGACCTCGTGGGTGAAGATGGGCAAGGCGGGCGCGATCGCCTGTCTGAGCGCCGGCGCGAACGATCTGGGCGGCACGCTCATGAACGAATCGATCACCCGCGCGGCGGGCGCGTCGCACGGTGAGGAGCTTTCGCCACTGGAGCTCCAGTCACTGATTCGTCAGGCCGGTCGAACGCCGCGACAACGGACGACGACATACGACTCACCGACGAGTGAACGACTCGCGACTGGAATGGCTGCAGGCCCGCTCACGGCGCTTATAAACAAACCGGCGAAAGCCTTTTTGCGTTTCGAAGGGGTCTAATGGGAAACCTGGACGGCAAAGTTGCGGTGGTCACCGGCGGCGGAACCGGAATCGGTAAAGCGATCGTCCTCGAGCTGGCCGCACGAGGCGCCGAGGTAGTGGCGATCGGCAGACGCAAAGAGCCACTCGGCGAGCTCGAGCGGGCGGGAAATGGTCGGGTGGCCGCGTTCGCCGCCGACATCACGCGCGCGGGCGATGCCAAGCGCGCCATCGAATTTGCGGTCACGCGATTGTCACGACTCGATATCTTGGTCAACAACGCCGGCTCATTTTTGAAAAAGGCTTTCGCCGAGACCACCGATGAGCAGATCACACAGATGCTGGATGTGAACGTGCGCGGCCTGCTCGCCTGCTGTCGCGAATCGATCCCGCATCTCAAGGACACCAAGGGTGCCATCGTCAACATCTCGTCAGCGTCGGGAATTTATGCTCGCCCGAACATCGTCGCCTACGGCGCGTCCAAGGCCGCGGTGCATCAGGCCACGCGCCTCATGGCGGTCGAGCTGGGACCGGATGGAATTCGAGTGAACGCGGTCGCGCCCGGATTTACCCGAACCGAGATGACCGACTACCTCACCAGCAATGAGGCCAGCACCGACGCGCTGGTGAAGTTGACCGCGCTCGGACGGGTGGGCGAGCCAGAAGACGTGGCGCGGGTGGTGGCATTTCTGGCCGGCGCCGACGCCCGCTGGGTCACCGGCCAGATCATCTCCGCGTCGGGCGGACTGCTGCTTTAGAGCGGGCCGTCAAAACCTCAGATCAGCTCGGCCAGGAGATGCTTTGCAACTCGGTGAACTCCTCCACACCGAATGCGCCACCTTCGCGACCGATGCCCGACTCCTTCATTCCGCCAAACGGCGTCACCAGTGAGTTCGATGCCCCGTTCACCGACACACCGCCGGTGCGGATCTGTTTGGCGATCTCGACCGCACGACCGATGTCTTTGGTGACGATGCCTCCAGCCAAACCGAAGCGCGAGTCGTTGGCCATGCGAATCGCGTCCGCTTCGTTTTCATAGGGCAGCACGCACACCACCGGGCCGAAGATCTCTTCGCGCGCGATGCGCATGTCGTTTTTCACTTCGGCGAAGATGGTGGGCTCGAGAAAAAAACCCTTGGCCAGATCTTTGGGGCGCTTGCCACCGACGATCAGCTTGGCACCCTCTTCCACTCCCGAGGTGACGAATCCTTCAACGGCGCGGCGGCGCTCTTCGCGAATGAGCGGGCCCATCATGATCTGCGGGTCGGCGGGATTGCCCACCTTAATGTATTTGCCGACGAAGCCCGACATCTTGGCCACCACTTCGTCGTGTCGCTTGCGACTGACGAGCACGCGTGTGCGCATGGCACAGCCTTGGCCGGCATGAAAATAGGCAGGTGACGCGATAGCGGGAATTTGCTCGTCGAGCTCAGCGTCATCTAAAATGAGCAGCGCTGATTTTCCGCCGAGCTCGAGGTGAACCCGCTTGAGCGTCTGCGCGCACGACTGCATGATCTTTTTTCCGGTCGCGACCGAGCCAGTGAAGCTCACCTTGTCGACCAGCGCGCTCTCACACAGCTCGGCGCCGAGCGCCGGATCTTGTCCGGTCACGACGTTGAAGACACCGGGAGGCAGATCGCAAGAGTCGACCACCTCAGCGAGGAGCAGATCGACGAGCGGTCCCCAGGGCGAAGGTTTGACCACCATGGTGCAACCGGCCAGTAGCGCGGGACCGACCTTTTGTAGCGTAACGTAGAGCGGAAAGTTCCAGGTAGGAATGAGTCCGCATACACCGACTGGATGTCGCACGGCCAGTGAATGGATCTCCCGTTTGCCGCTTCGAGTCTGCTGCGTAACGCTCGGCAATTTCAGCTCGAATTCGAACGAAGTCGCCAGCTGTGCACACGCGCGCAACTGCTCGATGGGCGCGTCCAGCTGATTGACGAAGCTGACCTGCGTCGCGCCACCCGCGCCGATCAGCAGCGATCGAAATTCGTCTTTACGCGTTTCGATCCCATCGGCGATGCGACTCAAGATCTGCGCGCGATCTCCTGCCGTGGTCCTGCGCCATGGGCCGTCGTCGAACGCTCGCCGCGCAGCTGCAATGGCACGCTTCAGGTCCGCAACCGTTCCATCCGGCGCCTCCGCAAAGATCTCTTCGGTGGCGGGATTCGGAACCGCATAGCGCGCCGGCGTTGGACTCCATTTGCCGTCGATGAAAAGCCCTTTCATGCGACCGGCCTCACGGTAGGACGCGGCGGCGGCTGAATCTGTCCGGTTTGCAGCGCGCCCGAATAGCCGGCGTCGACGAACAGATTGGCGCCGCTCACGTAGCTGGCGGCATCCGATCCGAGGAACAAGAGCGGCTGCGCCTGCTCTTCGGCTTTGGCGTTGCGGCCGAGAAATCCTTGCAGATAGGTCTCCATCCACTCTTTTCCCACCAGCGCTTCGAAGCGCGGCAAAAGTGGAGTCTCGGTAATTCCGGGCGACGTACAGTTGATGCGAACACCGCGTCCGCCGAAATCTTTGGCGCGCATGAGCGTGTAGGCGACCACGCTCTCTTTGGAAAACGAATAGCCGTTGGCGATGTCGCCGTGCGATTCGCACCAAGCGCGCGCCTCGTCGAAGCCCGGCGTGGCGAGAAACTCGTTCAAGTTTTTTAGATTGCGCTGATAGCCCTGTCCGGCCAGCGACGCCACGCTCACGATCGCGCCGCCTTTTCCGATGCGCGGCAAAAGTGATTCGGTGAGATGGCGCAGGCCGATGAAGTTCACCAGCATCGTTTCCAGATTGGAGAATGGCGGTCCCTGGACCCCCGCGCAATTGAAGAGCACGTCCACCGACGGTCCAAGGCGCTTCACCGCCGCGTCAATCGACGCGCGATCCATCAAATTGACCTCGATGAACTCGGCGGTATTCGCCTTTTTCACGTCGAGGCCGGTCACCTGCGCGCCCAGCTCCGCCGCGATTCGCGCGGTCGCCGCACCAATGCCCGAAGCCGCTCCACTTACGACGACGCGTTTGCCTTTGTAGTCGATCATGGTCACTCCTTCGGCTAAGGGGGTGTCCCTATTCGAGGCTGATGCAGACTTTTCCGAAATGCTTTCCGTCGGCCATGTGCTCGAGCGCGGTGCGAATTTCCGCCATCGGGAAGACCTTGTCGACCACCGGCTTGATGCGCTTATGCGAAATGGCGCGATTCATCGACTCGAATTCGTCGCGCGTTCCGACGAACACGCCTTGAAGACGAATGTTGCGCATGAAGATCGGACGGAGATCGACTTCGCCAGCAGCACCCGAAAGAACGCCGATGGACGAGACGGTGCCGCCCGAGCGCAGCGCGCGCACGGACTGATTGAGCGTGCCCGAGCCGCCAACTTCCACCACGTGATCCGCGCCGCTTCCGGTGAGCGCCTTGACCTCTTTGGCCCACTCCGGCTTCTCTTTGTAATTAATGAGGCCGAATGCGCCGAGCGATTTGGCTCGCTCGAGCTTGTCGTTCGACGAGGAGAGCACGATCGCACGGGCGCCGAACGCCGCCGCGAACTGCAGCGCAAAAATCGAAACGCCGCCGGTACCTTGAACTACGACAAAGTCGCCGGCTTTGAGCGATCCTTGCGTGACCAGCGCGTTCCACGCCGTGAGCGCCGCGCATGGCAGGGTCGCTGCTTCGGTGAACGAAAGATGCTCGGGAATCTGTACGATGTTGCGCTCGGACATCACCACGCGCTCCGCCAGCATTCCGTCGATCGGTCCGCCCAGCGTGCGTTTGTGAATGTCTTCATCGCCGTTTTCCGGGCGCGAGATCAGATCTTGAATGAAGGTAGCGGCCACGCGATCGCCGACTTTCGCACGCGTCACGCCGGCGCCCACCGCCATCACTTCACCAGCGCCGTCAGAGCAGGGAACCAGCGGCAGCTTGAGCTTGGGGTTGTACTGCCCCTTGGCCATGAGGATGTCGCGGAAGTTCAGCGACACCGCTTTGACGCGAATGACCACCTGGCCGGGACCCGCTTCTGGATCGCGACGCTCGGCAACCGCCAACTTGTCCAGTCCCCACTCTTTGATCTCGACGACTTTCATATAAGGTCTTCCTTCCGGGCATCCACCTCGCCACCGGCTCGGCGGAGCGCCTCACTTTCGCCTACGGCTCAGTTCGCCGTTGTCCTTCAAGTTGGATCTTCATGAGCGCGAGCTCACGTTTCAGTTGACGATGCGCGGTCGGTACCACAAATGCGGCGTCGAGCAGCTTTCCCAACGCGCCGCCCGGCGTCGCGATGTGGGTCTCCAGCCGAACTTCGATGCCTTCCGCGGTCGACTCGAACAGACAAATCTCTTCCGCGTTAAACATCGACTCGATGGCGAAGCGAATTCGCGACGGCCGCGTCGCCTCGGTGACGGTGAGCTTGCACGGCAACGTCACACCCGGCATCAGCCGCACGCGAAATCGATAGCTCTCCGCATCGGGACGAAGCTCGCTAACACCTGGATTGTAGCGCGGCAGATTGGCCAGGTTCAGCCGATAGTCGAACACCGCCTCGAGCGAAGCGCGGATGATCGTCTTCTCAACCGCGATCGCCATCGACGTTTTGTTAGAAGAGCAAACCTTGGAGCTTCATGGCGGTCGACATCGATCCCTTGAACTTGAGCTTGCCGCTCATAAACGCGACCTGACCGTTGAGCTCGCCGTTCATCAGCTTCACGAAGTCTTCGTCCTTCATCGTGATGGTGAACTGCGAATTCTCGACTTCGCCCTTTTTGATCTGAACGCCGGCGTTCTCCAGCGTCACGTTCCAATCGCCGCCAGCGTCGCCGAGGATCTTGAACGAGAAGGTTCCATTGAAACCGCCCGTCTTGCCCGGATTCGCCGAGACTTTGTCGGGGAGCACGTTGTCGAACCAGTCCGCAGGCTTCGCAATCTTGACCTTCTCCATGACTAGGATCCTCCAATTGTCGACGGGCACGCCACGCCGTATGTGCAGGGATAATAGGGCGCAAATAACATCTGAGCAAGCGCTCAGTGCGGGTCGAGCTCTACGACAAGCTCGCCGGAGTCATCGAAAAGTTCCACGTGCGTCGAAGATCCACAATCGAGCTGCGGTCCGGGGATCTGATTCAGAAATATTCGAATTGGTCAGAATGATTTGAACGCGCCGCACCCATTGTCCAACTGACTCACTCGAGGAGGACTAATGGCACAGCTTCGGCTGGTGTTCGCGCTCGGTTTCATCCTGATACAAGCATCCTGCGATCAAGTGGTTTACGAGCACGTCTGCTCCGCCGACCTACGCGGGTCGATGGATCTCGGCAGCGACTTGAACCAGCTGCCCGGTCCCGGCCAAATCTGCAAAGCGGCGAACGATGTGTGCATGGAGTGCTTGCCGACTGTGTGCACCTGCACGTTCGGCTCGCAGACGCTGACCTTTTGCGGCGGCTGTCAATCGAACGGAACTTGTCCGACACCGGCAGAAGTCTGTCGCGACGGCTATACGCCGATGGGATCTTCGTCGGCAGCGACGGGATTTTGCCTCGATCGAGGCGGCTGGACTGGGAGCTGAGAGCAGTTTCCGACGGCGTTTGAGCGGATTACGACTCTATCTCGATGATCGTTGCGCCGCCTTGGCCATATCCGCCACAGATGGTGGCGAGGCCGTAGCGTTTTTTCCGACGGCGAAGCTCGAGCGCAAGATGTCCGACAAGTCGCGCGCCGGTGGCGCCGGTGGGATGGCCGATGGNNGAGGTCGATCTCGTCGATCTTGATGCCGGTCTTCTCCAGTACTTTCTTCGACGCCGGCACCGAGGAGTACACCAGGTTGGTCGGATCGCAACCGGCCACGGTCATGCCGCGAATGACGGCCAGCGGCTTTAGGTTATTTCGCTCGGCGACTTCGCGCGCCATCACCATCACCACTGCCGATCCATCGGCTTGCCCTGCCGACGACGCGGCATTGATCCGCCCGTCTTCGAGCTGGAAGATGGTGGGAAGTCGTCCGATCTTTTCGAGCGACGAGTCGGGCCGCGGAAGCTGATCGCGATCCATCATGAACTTCGTTCCGTCTTCGAGATGCGCCTCGATAGGAACGATCTCTTCTTTGAATCGTCCCGATTCGTGTGCGGCTACCGCACGCAAGTGACTCTGATGCGCCCAGCGATCCATCTCGTCGCGCGAGATCTTGTAGTCGACCGCCATGCGCTCGGCCGCGACACCGCCGGTGAGCTCCATCGGGTTCATCATATCGAACAGTTTTGGATTCGGATCCTGCGTCGACATGAGCGTGCCAGGTTTGGAGATGATCTCCTTTATGTCCATGTCTGCACGCATCACCGGAATGCCCAGATGAGTCATCGAATCGAGCCCACCGGCGATGTAGACGTCGCTCATGCCGCACATGACGCCCATCGCGGCCACATGAATGGCAGACATCGGTGTCACGCACGCGCGCTCGAGCGTGAGACCGGTGACTTCGTAGGGAAATCCGGCCAAGAATGCGACGTTGCGGCCGACGTGCGCCTGCTCGCCGACCAGCTCGACGGCGCCCAAGATCACTTCATCGATCTTCTTCGGCTCGACGCCGGTGCGCTTCACCATCTCGTGGAGCAGATGGATCGCCAAATCGTCCGAACGCCAGTTGCGCAGAAAACCTTTTTTGTTATCGGCGCGACCAAACGGCGTGCGGACGTAACTGACAATTACCGGCTCGCGTGCGCGATCGACCTTGAACATGCTCTTCATGCGTCACCGTTGATCATGAGGTTACGATAGATTCCGATCTTTGGATTGAATTCGAGCTGGAAATAGCAATCGCCGCCATCATCGACAATGATGCGATCTTTTCGCCAGTCCCTGTCCCCCCAATTGCTGCAAAAGAAGTTGACCAAGATCCAGCGGTCCTCCTTCGTCTTGATGCCGAAATACTGCCGCTTGTATCTCGCCAATTTGCCGACCAACTCCGCGCCTTGCCCCGATTTCAGGTATCCCGGCAATCCCTTCTCGAATCGACGAATGTCCTCCGGTGCCGGTGTCCACCACTCCTTGCCGATCCCCGATTTCCTGCCGTTTTCCTCAACGAAGATCACTCCCTCGGGCTTTTCCGTCAGGAAATTCTCTTTGGCCGCTGCCATACAAGGAATCAACAGCATAAATATGAGGAAGCGCCTCATGCCTCGAAGGTCGCGGTGCCCGTGACTTTCGGCTCGCCGTCTTGGTTTTCGGTTTGGATATCGCAGGTCACCAGATTGCCGTTCACTTCGGTGACGCGCGCTTTGCAGGTGATGGTCTCGCCAGGCCAAGTGAGGGTCTTGAAGCGCACTTTGATTTTGCGAAGCTTGCCCACACCGCAAATGCCGACGATGTGGCGCGAGAGAAATCCCATGCCGAGCATGCCTTGCGCGAACACGCCGGGATAACCGGCCATGATCGCGAATTCGTCGTCGGTGTGCATCGGATTCAAGTCTTTGGCCGCGCGCGAATATTCGGCGATGATCGGCTTGGTGATCTCGCCGATCTTCAGCGTGGGCAGCTCAGTTCCTACGGAGTAACTCATGAAGCAATCTCCTCCTGCGCTTGCTTGGCCAGCAACGTGATGCGCGAGGTGTAGACTGGCTTGTTGGCTGCGTCGACCGCGTTGGCTTCGAACACGACGAAGGTGAGGGTGCCGGAGCGACCCTGTTTTTCCCACGCGTCGGCCAGCTTGGCGTGAACGGTAAGCGTGTCGCCGGCGACGAGCGGACGCTGATATTCGAATTCCTGCTCGCCATGTACGACGGTGGTGATGTCGAGGTTGAGCTCGATGAAGAGATCGGGGTTCATCGACTCGGCCATGAAGGCGATCGGATAGGTCGGCGGTGCGACGATGTTGGCGTAACCGGCCGCGCGCGCGGCTTTCTCGTCGAGGTAGAGCGGGTTGGTCTCGCCGATCGCTCGCGCGAACTCTTTGATCGACTCGGCGTTGATGGTGACGTGGCCCGGTTCGGCCTCTTTGCCTATTAGATTACGGTCGATCATTTTTTTTGCTCCCGTGAAAAACCGCTTCGATGTTGTTGCCTTCCGGATCGAATACGAACGCGCCGAAATATCCCGGATGATAGTGTGGTCGCGGCCCAGGCGCGCCGTTGTCTTTCCCGCCGGCGGCAAGCGCAGCTTTGTGAAACGACGCCACCGCGGCTTCATCTTTGGCGACGAACGCAACATGATGCGGCGTTCTTTTGTCATTGGCCGGAACTTCGATGATCCAATAGGACGGCTTATGCGGCGGACCGAACGCGCACATACGTCGAGTGGGGAACGACGCATCCCATGTCGCAACCATTTCGGTGACGAGTCCGAATCCGAGCGCCGGCAGCACCGCTTCATAAAACTTCTTCGTCGCGCCGTAGTCAGTCGCGTAACAGTTGAGATGATCAAACATCCAAATCCTCCGGAGGGAGAGGGGTCACTCCATTGCCAGTTAACCCCATAACATTGTTCATCGTTTTTTCAGCACCGCGAAAACGCAAAACCGCAGCGGTTTAAGCGTCCGAAATCGGGTTTTCGCGGTCTTGGAAATTCTCACTTTAATTTCAGAGCCTTACCTATGCGTGGAGTGACCCCACCTCAGAAGAGCTCTTTCACGCGTTTGGTGAGTTGGTCGATTGTCCAGCGCTGGTCTTGCTCGAGCGCTTTCGGATTCGACCACGGCAGATACCGATCGAGCGCGCCGCCGTGAATGCTGAACACCTCACCCGAAATGTCATTCGACAGATCCGACGCGAGATAGACTGCGATCGGCGCCACATTGGCCGGATCCATGGCGTCGAATCCGCCACCCTCTTCCGCTTGCAAGCTTCCGAACGTCGCCTCGGTAATGCGCGTGCGCGCAACCGGCGCGATCGCGTTCACGCGCACGTCGAAGCGCTGCAGCTCTTGTCCCCACACGCGGGTCATGATGGCGATGCCGGCTTTGGCGGCACCGTAGTTGGTCTGACCCATGTTGCCGATCAGTCCCGAACCGCTGGTGGTGTTGACGATGTGTCGCGGCGTTCCGCGTCCGGCCTTGTGCTCATCGCGAAAGTATGCGCTCGCATGGCGCGTCATATTGAAGTGCCCTTTGAGATGCACGGCGATGACCGAGTCGAACTCCTCTTCGGACATGTTGAACACCATGCGGTCGCGCAAAATCCCGGCGTTGTTCACCAGCGCGTCGAGCCTTCCAAAATTGTCGAGCGCGCACTTCACGATTCGCTCGGCCGCTTTGAAATCGCTCACGCTCTCGTAACAGGCCACCGCTTTTCCGCCCGCGGCCTTGATGGTGCGCACCACTTCCGCCGCCGGCGTTTCGTCAAAACCTGCGCCGTCGAGTCCGCCGCCAAAATCATTCACCACCACGCTGGCGCCTTCACTCGCGAGCAGCAAACACTCTTCGCGACCAATGCCGCGCCCGCCGCCGGTGACGATGGCAACTTTGTTAGTCATGCAATCCATAATCTGTTCTCCTGGTCTACGGTCGACAGTCAACAGTCGACGGCAGTTTCTTCTGGAACCGTCGACTGTAGACCGTCAACTGTCGACTCTCCATCACTGCGTAAGTCCGAGCGCGGTGGCGACGATCAGCCGCTGAATATTGTTCGTTCCCATTCCGACCGGTCCGAGCAGCGCCATCCGCACCCAGCGCTGCACGTCGGAGTCCATCAAGTACGACTGGCCGCCCATGACTTCCATCGCGGTTTGCGTCACGCGTCGCGCCATCTCGGTGCAGAAGATCTTGGCGATCGATCCCTCCATCGCCATCGCGGTGCCCGAATCTTTGAGCCAGGCTGCCTTGTAGGCGAGGTTTCGTCCGGCTTCGATGTCGATGGCCATGTTGACCAGCTGAAACTGAATCGCCTGATATTTTCCAATCACGCGGCCGAACTGCTTTCGCACCCGGGCGTATTCGAGCGCGGCTTCGTAAGCCTTTTGCGCCAGCGACACGTGCGAAATGGCGACCATCACGCGCTCCATGTCGAGCGACGCCATCATCTGATACCAGCCGCCGTTGAGCTCGCCCGGTCCGCCGATGATCATTTGGTCAGACACTTTGACGTTGTCGTACTGAATCTGGCAAAGCGAAACGCAGCGCGAGCCGAGCTTCGGTTGATCGGTGATGGTGATGCCGGGCGATTTACGATCGACCATGAAGATGGTGATTCCGCCGTGCTTATCCGGCGAAGTGCGCGTCACCGTCATGATGTAGTCGGCAACGTCGGCGCCCGAGATGTAGTGTTTGAGGCCGTTGATGAGATGACTGCCTTTGCCGTCGGACTCGGCTTTGGTCGAAACGGCCGATGCATCCGATCCAGCTTCGGGTTCAGTGAGCGCGAACGCGCCTTTCATCTTGCCGCCGATGATCTTCGGCAAGTAGGTGCGCTTCTGCTCCTCCGATCCGTTCAGGTTGATCATTTGGCCGGCGAAAAAGACCGGCAGCAAGTAGCACGCCGCCGCCGCTTCCGAGCGATAGGTCAGCTCTTCAACCGCGAGACAAAAGTCGACCGCGCCGCCACCGTAGCCGCCGTACTCTTTGGGAAAACACATTCCGAACACGCCGGTTTCGGCGAGCTTGGGCATGAGCTCTTCGGGAAAGCGCGAGTTGTTCTCGATTTCGCGATCGAGCTCGGGCGGACAGTGTCGCTTGCAAAAATCGCGAATCAGCTTTTTGAACGCTTCTTGGTCTTCCGTCGGTGCAAAATCCATTTAGTTCCCTCGACTTAGATCGGGATTGCCACGCGCTCACTTTGCCCCACGACGGAAATTCCGTCAACCGACGAGCGAATCGCCCCGCCTCGCCGATCGTTGATTGACGGCGCGAATCGGAGGACACTGGCGAACGATGCAGCTTGGGATCGCCACCTTCATTTTGTGCTCGACCCTCCTTGGAGCGGCACGGGCCGAATCGTCGCGGCTGGCGGAGGATCTGTTTCGCACCAATCCCGACGCGGTCTCCGTCAAGGCCAAGCTCTTCTTGGTCGCAGGCAATTCGCAAGCGGCCAGCTTCGCGCAAGAGGTCGTCGATCAGCGGAAGCTGTGGCTCGCATCGGGATTTCACGAAGACGAGATCGAATGCTACTACGTGGTTCCGCTCGACGAAGATCTCAAACATGATCGTCGCCGCTTTTTGGCGCTGGCACCGGAGCTCTCCAAGTGTCACATCTCCAGCGTCAAACGGCTGCGCGCAGATCTCACCGCTGCCGCTCAAGGCAAGCCAGACTTTCTCTATCTCTACCTGACTTCGCACGGCGACCGTCCGGTGGCGGAGACCCTGCGCGAAGCGAGCCCACGCGACCGCGACTACGGCGATCTCAAGCACATGGCCAAATTTCCGGTATTCGAAAAGTATCAACTTCTCGTCGAGGGAATGCCCGACGGAACGGCCACCTCGCCCGAGCTGATTGGGGCGCTGCGCGGCGGAATGGATTCGGACGATCTATTCTTGACGCCGTCTTCGCTGCGCAAGAGCTTGTCCAGCTGGGGATCGATCCCCAAGTATGTGGTGCTGCAAGGTTGCTTCAGCGGCGGGTTCTTCGACGAGGGTGCCGCCACGCCCGAAAATGAAAAGCTGTCGACGCTGTCGCACATCACGCTTCTATCCGCGTCGCGTCACGACCGCTCCAGCTTTGGCTGCGAGCCAGGCGTGCGTGCGACTTACTTCGGTAGCGTATTTCACAATCTCCTGGCCAAGCGCGCCGCCAGTCCGCTCTCCATCGACTGGCCACAACTCTTCAAAGAGGTGCGCTGGCAGATCGTCGCGCTCGAGAAGCGCAGGCACGCCACGCCACCGTCGGAACCGCAGTTCTTCACGAATTCGGTAAAGTAGGCTACGTCTTGCTGTCGTACACTCACACTCCACTTCGGAAAGAGAGCCACGAATGAAGAGCATCCTGCTCGCGCTCGGATGGCCAAGTTGGTGGCGCAAAAGAAGTCGCTCACCGAGATCATCGCGGCCAAGCCGACCGCGGACCTAGACGCGACCTGGGGTCAAGGGATGATTAAGCCCGATCTGTTCGTCACGCTCATCGTAAAGACACTGCCGCAGAGAAAGTGAGTCAGTGTCCTTGGCGGTTGGCGCGACTGGCTTCATAGATCGCTTTGCGCGCGCGGTTGGTGTTCCCGAGCGGTGTGTGCTCGGCGAGCGTGTTCCACGGCGAAAATGACATGGACGCGCAGGCCGCGCTCTCTTCTTCGATATCGCTCGACGACTTCTGGGGAATGGTAATTTTTCCGACCACGTAAAACGGAGTCGTCCAAGCGGCCGATGCGTCCTCGATGGGAGTGGCGACGGTTGAGCCGGTGTCGGCCTGAAACTGCACGCGGAAATTGTAGCAAATCGATTGCTGGGCCAGCCTGGCCTTCAAGTCGTCGCTCAAATATTCCGAGGTCAAGAAGTCTAGCGGCACTTTGTCCTGACACGGTTGGTAATTGAATTTGACCGCGCGCGGCCCGAGGCTGATCACACTGCTCGACCAGAAATCTTGGTTCACCAAACTGGTGGTGATGAGCGGAAAAGTGGTGGCGTATTTGGCCACGCCGAGCGCGATGCTGGGATTGTCAGCTAAATATTTTGGATACACCAATGGGTCCGGATCCGAATTCATGAGCGCGTACTCCATCGCGCCCTTTGCATCGGGAAAAAGTTGGGTGGGTGCGGTGCTGCCGAGAAAATCTTGGACCGCAGCATACCCGTCGGCGCCTTGGACTTTGATGGCCATACCGCGAGTGTCCGGCAGCGCGTCCGACTGCGAATAGCCGACCGAATTAGAGAAGCGAATCCAGATCGGATAGCTGCGCATCTGCGCGAACACGCCGAACTGGGCAAAGTCCGGGCGATTGGGATCGACGTCCAGCTGACCTTGCACGCAGATGTGAGTCTTTTGGTGAAAACCGCGATCGATCGCACCGCCATGGACCTGCTGATTGTTCCGTTGCACCTGCTGAATTTGCATCGCGTAACCTTCAAATTCGCTCGCCTCGGCGGCGATCTGATCAGCCGATGCTTCTCCGTATTTGAGCGGCGGAATCGAGGCAGACGGGGTCGGACAAAAGTGGCCGGTGATTCTGCAGATGAGCGAGGTGATGACGTTGTCGAACTTACCCGACGCGCCGGTGATCTGCTCACAACTCTGAGCCAGGATGGACGCCGCTCCGTCCGCATCACAACTCCCGGTCGTGGTCCCGGTTGTTTCGCCGAGACAACTAGCGACATGTTCGGCGGCCAGTTGGCAGGGAGAGGTGCTTGCGCCGCAGCCTATCAAACCGAACGCCAACAGCGTCCCGGCCACGGCGCGCATCCAACAGTCGACTCGGTCGAGGTCGCCAATGGCAGTCATAGCTCTCGACAGAGCAACCTCCATGCCCGAGTTGAACGACCTACAGACCAACCTTGTCCATCGAAATCATTATACTTTTTAAACCGCATCCGAGGTCAACTGTCCCCGGGTTGGCGGCTCGTTCAGTCACGTCGCGATCGAATTTGGGGTACCATAGGGCGTGTCGAAAAAGCGTTCACGCGCCGAGCGCCGCATGTTCAGACAGACCGAAGAGGGGCGCGCGCGCATGCTGGCGAGCGATCGAGAAAAGCTGGCGGCGCTCGAGCCGGGCGGCACCGCTGAGCGACCGATCGACGTTGTTTCGTCGCCGGTGATCGACATTCGTGCCAAGGCGATGCCCTGTTTGCGTTGCCAAGGCGAGGTGAATCTCGAGGAGCAGACGGCCGAGATGGTCGACGGCAAGTCGCTTCGGCTCGCGCATCTCACCTGCGTGCGCTGCGGAAGCAAACGCAAAGTTTGGTTTCGAATTACTTCGCCGCTGCCGAACTAACGAGCTGCTGTTACGTGGTCGGGCGAAACATCGGCAGCGTAGTTTCCGAATCGATCTTCTCGAATACCACTTCGACTGGCATATCCACTTTGATGAGCGTCGGATCGATCATCTGCCCCGGCTCCGTCACGATACGCGAGTGAATGCGCGGGCCCTCTTCGAGATCGATCATCGCCACATTATATGGCGCGTCGGGAAAGAAGGCTGGATGTTGCGGCCGATGCACGACGATGAACGAATAGACTTTGCCGCGCCCGCTCGCTTTGGTCCATTTCACCGACTCGGACCAGCACACGGGACAAATCGGCATCGGTGGCATGTAACGATGCCCGCAGTCTCCGCAAGCCATGATTAGAAGCTCGCCCTTGCGCGTCGCTTCCCAATACTTTTCCGTATCCTCGGTAGGATTCGGCATCGGCTTCTCAATGCCAAACACGATTCACCCTCCTAGGTCGTAAAGCAAACACAGGTCCCTCAGCAAACACAGGTCCCTCTCCAGGGTCATAACAGTTGGATATCACTTATTAAGTTAGCCTAACCGCGCGATCTTCAACGGCAACAGCAAAACGCGCGCTTTGCGTTTTTTCAAGCAGCATTTCAACTAGTTGTGCCCCTAGAGAGTGACCCCTGATCCTTGGTCAGGATCAGGGTGGCGAAGCTGCAGGTTGGCGGCGCTTCGTGCGGTGCTCCGCCGTAGCCGTTTACGAACACCACTTCGGCGTCTTTGATCTGGCGCTCGCCGGCGGTGCCGCGAATTTGTCGGACCGCTTCGGCCACATGACCGACGCCGTACATGTGGCCTTCGGACAAAAGCCCGCCGTGGGTGTTGGTCGGCAGTTCGCCGTGGAGACCGAGCGCACCGCTTTCCACGAAGGCGCCGGCTTCGCCGCGTTTGCAAAATCCGAACGCTTCCAGCGAGTGCATCACCAGCGGCGTGAATCCATCATAGATGTAGGCGACGTCGACATCTTTGCGCGTGACGCCGGCCATTTCGAAGGCGGCATCGGCGGCGTATGCGCCCGGCGGACGCTGGCGCGGCTTTCCCGGAAAGATCATTTCCGCGCCGTGCTCTTGGCCCGCACCCGACAGCACCACCGGTTTATTTTTTAGATCGCGCGCGACTTCGAGCGAAGTGACCAGCACCGCACCGCCGCCGTCGGTGACCAGACAGCAATCAAAAAGTCTGAGCGGCTCGACCACCCATTTTGATTTCTGATGATCGTCGACCGAAAACAGCTCGCGCTTCTGCGCCTCTGGATTTCGCGAAGCGTGTTCGCGGAACGCTGCGGCGATGTGACCGTATTGACGCGAAGTGACACCGAGCTCGTGCATTTGCCGACGGGCCACATGCGCCATGAAAGTGATCGCACCGATGTCGCCGTAGGGAAATGCGAACTGACTTCCCATCATGGCGATGGGCACGCCCTGCGGATTATTCTGCATGCCGAATCCGACCAGAACGGCCTTGGCCATGCCTGCATTGATGTAGAGCGCCGCAGTTTGAATGGCGCCGATCGGGGTGGCGCCACCCATGTCCATGGTCGAAGCCAATCGCGCGGTGATTCCAAGATGCGCGGCCACGCGTGTGGCCCAGCCGTGCTGCTCGCCCATCACTGCCGGCATGGCGATGAGACAGCCGTCGACCAGATTTCGATCGATGCCCGAATCTTCCACCGCGCGCTTGCACGCTTGCAAAAGGAATCCCATCGCACTCGTGCCCGGACGCTGTCCAAATTTCGACAGACCGATGCCGGCGATGGCGCAGGAATTTTTGAAGGTCATGAGATCACCACGACAGCGGAAGATCCCGATTTACGATCCGACCGCGCGGTCACCACGATGCCCATCGCGATCAGCCGCTCACGCACCAGTCGCCGTTGCGGTTTCATTCCGAAGCTCACCGGGATGTCGTCGACGAAGACAAACCGGCGCGGACAGCGATAGGGCGCGATGCGCTCTTTGCACCACTCGAGCAGCTCTGCTTCGGTGACCGACTCTTTGAGCTGCACCGCGGCCACCGGCAGTTCGCCCTTGGTCGAGTGCGGAAGACCGACCACTACCGAACGATCGATGGCCGGATGTTGATCGAGCACCTGCTCCACTTCAGCGGGAAATACGCTGTAACCGCCAACTTTGATCATCTCTTTTTCGCGCGACACGAAATATTTGGCGCCGAAGCGGCCGGTGCGCAACAGATCGCCGGTGCGCAGCCAGCCGTCGCTGAAAGTCTTGTCGGTCGCGGTCGGATCGTTCCAATAGCCGTGCATCATGCCTGGCGATTTGATCAGCAGCTCGCCCGGTTCTCCTCGCTTCACATCGCGACCTTCGCCATCGACCAAACGCCATTTCACGTCGGGCAAGAACCATCCGATGCAGGCGTCGCCGGCACCCTCAAAAATAAACGGCGGCGTGATGCTCACCTGTCCCGCGGTCTCGGCCATACCGTAGCCGGTAATGAAGACCGAGCGCGGACTGAGCTTACGAACTTTCTGAATGAGGTCGGCGGGAAATGCGTCGCCGCCACCGCCCCATAGATCGATCGAAGAGAGATTGCGCGACTCGGCGCCGGCTTCGATCAGCATGCGATACATGGTCGGAATTCCCGCGAACCAACTGACGCGATATTGCTCGATGTAGTCGAGCATGCGCTCGGGATCGAAACGACCGACCACCAGCGACGGTGTCGACAGCGCGATGTGCACCAGCAGCGCCTGATGGCCGCCGGTGTGCGCGAGCGGCATCACCATCAGCGCGAGGCGCTTGCGAGAAGTCGGCAGCGTCGCAGCCAGTCGCACATATTTGCGAAAGGCGAACATGAGACCGCCCGAAGTGAGGAGCGCGCCCTTCGGCAGGCCGGTGGTGCCGGCGGTGAAAAAGATGATGGCCGGATCTTCGTCCTTTAGATCGACTGGCTCCACGCTTTCATCGGCCTCGGCCATGAGCGTGTCAAACGACTGCACACCTTCGGGCAGATCTTTGGACGAGACGATGATCCATTTTTCGATCGACGGAAACTGCGCGCGATCGCAGATGTTCGATTCGAGCACTGCGCGATCGGTGACGATGATCTTCGCGCCCGATTGAACAATCAGATGCTGCAGCTCTTTTTGCGTCAGCATGAAGTTGAGCGGCACCGGAATCGCGCCGATGCGTTGCGCGCCAAACTCCACGAACGCCAGCTCGATGCGATTGAGCGTGCACAAGGCCACTCGATCGCCACGCTTCACGCCAGCGCGAAGCAGCATCGACGCCGCACGCCGAACCAACCGATTCACATCGCGATAAGAGAGAACGTCGCCGGAGAAGTAGCGAGTCTCAAGCGGCTTATCGAGCAGAAACAGTGTGCGATCGCCATAAACGTCCGCCAACCGATCGGTAAAGTTGGCCATGGTGATCGAGCCGGCGTTGCGAAAAAGCCGCAGCTTCGCCGCAAACGAAGGCACTCGCCCAATTCCGGAGGTATCCAACTGTCGACCGTCGACCGTCAACTGTCGACTCTCAAAGCCCCAGCGACTTGGCGATCAGCTTGCGCTGAATTTCCGATGTGCCGCCGCCGATGCGGAAGACACGCGCCATGCGATAGATGCGCTCGATCGGATGGTCGGACATATAGCCGACGCCGCCGAGGGTCTGCAGAACTTGGTCGACCACCTTTTGCAGCACGTCGGTGGCAAACACCTTGGCCATCGCCAATTCTTTCATTGCCGTTTCGCCCTGATCGAGCAGCCAGGCGGTACGGTAGGTGAGCCAACGTGCGGCTTCGAGCTGCGTAGCGCAATCGGCGAGCGGGAACGACACGCCTTGGAACTTGCCGATCGGCTGACCAAACGCTTTGCGATTCTTGGCCCACTCGAGCCCGATCTCGAGCGAGTATTCGGCGAGACCGACGGCCTGAATTGCCATCATCAAGCGCTCGCCCGAAAGCCACTGGGTGGCGCCCAAAAATCCGAAGCCCTCTTCGCCAACCAAGTTCGCCGCCGGTATGCGCACGTTGTCGAAATGAATGTCGGCCTGAAAATCGTCGCCACCCATCGACGGCATGTTGCGCTTAGTAATGCCCGGCGTCTTGGCGTCGACCATGAACAGCGAGATGCCACCGAACATGCCTTTGCCTTTTTCGGTGACGGCGAAGACCTGGAAGAAGTCGGCGAACATTCCATTGGAGATGTAAATCTTGTTGCCGTTCAGAACGTACTGGCCACTGTCGTTCGGGTCTTTGGTCGCGGTGGTCTCGATGTGCGCGATGTCGGAGCCGGCATTCGGCTCAGTGAGCGCGAAACAGGTAGTGACGTCGCCGCGCATGAGCGGATGTAGATAACGATCTTTCTGCGCGTCGTTGAGCATCATCAGCATCGCCGTCGGACCGCAAGGCGGATCGCCGATCACGAACATGCCGAGAATCACCGAGCCCGACTTGGCGATCTCTTCGCGCAGCGCGGTGGTGGTCACATGCGGAAGTCCCCCGCCGCCCAGCTCTTTCGGAACGTGACAGGTGTAAAAGCCAGCCTGCACCGCTTTTTTACGAATCTGCGCACCGAGCGCCGCCACTTCGGTGGACATCTTGCCACCGGCGATCAGCGCTTTGTGCTTCTCCTCGACCGGGAGCACCTCGGTCTTGAGGAACTTCCGCATCGACTCGATGAGGAGCAGCGTTTCTTCATCGAACTGGAAATGCATCAGCGTCCTTTCCAAACCGGTTCGCGTTTTTCGGCGAATGCTCGGGGTCCTTCAATCGCGTCTTCGGTCGAGAACACGCGTGCGGCGTAACCGAGCTCGGCGTTCAGCGCTTCATCGAGCGGCATGCGCAGGCCCGCTTGCACCGCCTCTTTGATGGCGCGAATCGCGCACGGACCATTTTTCAAAATCTTGTTCGCATATTCGAATGCAGCCTCGAGAAGATTTTCGCGCGGCACCACCCGATTCACGATGCCGAACTCATAGGCGCGATTGGCATCGATGAAGTCGGCAGTGAGGAGCATCTCCATCGCGTGACAGTAGGCGATCGAGCGGGGCAGATGCACCGTAGTGCCGCCGCCGGGAAAGAGTCCCCGCTTGGCTTCGGCGACGCAGAATCGTGCATCGCTCGACGCCACGCGAATATCGATGCTGTTGAGCATCTCCATGCCGCCGGCCGCACACAGGCCATTGACCGCAGCGATGACCGGCTTGTTGAGCGGGAAATCGCGCAGCACGGCGATCAGCGGCGCGTTGTCGGGAAAACCTTCGCCGCCGAGCGTCATCTCGCCAGAAGCGAGCGCGTCGATCGAGTCGGTCACCATCGGTACGAACGATTTCAGATCGGCGCCGACGCAGAAGACGTCTTTTTTCCCGGTGATGATGGCGACCCATAGATCGTCGTCGTCGCGAAAACGGAGCCACGCGTTCGCCAAATGTCCAAAGTGCTCGAGGTCGAGCGAGTTGCGGCGCTCCAAACGATCGATGGTGATGACCGCGGTACGACCGTGCTTCTCGAAGTGAATGGCCACGAAAGCTCCCTAATGTTTGGCGACCTTATCAGGCCTTCCGGGAAATTCACAAGCGACAAGACGATGTTGACCCGACGTGAGCGGCTACGTTATCGTGCGCGCACTTCATGCCGACCAAACTTCCTGTCATTGGTGTTTCTCGACGAGAGTTCCTCGAGCTGACCGCGCTCGGCGCTGGCGTGGCGGTCCTCCCCGCCGGCTGCGCATCTTCAGGCCCGACCTTTCTGACCGGCACCGAGCGCTCGACGCTGGCGGTCCTGGCCGACCATGTGCTCCCGCAGGACAAACAGCCGGGCGGCGCAGCGCTCGGCGTAGTCGACTATATCGAGCGCCTCATGACCGCGTTCGAGTTCACGCCGCCGCGTATCTTTGCCGACGGTCCGTTTTCCAATCGTAATCCGTACCCGGCGGCCTCGGGCGGCGTGGCTTCGACCCAATATCCGGCTGACGCATTCGTAAATTTTCTTCCGCTCGATCGTGTTCAGGAAGCAGCCTGGCGATTGAAATTGTACGGGTCAGTTGGCGTGCCCGGCGGTGGTCCCAACGACGCCGTGCTCGGTCCGCAAAAGGGCATGCGCGATATCTTGCGCGATGGAGTGGCCGCGCTGCACGCCGCGGTTCCTCAAGGAATCGGCAAGCTCTCGTCGAACGATCTCGAACTCCAACTTCTCCACCTCGCCGATTTTCGAGCACTGATGGTGCAGCTCACCATCGAAGGTTGCTTCTGCGCGCCCGAATACGGCGGCAACAAAGGCGGCGAGGGCTGGCAGATCGCACACTTTCAAGGTGACACGCAGCCGCTCGGCAATACCATCTACGATCCGGTGCTCAGCGACTATCGCGAGAATCCAAACTTTCCGGTGTCGACCATCGATCCCGGACCGGATCCGGAGCCGCTCGACGATCAGACCATCGCGCTTTTCACTTCCATCGCATCTTCGCAGGCACCGTAATGGCGACGACCACAACCAATCCGAAAATCATCGGCAACCAGAGCCTCACGCAATTCGACGTGCTCATCGTCGGCAGCGGAGCCGGCGCGTCGGCGACCGCCAATGTGCTCACCGCCGCGGGAAAAAAAGTGCTCATGCTCGAGGCCGGAGTGAACGGCTATCGCAACCTCGACAATTCCGATTGGTCGAAGGTCTCCACGAACTTCTCGAACGATGAGCTCAAGCTCCTCTTTCGCAATTACATCATGCCGCATCAGGAGATCGAGCCACGCACCTATCGGCAAAATGAGTCGGCCGGCGATCGCACCTACACCGGCGAAGTGAACTCGATGCCCAAGACCGTTGGTGGCGCGGCGGTCCACGCGGACGTAAAGACACCACGATTCGCGCCCAACGATTTCAAGCTCGGCACGTTGCTGGGGCCGATTGCCGACGCCAACTTCGCCGATTGGCCGTGGACCTACGACGATCTCGAGCCATTTTACAGTTATGTGGAAAAGGCGATCGGCGTGCAAGGTCTCGACGGATCCGATCCATTTGCCGGACCGCGCTCGAGTACCTATCCGATGCCGCCGGGCGTTCCGATGTACGCAGGTCAACTCATCTCCGACGGGGCGAAGAAGCTCGGATATCATCCGTTTCCCTATCCGACCGCGGTCACTTCGCGTCCATACAAAGGTCGCCCCGCTTGCAACGACTGCGGATTCTGCGGCCAGTACGGCTGTCCGATTCACGCCAAGTGCACGCCCGCCGTCACGCTCTTACGCGATGCGCTTTTGACCGGGAACTTGCAACTGCAGTCGGAAACGCGCGCGGTCAAGATTCTCACCAATGCCAGCGGCACCTCGGTGACCGGTATTCAAGTCATCGGCCCCGATGGAAAACTGCAGACGTTTACCGCCGATCGTTACGTCCTCGGCATGAGCCCAATCGAAGATGCGCGCCTCTGCTTCCTCAGCAGCACCGCCGGCATCGGCAACTCGAGCGGTATGGTGGGACGCAACTTGACGTTCCATTTCCAAACGCTGGCCGCCGGCATTTGGAATCAGCGCGTTCATGGACATCGCGGCCGCACTGTCACGCACGGCATTTCCGATTTCCGCGGTACACCCGGCGACCCGAATCATCCGATGGGCGGCGTGGTCGAATTCGGCGCGCCCGACAACGTGATTGGCGAAGCCCTCGACTATTTCAACCAGATCGGACTGATTGGCGATCGACTGAAAGCTTCGATGCGTCAGAGCCCGCTGCGCGATCATCTGATGGTCATCACCATGCACGCCGAGGATGCCCCGCAGGTCACCAACCGCGTCGATCTCGATCCGGCCGTGCGCGATCTCGACGGACTTCCGGTTCCGCGCATCACCTACTCCAATCACAAGTTCGAGCTCGATGCGCGCGCATTTTACGGACCGAAGATGGTCGAGATTCTGCAGATGGCCGGAACGCAGTGGGCATTCGTCGCACCGGCAGATCCGATTTCGATTTCCAGGCACGTATTTGGAACGCTGCGGGCCGGAACCGATTCGACAACCAGCGTGTGCGACGCCACGGGAAAATTCCACGACCTCGACAATTTGTACGGAACCGGATCGTCGCTGTTCCCGACCTCGAGTGGCTACAATCCCTATCTCACCATTACCACCGTCGGCACCCACGTCGGTGCGACGATGGTCTCGCCCGACAGTCCACTGAGCGCACTGCCTGCGGCCTAGTGTGCGCAGCGCTACGGCGCTCTTCGTCTTCCTGACATTTTTCAGCTGTAAAAAATCGTTCGACCCATCGGTCGATTTGGCGAGCACCAAAACATCGTTGTCATCGCTGGCCGAGCGCGGACGATCCGGCGTGGTGCTCATCCTCAACTACAAGCCAGACGGCACCACCACCTTCGGCGCGGGACTCATCATCAACGACGACGGCGGCATCGTCACCAACAGCCACGTCATCGACGGAGCGAACGCGGTGGGCGTGCTGCTGTTTCGCGCCGATCGCACCACCTACTCGCCACTCGACGGCGGGCTCAGTCGATTCCTGTTCGAATATCAGCGCGAGATCGTTTCCGCAGCGATCATTCGCAAGGATGAGTCGCTCGACTTGGCGATTTTGCGCGCGCAAGCCTCCACGGCGAAGCTCACGCGTCTGCCGTTTGCGACAAAGCCGGTAACCATCGGCGAAAACGTGATCGCGCTCGGACATCCACAAGAAGCGGCCTGGTCGATCACCCGCGGCGTGGTGAGCGCACTGCCGTTTGGGCTGGTGCAACACGACGCGCTCATCAGTCCCGGCAGCTCGGGCGGCCCGCTGCTCAATGAGAGTGGCGAAGTGGTCGGCATCGACACTAGCATGGTGAAGAAGGCACACGGCGCCGGATTCGCGCGACCGATCGCCATGGTGCGTTCGTTCATCGACAAGGAAGGCTCGGGGCTCAAGATCGATCTGTCGACGCCAGCACGCGCCGAGGAGACCTGTCTGCGCGCGCTCGAGATCGGCGACTCACATCAGGAATGTATTTTCGAATCCCTAAAGGGAGACTCTCAGAGCAAAGCAAAGACCGACGCGCTGGCCGCAGAACTATTGATTCCGAAAGACGACAGCGCCGGTTTTCTGTCGATCTTGAAACCGATTCAAGCCGGCCCGGCTCTCGCTCTATTGGCCTCCCGGCGTGCGGCATCGTCCATCGAGTTTCTGCCAGTGCTTACGAAATGCGAGTCGGGTTCGTTTTCATTTATCTGCCAGAAGAAGGGTGCGCGACAGATTCCTGCGCCACTGGAATCCGGAATCCGGACTCTTCGGAAAACACTCGCGGAGGCAGCGCCGGCGGACCTTGCGCGGGCGAAAGAGATAGCCCTCGCCCACATTCAGGACTTTGCTATTGCCGAAAAGCAGCTAATGCTCCAGCTACGCACCTCCGGTCTCAAGCTCGATCAAATTTCGGAATTCCGTACGCTCTTGCACAATGGATTTCGTGTCGAAGAGGTCAGACAAGTCGATTCCGACCATGCGTGGATCTTGCTTACCGGTCGCAACGAGGATGGCTCACCTTATCGAGTATCGAAGTACCGACACCGGCTTGGAAACCCATTGCTCGCACTGGGAGGATGGACCGAGCTATCACCAACGCCGGACGATATGAAGACGCTTCCAGCTCGTTGGCCGCCTCCGCTTCGACCCTACGACTATTGGGAAATGGCGGTGATCTCCGCAGTCTGCGAAGGTTGGTTCGAATATGGTCTTGGCCCGCTTTAACACCATCGCTGCGACTGCACTTTTGGGCGCGCTCGAACTTTTCGGCGCGGTCACACTTTTTAGCTGCAAGAAGAATCCCGAAACGACGCCGGACTTGGCGACCGCGAAACCGTCGTTGGCTTCACTTGCCGAGCGCGGACGATCCGGCGTGGTGCTCATCCTCAATTACAAACCGGACGGCACCACCACGTTTGGCGCCGGACTGATCATCAACGACGACGGCGGCATCGTCACCAACAGCCACGTCATTGATGGCGCAAACGCAGTGGGCGTGCTGCTGTTTCGCGCCGATCGAACCACCTACTCGCCGCTCGATGGCGGGCTCGGGCGATTTTTGTTCGAGTATCAGCGCGAGATCGTACCTGCGGCGGTCATTCGCAAGAACGAATCGCTGGACCTGGCGATTTTGCGCGCCCAAGCCTCCACGGCCAAGCTCTCCCGTCTGCCATTCGCGACTAAACCGGTCACTGTCGGCGAGAATGTAATCGCGCTTGGACATCCACAAGAAGCGGCGTGGTCGATCACCCGCGGCGTAGTGAGCGCTCTGCCGTTTGGATTGGTGCAACATGACGCGCTCATCAGTCCCGGCAGTTCCGGCGGACCGCTCCTCAACGAGCAAGGCGAAGTGGTCGGCATCGACACCAGCATGGTGAAGAAGGCACACGGCGCAGGGTTCGCGCGACCGATCGCGATGGTGCGATCGTTTATCGACAAAGAAGGTTCGGGACTCAAGATCGATCTGTCAACGCCCGCGCGCGCCGAGGAGACTTGTTTGCGCGCGCTGGAGATCGGCGACCTTCGAGACGAATGTCATTTCAATAGTTCGGGCGTTCCGGATTGGAAAATTGATGATTTGCTCGCGGAGCTTTTGGTTCCATCGACCAATCCGTTCATCGCCATCGTCAGTCCGGTTCAATCGATTCAGGTCCTCGAGCTTTTGGCGGTGCGCCAATTGAGCGACGCGGATGAATCGCTGCCGGCGCTCAAACCATGCGCGGCAGATTCGTCCGAATTCTTCTTGTGCCGAGACAAAGTCCGTCCAATCCTGCCTAAAGCGTTCGAGTTTGGAGTCGCGACTTTACGGAAAGCATTGGCCGACGCGTCGCCCGTCGATCTTGCGCGCGCCAAGAAGAAAGCACTCGCTCACATCGCCGAATTTCAGACCGCCGAAAAGGAAAGTCTTGTTCGTGGTCGTTCTGCCGGTCTGAAGGTTGAGCACATCACCGAGTTTCGCGCGCTTTTGCGCAATGGCTATCGCGTCGAGAACGTCCTGCAGCTCGATGAAAAGCACGCCTGGATTTTAGTGAGCGGACGAAATAACGATGGTTCGCCGTACCGCGTCTCGGCACTTCGAGTCTGGTCGAAAGGAAGCTTCTGGGGCATCAATCGACAGGGGATCGTCGGCGGATTCTCCTTCGAAGGTTGGACTGAAACCGCCGCAACCGAAAAGATGTTGAAAACCCTGCCTACTGGCTGGCCGCCGCCGCTTCGAACGGTTGAATATTGGGAAAAAGCGACGACTTCGGCGATTTGTGAGGCCTGGTTCGAGTACGGGCTGCCGACTCCGCAATGAAATAATTCTACTTAGCAATTGAGCGACGACGACGGCGCCTTCTCGCTGCCAGCAGAGTCAAGGTAACCAATCCGAAGATTGCCAACTCGCCCATCGGTCGGCGTGCAGACGAATAGTCGCACCCAGCCTTCGGAGGCGGAGGCGGCGAACCCTTGAAGTCCAACTTCGACCATGGGTCAGCGCAGGTGTCCGGTATCTCCCCGCAGGAGAGCGGTCCCAAAATATCGGCGTATTGAAATAGTTTCTTCCAACTTTGCCCGCCGTTGGTCGAAGTTCCCACCGCAAAGCCATCGAGCAGATTGTCGCCCACTGCGTAGAGCACGCCGTTCCGTTCGCCGAGTGCGCGTAGGTGCGGTGGATTTGGCCAGGTTGTGAACGTCTGTCCACTGTCTTTCGATCGATAGGCCACGCCGGCTAACTTTGCATAGGGTTTTTTGCCACCACAGTCCGGGGTTGCCAGGGGATCGAGATTGAGCTGGAGCCCGGCGAGCAGCAGCGTGCCATCGGACTGAAGCAAGAATGCGGACATGACGTAGCCAGCGGGCAGAGCCTGAGCAACTCGCACGGTCATCCCGCCATCCGTCGAAACCACAAAACTGTCCGAGCCGCCCGCCCGTTCAGTAAAACGCAGGTACACTCGAGTCGGGTCGAGCGGATCGACGGCGACGATCTTCAAGTCGCCCAGTCCGAGCGTAGCCGACTGATCGTAGCTCTGAAAGCTCTGCCCCCCATCCGTCGAATGGAGGATTGAGATCGCTCCAGTCGTCCGCACTTGTTGCGTTAGATAGATCGTATTCGGATCGCTCTTGGCAATCTCCACCCCTAAAAGGGCGGATCCCACGGGTGCGGTATAAAGTACCGTCGAAAAACTTTGCCCCCCGTCGCTCGAAACGAGCGCAACCGCCGGCGTATCTCCGGCATCGTTCGCAAGAGCGGTCAACGCCAAAACACGATGACCGTCGCTCGGGTCGATGAACATGTCGTCGACTTCGCTCAATCCTTTCGCAACGCCATACTGACATGCGTCGGCCCCCACCATCACCAACCCGTTCGGGCTCAGCGCAAATAGTGTGTCCGAAGGTGGAGGTGCCTGCTCATATTGCGTAGCGCACCCCACGATGGCTTGCTCGCAAACCCAGTGCACGGTCGCGCCATTGTCCTGCGAGATCAGCAAACCAAAGTTCGTGCCCACGACGATTTCTTGCGGCCGATCGAGCGGCAAAAATAGCTGGGACGAGTCAGCGAGCGCACCATCCGCACGAGCGACCGCATTTCCAAAGAGCGCCAGCGTGGCCACTATGTAGAATCGCAATCGCATGTACCGACGATTATGGCATGAACGGGCGACCATAAGAGGCCCCGAGGTCGTCCCGCAAGACTGCAAAGTTTGCCGTCTCGAGTTAAATTCGCGACCATGCGTGGACACTACTTTGCCCTGCTACTTTTGAGCTGCGCATCGCGACCGCTCGAAGATCGCTTGCTCCTTGATGGAGCGTCCGCTGGACCCAGCGAAAGCATGTCAGTTTCCGAATGGTGCGATGCAGCGACGTGGTGGGAGTCACAATGGACCATGACGAATGAATCATGCGCCGTCGACAGCGACTGCGTCATCGCCCAAAACCAGTGTGACAATGTGAAGATGGCCAGTGCGTTCGAAAGAGCCCGTAGCTCGACGACGAAAGCGCTACACCCTCGGCGGTAAATTCGGGTATAAACACGCGCTGCTGGAGGATTACCGTGAGCCGATTCCTGATGGGCCTCGACGTGGGCGGTTCCAAGGGCCGCTGTCTACTTCTCGATGNNCTGGACGTGTCGTCACCACGTTCCGCGTGTTCAAACATCACGCCGCGCAAGAAGATTGGGGAGTCGACCTCGACGCCGCCGAAGTTTGGCGACTCATCGGTGAAGCGGCGCGCGAAGCGATTGCCCAAGCGGGTGCGCAGCCGAGCGACATCGTCGCGGTTTCGACCACCGGTATGCGACACGGATCGGTGATCGTCGATAAAGCGGGCAATGTTCTTTTGGCCACGCCGACCCGCGACGCACGCGGTGCCATGCAAGGACTCACGCTCGCCGGCGATCGCGGCAGCGAGTTCAATCAGAAGACCGGACATTGGCCGGCGCCGCTGTTTACGTCATCGCGACTTTTGTGGGCCGCCGAATGCGCGCCCGAGATTTTGCAAAAGGCCGACGCCGTTCTGAGCTTGAGCGATTGGCTGGCGTGGCGAATTTCCGGCGAGATGGCGGCCGAGCCGTCGACCTCGAGCGAATCGGGACTGTTCGAAGTCGCCACCGCGAAATGGGCCGACGATCTGATCGAATCACTTTCGCTGCCGCGTCGCCTGTTCCCCAAAGTGGCGACTGCAGGCACGCGCATCGGCACCGCCAGCAAGCAGGCGGCCGAGCATCTCGGCATCGCGGCAGGAACGCCGGTGGTGGTCGGCGGTGGCGATACGCAGTGTGGTCTTCTCGGTGCAGGCGCGGTCGAGTCCGGACATCTGGCCATCATCGCCGGCACCACTATGCCGATTCAGTTGGTGCTCGATCGTCCGATCGTCGACGGTGAAGGTCGCGTTTGGACCAGCCATCACGTGATTCCCGGTCGCTGGGTGCTCGAATCGAACGGCGGCTCGAGCGGAGACGCGCTCGATTGGCTGGCCGGCATTCTCTATCCAGGCATGAAATCTCCCTCGGCAGCGATGTCGATCGAAGCGGCCGATTCATCCATTGGCGCCGAAGGAATTTTCTCCACGCTGGGCGCGGAAATTTTCTGCGCCAGCCGCATGCGCCTTCCGGTTGGACATCTCACGCTCTCGACGATGATGGTGTCGGACGATCCGTCGCGTCGTCGTCACATCGCGCGTTCGATTCTCGAGGGAATCGCCTACGCCGCGCGCGCCAACATCGACCTTTTGGAAGAAGTCGCTGGTCCGCACAAGATCGCCACCAGTCAAATTCGTCTCGGCGGCGGAATGTCGAAGAGCGCCTGCTTCGCCCAGCTGGCCTCGAACGTGCTCGGCCGATCGGTCGAAGTTCCGGCCACGTCCGAAGTCTCGGCACTGGGCGCGGCGATCTGCGCTGGCGTCGGTGCGGGCATTTACAAAGATCTGCGCGACGGTGCATCGCGCGCCGCCAAATTGGCCAAGACCTACTCCGCCGATCGCGCCGCGCACGAAACCTACGAAGGACTTTTCGGAAAGTGGATCGAAGTTCGCCGCGTTCGTGCCGAAGCCGACGAGCTCGCCGAAGGATATGCCATCGAAGCGATCACCGCCGCGCAATCGCGCGCGCGCGAGGTCGAGAATGAAAAGCGCGCCAAGAACAAGGGCGGCGCCGGCGCATTCCGTCCGCGAATTTTGGTCACCGCGTCGATGGATGAGCACGGCTTGGCCGCGCTTGGGCGGGTCGGCGATGTCGAATACAAAAGCTTTCGCGAGCATCTGCAACTTTTGGCTGGCGACGATCTGGTCGACGCGCTCAAAGGCGTTTCCGTTTTCATTACCGAAGTCGACGCGGTCGACGCCGAAGTGTTGGCGAAAGCCGACGACCTTCGCGTGGTCGCATCTTGTCGCGGCAATGCAGTCAACCTCGACATCGACGCCTGCAGCGCGCACGGAATTCCAGTTCTGACCACGCCCGGCCGAAATGCCGACGCCGTGGCCGACCTCACCGTCGCCTTCATGCTCATGATGGCGCGCAAGCTGCCGTCGGCAACTCAGTTTTTGCACGAGCCCGGTGAAGCCGGCGACATGGGTCGCATGGGACGCGCGTTCGAACAGCTGCAAGGTCGCGAGCTGTGGCGAAAGACCATCGGCATCGTCGGATTCGGCGCGGTCGGTCGTCGTGTCGCGCAACGTGTGGCGCCGTTTGGCGTGCACATCGCCGTCTACGATCCATTCTTGTCGGCGGAAAAGGCGCTGCTCGCCGGCGTCGAGCACATGTCGCTCGAGCAGCTGCTCGCCGAGTCGGACATCGTGACGCTGCACGCCGCGGTAACCGACGAATCGCGCGCGCTCATTGGCGCGGCCGAAATCGCTAAGATGAAACCGGGCGCCTACCTGGTCAACACCGCGCGTTCGGCACTGGTCGATGAAAATGCGCTCATCGCCGCCCTCAATTCGGGTCACATTGCCGGCGCAGCGCTCGATGTCTTCGCGGTCGAACCACCGGCGCCAGATCATCCGCTCCTGCTTTTGCCGAACGTGATCGCAACTCCGCACGTCGGCGGAAACACCGTCGAGGTCTCGTCGCATCAAGGCGCGATCGTGGCCGCCGATATCGAGCGACTGCTCAAGGGCGATCGTCCAGCCGAAGTGGCCAATCCGCAGACGCTGGAAGCGTTCAGCTGGACCGGCGCGCGCGTGAAGCCGTCGGCAGCAACGCTGGCCGAGCTGCGCAAGAAGAGCGTTTCGGTCACCGACATTTCTAAAGAAGCGAGCTCGACCAAATCGGCGCCGAAGCAGGTGGAAGCGGCGCATCATGTTTCGCGTCCGACCGCCGATACCGCGCGGCCGCCGATCGCGTACGCTCCGCCGGGAAACGAGCCGGCTGCGAAGTCCGGACTTCTCGCCGGCCTCAAGAATGCAATTCTCGGCAAGAGGCCGGAAACGCAAAACGGAAGCGGAAATCATCCGCCGGCCGCCACAGTCGATTTGGCGCCGGTGCGCGCACAGATGGAGAAGCTCTTGCAAAGTTTCGGCAAGAAGCTCAGCAGCGACGACAAACTGCTCTCGTTCTCCGAAGGTCGTCAGGTCACGGTTCGCTACGATCTTTCGGATCTCGGACTTGCGTTCTACACCAGCTTCGATAACGGCGCGGTTCGCACCGGCGTCGGCGCGCCGCCCGACAAACCGCAAGTCACGCTCAAGATGAAGGCAGACGTGCTCGATCGTTTGTTCACCGGAAAAGAGAGCGGACCGAAGGCAGCAATGTCGGGCAAGCTTTCGTTCACCGGCGACACGGTCAAAGCGATGTCTCTTCAGCGCATTCAAAAAGATCTCAATCGCGTCTACACCAACGCGCGTTCGGAAGTGGTCGACATCGATGCGCTGCTGGCACAGAGCGCACAGGCCAGCAATCCGGTTGCAGGCGGCAAGCCCGCCGCGGCATCGGCGTCACACGCCGGCGCGGCTTCTCATGCGGCACCGGCTTCTGGACGAATCGAAGTAGGCGACATTCGCGACGAAGTGGTGCGCGCGGTGGAAGAGCTTTACGCCCATGGGCTCATCACTTCGACCGGCGGCAACGTCAGCGTCCGTATTCCCGGCGCCAACCAAGCCTGGATCACGCCCAACTCGTCGGCCAAAGGCGCGCTCCGTCCCGACATGCTGGTGCGCGTCGATCTCGACGGAAACGCCGTCGACGATACGCCCTATGCGCCGTCGAGCGAGCGCATGATTCACTGCGCCATCTATCGACAAAATCCGCAGGTGGGCGCGGTCATTCACTCGCATGCGCCCAAGGCGACCACGCTGGCGCTGGCCGATCTTCCGTTCTTGCCGATCTCGACCGAAGCCGCGTTCATCGGCGAGCTGCCGCGCGTTCCGTTCATCATGCCGGGAACTGGCGAGCTGGCCGACGCAGTGGCCAAAGCGGTCATGGGCGCGCCCGCGGCGCTCATGCAAAATCACGGACTCATCGTGGCCGGCAGCGATCTCAAACGCGGCATCGACATGACCATGGTCATCGAGTCCACCGCCGAAAAGATTCTCGACTGCTACTCGGTCGGCAAAGTTCCGCCGGTGTTGCCGCCGGATCTGGTCACCGCGCTGCGCAGCCTCGACGAAATGCTCGCCTAGCGCGCGCCTTCGTAAATCTCGATAACTAAAAAATCTAAGTCGCGCCGGTCAGGAGAACTTTGACCGCGCCGGTCGACGTGCGATCAGAGAGCGTGCGGAAGGCTTTCTTCCAATCGCCGATGGGGAATCGGTGGGTGATGATCGACGTGACGTCGAGCCCCTCTGACGCCATCTTCAAATAGAGCGCCATCGCGTGAGTGCGCGCGCCCTCATACGACTCCATGGCAAACGCGTTCGATCCAGTGACCGCCACCTCTTTGAAATAGATCGNNAGATCGGCGTCCACTCGAAGCGGCGCGGAATCTCTACGCCGGAGACGATCACTGTACCGCGACTGCGGGCGAGTCGAATTCCGGTTTCCACCGTCTGCGGTGAGCCGACCGTGTCGTAGACGACGCTCACACCACCTTGCAACCAGGGCAGTCCACGCCACGGCTTGAGAGCGCGCGCGCCGGTGATCTCCCCTACTCGCTCGATGATCTGGTGCGGCTTTCCGACGAGAACTTCTTGGGCGCCGAACTTTTTGGCCAGCTCGTTCTGATGAGGATGTCGCCCGACAGCCAGCACCGGAACGTTGGGATAGAGCTTTTTGAGCGCCGCCACCGCCATGAGCCCGAGTGTACCGAGCCCGTAGACCAGCACCGGCGTGTCGTCCGGCGGAGGCGCACGCAACACCGAATGAAAGGAGACGCAAAACGGATCAGCCAATACCGCCGCTTCGTCGCTGACATTTTCTGGAACGACAAAACATTGCGATTCATGTGCCACGAAGCGCTCGCCGAATGCGCCCGGGACCGCGGCATTGTTTCCCAAATGAATTCCCGCCGGCAAACTTCCAGCGTCGAAATTTTGGCAGAGCGTGAAATCGCCGCTGGCGCACGCCGAGCAAACCGGATCGATGCCACGCGTCTTGCACGGAAGCCACGGATCCACCAGCACACGGTCGCCCACTTTGAGCGTCTTCACCGCCGGTCCAACTTCGACGATGGTGCCCACCGCTTCGTGCCCGAGCACGTGCGGAAACGAAACCAGCGCGGTCATCGGATTGTCCCACGCGCCGTTTAGAACGATCTGCTTGAAGTCCGACCCGCAGATGCCCGCCACGCGCATGCGAATCTTGACCCAATCGGGTCGCGGCAAGGTCGGCTCGGGCGTCTCTTCATAACGAATCGGCGCAAACGTACCGACAAATGCCGATGAAGAAAATTGTCCGAGAAGCTTCGCCGCGATGATGCGCGGCATGTTGTTGTGAAAGCGCAGGGCTTTCATAACGGGAACGCTTACGACGCGCTAGGCTGCGAGTGAACGAAGGTCAGCAGGTCTTTGAAGAAGTTACGGAAGTAGGTCTCGAGCGTGCCGGTGTCGGCGGCGGTCGCATCGAGATGCTCGATGATTTCGATTTCAGTAACCGGCAGTGGATTGCCGTTCGCGTCGGCGACCGGCATGTCGTGGGCATCTGCGACCGGATGTGACAGCACCGACCCTTGCAACAAATTGATGTAGGTGGTGCCCCACGTTTTCTGAAAGCGACTCGCGGTCAGATCGGGCGCGTCGTCGGTGCCATCGACAACTCCATGACGCCATGTAACTTCGAACTCCACGCCGGGAGAGGGCTCGTAATGGATCTTGTAACTGTATTCGTACAGCGGCTCGACATCGTAGGTGAACGACGGACCGTCAATGGTCGGATCGGCGCTCACCTTGGCGGTGTGAATTCCAAGATAGGTCACCGCTGGCGCCGCATCGACGTAGGCACGCGCATGCACCCAATCGTATCCGTTCGAGTGACCACTCACCATGCTGAGCACCTCGGGATACGGATTGTCCGCCGTCCCCATCGGCAGCGGCGCCTTGTTCACTTCGTCGAGCGGATCGAGGCCGGGCGGAAACATGGTGCTCTTGTTACAGGCAGACCCCGCCAACACGGAGATCGAGAGAGCGATGAGTTTGCATCTCATGAGAGCGAGACCTCCTCGTCTTTAATTTAGATATCCAGCCCCACGGTGCAAGCGTCGGGCACACAACCACAGCCGCCCGCGCTGGTGTCGCACTGACAGTGCGCCGCGGTTCCGCAGAAGTCGGCCGCCGGATTGACCGGACAGGAGATGGTGCAGAAAAAGGTCATACGCGCCGGCACCGCGGTGGTGCAGATCGCGGCCGATCCGTTGTTGCCGCAATCGCCCTGCGTGACGCAATACTTGCCGACACCTTTGTCGTTGCCGGTGTCGCCGGGATGTCCGCACAGACTGCCCGAGGATGAGACGGTCATATCTTGGCTGCTCGTGGTCGAGTCATCACAGCCAATTGCGCCCAAAGCCAAAACCGAAAGAATTATCCAAGCTCGCATGACGCGAATACTATCAGGCATTCATTTACCGTCAACAGCGACGATACAAGAGACGTGCAAAGAATTTGGCCGGTGCTAGGGTAGGATGATGAACAAGACCTCCGCGCCTTTCGATCCGGTCATCGTCGCTGCAGTTCGCTCGCCCGTCGGTCGTCGCAACGGCACGCTCAAAGAGATGCGCGCCGACGAGCTGCTCGCGCACGCGATTCGCTCGCTGGTCGAACGCTCGAAGATTTCGCCCGCGCTCGTCGAGGATGTGATCGCCGGATGCGTCACGCAGATTGGCGAACAGGGTTTCAACATCGGCCGTACCGCGACGCTCATGTCGGGCCTGCCGCAAGACGTCCCGGGCACCACGCTCAGCCGACAGTGCGGTTCGTCACAACAGGCGCTGCACTTCGCAGCGATGGCCGTCGCATCGGGTCAGCAAGACGTGGTGATCGCCGCCGGTGTCGAGGCGATGTCGCGCGTACCGATGGCATCGGACGCGGCGATCGGCGTGCAAGGCGTGGCGCCGGCGATTCCATTTTCCCAAATGCTCACCGATCATTACCAGCTGGTCACGCAGCATGACGCGGCCGAGCGGGTGGCCGAAAAGTGGGGCATCTCGCGCAAAGCGTGCGAGGAATTTTCTCTCGAGAGTCACCGCCGCGCCGCGAGCGCCCGCGAAAATGGGCGTTTCCGCGATGAGATCGCGCCGATCATGGTCGACGGAGCAGTCTTCGATCGTGACGAAGGAATTCGCGCCGACAGCACGCTCGAAAAACTGGCGTCGTTGGCGACGGTGATCAAGCCGACTGGAGTGGTCACTGCCGGGACCGCTTCGCAGATCTCCGATGGATCGGCGGCGCTGCTGGTGACGTCGCGCAAGAAGGCGGACGAGCTCGGCATGAAGCCCCGCGCCAAAGTGCTGGCTACGCAGGTGGTGGGCGTGGATCCGACCATGATGTTGCACGGCGTGATTCCGGCCACGCAAAAGGTGCTGGCGCGAGCGGGGCTCAACTTGTCAGACATCGATCTATTCGAAGTAAACGAAGCGTTCGCGTCGGTTCCACTGGCGTGGTCGAAGGAGCTCGGCATCTCGCTGGAAAAAGTGAACGTGAACGGCGGCGCCATCGCCATTGGTCATCCGCTCGGCGCATCGGGTGCGAGAATTTTGACGACCTTGATCCACGAGCTGGAAAAACGTGGCGCGCGTTATGGCCTGGCCACGATGTGCATCGGAATGGGACAGGCGACCGCCACCATCCTCGAACGCCTGTAAGCGACTACTTCATCAGCAGTCGTTCGACTGGCTTTCCACCCACGAGATGCTGCTCCACGATCTCTTTGGCGTCAGCGACGGTCGGTACCGTGTACCAAACCTGCTCCGGGTAGACCACCACCGCCGGACCGCGCGCGCATTGATCGAGACAGCCGGCGGCGTTGGCGCGCACTTTTCCTTTGANNAGAAGGCGTCGCGGATTGCGTCGGAATCTTTGGATGCGCAGCACCCTTTCGGATTTCCCTCTTCGCGGCGGTTGGTACAGATGAAGACGTGGCGTTCCAAACGGGGCGGCATGGAGACCTCCTAAGCCCTGGCACTTTACCAGATTTACGGTCTAAAGTATTCTCGAGACGTCGGAGGAAGTCATGATCGAGCGGATGCAAAAAAGCGAGCCCTTCATCGTTGGATTCGATCCGCTGCACGCGCTGCCGCGAAAAGAGCGCGGACAACGACTCGACGCCTATCTCTCGTTCTTGCAGAAGCGCGACGGCGAGCCGAATCTGCAGACGAAGACGCTGTCGGAGCGCGAAGGATTTTTTCGGCAGATCGACGCTGCGCCGGTGCGCTGGCAGGGTGAGATCGATCGCGATTCGTTTCACAAAAACCTGAACGTCTCGCTCACCGAAAAAGTCGACCCAAAGATCGTGTGGCTCTTGGCGGCGGCGAAGTCGAATCGCGTCGAGCAATACGGTGTCGAGCTCGATCTAAAGTTGAAGGGCGACCATTTCGGCGAGTTCGCGCACGGTCAGCACATGACCTTCATCGATCTCGAGGAGTTTTATCACACGCGAATTTTGCGCGATTGCTGCAAGGTGTTTGATCTCGAGTTCAACATCGATCCGCCCAAGTCGTTCACGCGCTGGTTCGCATCGATGGTGGTGCGTTCGCCGTTCCGCGCGCGACTGGTGACCGCGCTTTGCGGCGAGCTGTTTGGTTGCGTCGCGTTTCAAGTGCTGTGGGAGTCGACTACGATTTTTGCAGATCAGCCCGAGGTCATGCGACGGCTGCAGCTTTTGGTTCGCGAAATTCTGATCGACGAGCTCGGACATGTCGCGTTCGGTCACGCCATGCTCGGCCCGACGGGACTGGTGGCGGTGCGCGCGCTCTACCCCATCATCGCATCCTACTTTCTCAAAGACCTACCGGAGTTTTGGATCCTCGCCGGCGGCAAAGAAAAATTTCTCGAGCGCGTCTCCGCTTTCGACTTGGCGTCCAATTCCAATCTTTGGGATCTCAGCGCCGCCCCCGCGTAGATGGAACTTACCTTCATTCGACACGGCCAGACCGCGCAAGATCAAGGTGCGGATCCGCCGCTCACTGAGCTCGGTTATCAGCAGGCCGACAGCCTCGCGCGAGCTGCTGCGAACTGGCGCCGGCCGACAGAGATTTTGTGCTCGCCCAGTCTGCGCGCTCGCTCGACAGCCGAGCCGCTGGCAGCTGCGCTTGGAATTTCGGTTCAGATCGCGCCGTGGCTCGAGGAGATTCGATCGACTCCCGGAGATTATGCGTCGCCGGAAGCCGCTATGCGCGCAGTTGCTTCGTCGCAGATGAACGGCGAGTCGGCCAAAGATTTTCAGGCGCGCATCGGTGACGGAATTTTGAGCTCACTCGCCGAGCGCGGCGCCAGCAAGCGTGCCGACAAGACCTGGAAAATCGAGCAGCCGAAGCAGTCTATTCTGCTGGTCGGACATGGCGGCGCGAACGCAACTGCAGTCGAGTTTCTGCTGGGAATCGAACCGACACCGTGGACCGCGTTCCGCTTCGGCTTCGCGCACACCTCGACATCGACGCTGCGCGCGTTTCAAATTACCGAAAACTGGGTCTTCGGCCTCACGCGGCACGGCAACCTCAGCCATCTTTCGCGCGACCTCCGCAGTTACTGATCAGAGGTCACTCTCCAGGGATCTAACTTACCGATTAGAGGTCCCTCTCCATGGATCTAACTACTTAATTGGTCAGTTGTTTTTGACACAACCGCGCAATTTGGCTGAGTCTCCTTCATCGTCAGCCTCGGATTCGCGATTTTCGCGGTTACCTTGAATATGACTGTAATTTTAGGCAATTGGGACCCTAGAGAGTGACTCACCGCAGTCGCACCAGAAATCCGGTGACTCCACCCAGCCAGAACGTGGGCGTGGTAGCGACTCTTCCGGTGCCGTCATTTGGGCCCAGCTGAAGACGCCAGTGATCGTAAATGATCGTCGACTCGACTTCGACGAACACTGCGAGGTTGTCGAGCAGCCAATAGGCAAGCCCGATGGCGGGTCGAAATCCGTTCGCCAGCCGAGTACGTGATTTCGAACCGGCGAGATCGGCGCTTTCGATGTGCTCGATGGTGAGTGCGGCACCGAAGTTCGCATGCAAATCGAATCGGCCCAGCATGATTCCGCCGCGAGCGGAGATGTCGAGCGGCACTCGCCATAGTCGCGCCTCGTAGGGGCCAAAGCTCATCGTCGATGGCGTGACGCCCTCGGCACCGAAACCGATGCTGAAATAGAGGACGTCGATCCAAAGGTGCATTCCGGCACCAGCCGTAAACAGATCTCGGTCTGGTTTGGTGCGCGGCGCTCCGGCATAGGTGACATCGACCGCGAGATCGATGCGCGGCCACGTCCGCGTCCCGTCGGCAAACGCGTCGCCGCTCGCGCAGAGAAGAAGCGACAGTGCGATCAAGAAACGCAACTGCTTTCGAGCATAGAAGAAGCGAAGCGAAAGTGATATATCGAGCGAAGGAGAAAAGATAATGAGCGCTGACCTGCTGAAGGGAAAAGCGGCGGTCGTTACCGGCGGTGGACGCGGAATCGGACGCGGACATTGTTTGCACCTGGCGGCAGCGGGCGCACAGGTGGTGGTCAACGATCTCGACGTCGAAGAGGCCAAGAAAGTGGTCGCTGAAATCGAGAAAGCCGGCGGTCACGCTATCGCCAACGCGGCCAACATTGGCACGCGCGCGGGCTGTGACGAGTTGATTGCCGAGTGCGTGAAGACCTTCAGCGGCATCGACATCATGGTCAACAACGCGGGCAACTTCCGCGACAAGAGCTTCCTCAAGATGACGGAAGACGAATTCACCGACGTGTGGCGCGTGCACGTGATGGGTACGTTTCATTGCGCACAAGCGGCGGCGCGCGTGATGCAGGAGCGCGGAGGCGGCGGATCGATCATCAACACCACCTCGGCCGCGCACATGGGCAATTTTGGTCAGACAAATTACGCCGCGGCCAAGGGCGCGATCGCATCGATGACGTACACCTGGGCCATCGAGCTCGCCAAATACGGAATTCGCGTGAACTCGATTTCGCCGGCGGGCACGACGCGCATGTCGGCGACGTTCAAAGCGGCGGGCGGCGTCGAATCCAAGGCGCCGTTCATGGATCCGGCGCTCAACGGACCGATGGTGGTGTTTCTCGCGTCGGACGAAGCGAATTACATCACCGGGCAAGTGTTCGGCACCGGCGCCGATCGGGTCGCGCTCCTCGAACAGCCGCGCTACGGCACCACCATGCTCAAGCCGGGCGGATGGAGTCTCGACGACATTCGTGCGCACTTCAAAAATCAGCTAGGAAATCGCCTCGAGCCGTTCGGCCTCGACAAGGCGCCCTACCGTTACTACGACGGCGTCAGACGTCAGGGGTCACTCTCCTAGGTCGTAAGCGCACGACATTTCAGTAGTAAAAGAGCAAACCGCGAAAACCCAAATCTGAAGGCGCGAACGGCATGGCATTTTTCAAACTCTTCCCTAACGGTTTTCGCGGTGTAGATTTTTTCGACATCAATTTCATGATGTTAGATCCTAGGTGAGTGACCCCATGCTCCGAGCCTTTCGGGTTTTGGATTTGTCGGATGAGCGCGGGCATCTTGTCGGGAAGATTCTCGGCGATTTGGGCGCCGACGTGATCAAGGTTGAGCCTCCGTCGGGTGACGCACTTCGGAGGCGCGGGCCCTTTGTCGGCGGCGTCGAAGATAAAGAGCGCAGTCTTGCCTTTTTGGCGCTCAACACTTCGAAGCGCGGCATCACCCTCGATCTCAAACGCGATCGCGAACGTTTTCTCCGCATCGTCGACGGCGCCGACGCACTTTTAGAAACGGCGGCGCCCGGCGCCATGTCCAAGCTGGGCATCGGATACCCCGAATTGTCCGAGCGCAATCCGCGCCTGGTCTACTGCGCGCTCACGCCGTTTGGCCAATCCGGGCCCTATTCAAACTTCGGCGGACATGATCTGGTGGTGGTCGCGCTCGGCGGCAACGCGGCGGCGACGGGCGATCCCGATCGTCCACCGGTCCGCTGCACCATGCCCACCAGCTACTATCACGCCGCCCCCGAAGCCGCACTCGGGATCATCATGGCGCTCTACGCGCGCGAACACTCGGGACGTGGCCAGCTGGTCGATGTCTCCATGCACGAGTGCCAGTTACAAACGCTGCTGTCCTTCCCCGCACAATGGGCCCTCGACAAGAAGCCGCAAAAACGTCCCGGCCCTCGCATCGGTCGAACGCGCGAAATTTGGCCGGCCAAAGACGGCTACGTCACCTTTGGTTTGCGCGGCGGATCAGCGCGCATTCCCAACCTGATCGCCACCGTCGCCTACATGGACGAGCACGGCATGGCACCCGACTGGCTCAAGTCCTACGACTGGCCCAAATATAATCACAACACGCTTTCCGATGCCGACATCGCGCGACTCGAAGAGACGTTTGGAGCTTTCTTCGCGCAGCACACCATGCGCGAGCTTTATGCCGAAGCGCTCAAGCGGCGCATTCTGCTGGCGCCGTGCAATAACGCGCGCGAAATTCTCGAGCAACCGCAGCTGCGTTTCCGCGAGCTGTTCGTCACCATCGAGTATCCACATCTCGGCAAGATCGGCGAGGTGAGCGGAGCGAGCC
>PLXG01000111.1:60574-78650 GCA_003153195.1 Myxococcales bacterium
GGGATGCCCGTTAAAATCGGCGAGGCGAGCGGAGTGAACCGAGATGCCTCACGCGAGGCTCTGCCGAGCGGGATGCCCGTTAAGATCGAACATCCCAACTTCTTTGCGCATTCCGGATCCATGGCCATCGCTTCGCGGGCGCCGCAGCTCGGCGAGCACAACATCGAAGTGTTCGCGGAGCTCGAGACTGCTCGAATTCCGACCAACCGCTTACCGACGGACAATTGATGGGCATCTACGACCAGCTCAAGATCTTGGAATTCGGCGCTGGCGCCGCCACTCCGCTCGCTTCGCGCTATTTCGCCGAGCAGGGTGCGCGCGTGATTCGTGTCGAGTCGGCTAAGCGTCCGGACTTTTTGCGCACGCTCAACCTCACTCCGCAAAATCCACACGGTCTCGACGGTGCGCCGATGTTCATCCTGCTCAATCCGCAAAAAGAGAGCGTCGCGATCGATCTCACCAAGCCAGAAGGTCCAGCACTGGTGAAGAAGCTGGTGGCATGGGCCGACGTGCTCACCGAGAATTTTTCGCCGGGCGTGATGGCCAAGTTCGGGCTCGACTATCCGAGCTTGAGCCAGATCAAACCCGATCTGATCATGATCTCCGGATGTCTGTTCGGCCAAACCGGACCAGAACGATCGTATCCCGGCTTCGGCGGGCAGAGTTCGGCCATCGGCGGATTCAATCATCTGACCGGCTGGCCCGATCGCGAATCACTCGGACCGTTCGGCACCATCAGCGATTCACTCGCGGCGCGCTACGTCGGAGTGGCGGTGGCTGCTGCGTTACTCGAGCGCAAACGCACCGGCAAAGGTCGATTCATCGACATGTCGCAGATCGAGGCCTGCATCTACAGTCTTTCCGAAATCGTAGTCCGCCAAAGTGCCAACGGCGAGAGCGTCGAGCGCGCGGGAAACCGCGATCAAACCGGCGCGCCGCACGGCGTGTATCCGTGCAAGGGCGACGATCGCTTCATCGCCATCTCCATCTTCTCCGACGCGGAATGGCAAACGCTACGCGAGATAAGCGGCATCACCACCAGCTCGAATCGTCATCGACATCAGGACGAGATCGACGCCGCGCTCGCCAAATGGACCGCGCAACACGATGCGAACGAGCTCATGGCGAAGCTGCAAAACGCGGGCATCGAAGCCGGCATGGTGGCCAAGTTCGAAGATCTTCTCACTGACCCACAGCTTAAACATCGCCAGCACTTCGCGCCGATCAAACACGATCACTACGGTGAGATGCAGTTCGAATATTCCGGAATCAAATTTTCCGACAGCCCGCGCAAAATCGAGAAGCCCGGCCCACATCTCGGACAGCACACCGACAAAGTTTTGAAAGAGATCTTGGGACTCGACGAACAACAATTAGCTTCGCTGAGATCTTTCGACGTGCTCAGTTAAGTGTCGCTCGGGTGCTGCCGCCAATGTTGAGCGTGCCAGTGGTTGCCACCGTGCCCGAATATTTTCCCCCGTCGGTGCAAACGCCGGAGAAGGTCGACGTCACCGATCCGCCGGTCAGCTTGAGATCGAGATTTCCATCCATCAGCGGAATGCCGAACAGCGTCGCCAACGGTAGATTGATCAAGTCACTCGGCGTCAGCATGGCGGTGAGCGTCGCCATCTGTCCAATCGAAAGCGGATCGAAAGTGGTACTTCCACTGATGCCGATATAGATGTCCGGCGCACCTTTGATCGGGCCGTCATAGGTCGCGCCCGGTACAGTGCTGGTGATGTTGGCGGTCATGGTGATCTTCGAATCGAGCGCGAACTTTCCAGCGCCGGCATCCTTGCTGGCTGCATCGAGCGTGAAATTGCCCCCCGCGGCGAGCTTGAAATCGAGCTGCACCGGCGAGCCCGCCGGAATTTTTCCACTGTCGTAGGAGAAACCTTTCAAGGGGTCTGATTCCGCATGATACGTGGCCGCGCCGTTTGACGAGTCGGTCGAGCTTCCGCTGTCGTCACCACAGCCGCCGACCGCAGTCAGGAATGCCACTAAGATCATTTTTAGGTTTCGGCATGTTTATTGGTCTCCCCCGGCGGACGGAACAGCAACTCCAGTGCCACTTGGAATGGATAGGAATTCACGCGTTTACGTCGGCACGCGATGCGAGTGGGGTCAATCAATCCAATCGAGACTGCGACCCGCGGATAAACGTTCGCAGGTAGGTACACGTGGCTATCCCTCGAATCACCGTTGGAATCTTTACCCTTTTCGCTTTTCGGGTTTCACCCTACTATCCGAGCCGTTCGGAGGATTTACATGACCGCACCCTCTCGCTCCGAGATCGATCCAGTCACCGCCGAAGTCATTCGCGGCGCGCTCGAAACCGTTGCCTACGAGATGGCGACACACGTGTCGCTCACGGCCACCACGCCGATCTTGAATCAGTCGAATGAGCGCAACGCCACGATTCTTGACGGACGCGGCCGATTGGCGGCGCTGTCGGTCGGCATTCCTCAGTTCATGCTCACTTCGACCTTACCGGTTCGTTTCGCACTCGAGTTCTTCAAGGAAGAAGGACTCAACGACGGCGATATTGTGGTCTCAAACGATCCGTATCACGGCGGCGGACATCTGCCCGATTACAACGTGTTCGCGCCGGTGGTAGTCGACGGCAAAGTGCAGCTCATCGCTTCGATTCAGTGTCATCACGCCGACACCGGTGGCGGTATGCCAGGCGGATACAACGCCAACGCCATGGACATTTGGGCCGAGGGCGTTCGTTTTCCAGCGGTGAAAGTGCACGACCGCGGCCACGAACGTCGCGACGTGCTCTACATGATGCAGGTCAACAATCGCACCGCCGGATTCATGGGCGATTTACGCGCACAAATCGGTGCGGCGCAGCTCGGCGTCGATCGACTCAAGGCGATTTTGGAACGTTATGGCGTCGATGCAGTTCATGCCGCTGCTGAGCATTCGATCGCCCACGCGGCCGAACGATTTCGTAACGAAGTTCGCTCCTGGCCCGATGGTATTTACGAAGCCGACGCCTATGTCGATCACGATCCGGCCGGCAACAAAGACATTCACATCCACGTCAAGGTCACTGTTGCCGGCGACAACCTGATCATCGACTACACCGGATCCGACGAGCGCCAAAATCTGAAGGCCTACTCATCTTACGGCAACACGCGCGGCTACGTGGTGGCGCAGCTGGCCACTATGATGGATCCGACCATTCCCAAGAACGAAGGATTTTTCGACTCACTCGAGCTGATTGTGCCGAAAGGCTGCGTGCTCAATCCGCACGAAGGCCGAACCGTCGCTGCCGGCACGCACCATCCGGGAGTGGAAGTGGGCGAAGCGCTGGCACTGGCGCTGGCGAAGATCTTGCCCGAGCGATCATCGCCGCAGATTTACAAGATGGGCACACCGACGGTGATGGTCGGAGTCCATCCCGAAACCGGCGAACGCTATGTCGATCACGGCGTCGATATTCTGGCGGCGTACGCCAGCGCGGTGAAAGGTCAAGACGGCTGGGGATCGATGCCGGCGTCGTTCGGAAATCTCATTCGCGCCACCGCCGAGATCAAAGAGTCGCTCTTTCCGGTACGTCACGAATGCTGCGACTATCAAACCGATTCGGGCGGCGCGGGGAAATGGCGCGGCGGCTGCGGCTCGCGCATCGTCAAGCGACTCACCACCGACGCGACGGTCAACTCGTACATGGTCGGCATCAAGTATCCGATGCCGGGCATGGAAGGCGGCAAGAACGGCGCCGCAAATCGACTCACACTTCACTTCGGAACCGATCACGAAGTGGAAGTCGCGGTCATGGCCAACGCGGTGCCGCACAAAAAAGGTGAGGCGTTCGAATATCGCTATGGTGGCGGCGGCGGCTTCGGCGATCCGCTCGAGCGCGAGCCGGAAAAAGTTTTGGAAGACGTACTCGACGAATATGTCTCGATTGAAGGCGCGCGTCGCGACTACGGCGTAGTCTTGAGCGGCACCTTCGCCGAATACGATTTAGCAATCGATGCGCGCGCGACCAGCGAACTGCGCGCCGAGATGCGACGAAAAGCATGAACCGAATCGCCCTCGCCGCGGTGCTCTGTACCGGCCTCTGCGCCCATGCGGAGCCCACCTGCTCCGAGCGTGCGGAACAGTTCAGCCGCTGGGCCTCCGATTGGATCGAACATTCGATCATTCACGTCGCGTACGGCGGCCCCCCTGTCGAAGGGCTGCTTCGAATCTCTGACAAGACCGCAAACGCAAAGGTCCCGCCCGACACCACTTTCGCCGTCGAAAGAGACCGAATTACGCTCGATGGTCAAGTCATGCTGACGAACCACCCGCCGATCTCTAATGGCGTCGAGGTCCGACAGCAGCTGCTCAACCGACGACGCATCGTTCAGCTGACCCGGCCGGATGATCCATTGCCCGACAGCGTGAACCTTGCCGTAGCGCAAGATGCTCCTTGGTCGATGGTGGCTTGGCTGCTGGGGCAGGTCTGGTCGGCCGGCTACCGCCACGCGCTCTTTGTCTTCGAAGACGAAGTGCAGCCGGAACAGCCACCTCCGAGCGCGATCACCAAAGCCCTCGCCCAGATCGACACGGAGTCGGAACCTGCCAAGCGCCAAGAAGTGGTCGCGCGGTTGGTAGCGAATCTGTATCGCGATTGTCCGAACGCGCTCAATGCATTCAGTGAAAGCGGGCAGAACAGGGCCCCGCTCGGGCCGCAATTCGCCGAGGGATTTCGTCAGTGCAATTGCGACGTCGATTTCGCGTCGCTGAGGACGCTACACGCCGCGATGTTCCCACGATACGACGCGCATGGTGCGTCGATTTCGCTGTCGAACAAACCGGGAAGTGCCGTGATTTTGCCTGGCTCGATTCCCTGGAAAAGTGCGTACGCAAAAATCCTCGCACTCGCGCAAAAAGGTCAGTCGCTTCGAGTGGAAGCAGCCGGAAAGTAAAAACCATGGGCTACAAAATCGGCGTCGATGTCGGCGGTACCTTCACCGACTTCATTTTGATTCGACCGAGCGGCGAGATCGCGCTCGGCAAATCGGCAACCACGCCCGGCGATGAAGCGCAGGGCGTGATGAACGGCATCGCCGATTCGGCGCGCGGCGAAGGCACCGATGTGCCGGGGCTTCTCGGCGCCACCGATCTGGTAGTTCATGGCACCACCACCGGCGACAACACCATGATCCAAATGAACGGATCGGTAACCGGACTGCTCACCACCGAAGGCCATCGCGACCAGATCGAAATTCGCCGCGGATACAAAGAAGAGATTTGGGATCCAGCCTACGGCCCGCCCAAACCGATCGCGCCGCGCCGTCGACGATTCGGACTGCCCGAGCGACTCGACTTCCGCGGCCAGGTGGTCAAAGAGCTCGATGAGGAGGCAACGCGCAAGGCGATCCGTCGACTGAAAAAACAGGGCGTGCAGTCGATCGCGGTCTGCCTGCTTTTCTCCTACTTGAATCCGGCGCATGAGCTTCGCGTGCGCGAGCTCATCGAAGAAGAATTTCCCGGCGTGCGCATTTCGCTTTCGCACGAGGTGTTACCGACGGCGCCGGAGTTCGAGCGCATCTCGACCACGCTGGTCGACGCCTACATCGGGCCGCGCGTGGAGACCTATTTGCGACGACTGCAAACGAGCTTGCGCGAATCGGGCTACGGTCGTGAGCTTTTGATCATGCAATCGAACGGCGGCATTATGAACGCCGATTTCGTGGCGGCACGGGCAGTGCGCGCACTCGCTTCCGGTCCCACCGGCGGCGCGATGGCAGCAGCCTTTGTGGCCAAACAAGCGGGAGATACCGGCAAGGTGAGCGGAGCGAGCCGAGGAGCCTCCGACGAGCCGTTCGGCGGCGATCCTGCCTCCGGCGGGCCAAGTCGAGTGGCCGCCTCACCGAGGAGGATGCCCGGTTCAACAGATGACTTCATCGCCGTCGACATGGGCGGCACCAGCTATGAAGTTTGTTTGGTACGCAACGGCGAGCCGACCATCAAGAGTTTTTGGAATTGGTTTCAGCGCTATTTGGTCGGACTTCCGATGGTAGAGATGCACGCCATCGGCGCCGGCGGCGGATCGATCGCTCACGTCGAAGCGGGCGCGCTCAAAGTGGGTCCGCGATCGGCGGGCGCGGCACCGGGTCCGGTCTGTTACGGCCGCGGCGGCAGCGAGCCCACCGTTACCGATGCCAACTATATTCTCGGCTATCTCAATCCGACCGCGCTGTGCGGCGGCGACTTTCGACTGAACGCGACCGGCGTGCGCGAAGCGATCATGGAGCGCGTAGGCAAGCCGCTCAACCTCGATCTAGAAGCGGCGGCCTACGGAATTTTTCGCATNNGGCGTCGATCCGCGCAACCTCTCGCTTTTGGTGTACGGCGGAAACGGTCCGCTTCACGCCGGGAAGCAGGCGGAGGAGCTCGGCATTCGGAAGATCATCGTGCCGCGAACATCGCCGGCATTCTCAGCGCTCGGACTTTTGGTCGCCAACTACGTGGTCGAAAATCAGCGTGCGTACATCACGCCTTCCAAGCAAGCCAAGGTGGAAGAGATAAACGCCGCGCTCGTCGAGCTCAGCGATGGTGCCGCACGCGATCTAGCCTCTGCCGGAATCGAGCGGTCGCAGATCGCGTTCGAGCGCTATCTCTGCCTCTCCTATCCGGGACAGACGTTCGATATTCCGGTTCCGTTCTCCGGATCGATCGAACAGACGGTCAGCGCGTTTCACGACATGCACGAGAAGACGCACACCTATGCCGTGCGTGACGAGCAGCCGGTCATTCGTAGCGTGCGACTAAAAGCGATCGGACAGAGCAAAAAGCCGCACTTGCCCATCGGAGAGCCGAGCCGCGGCGGAGTGGATGCCGCCAAGACCGGCAAACGACGCGCCTACTTTGACGGAAAATTTGTCGACACCGCTGTGTTCGCCGGCGATCGACTGGGCGTCGGACACAAACTGGAAGGTCCGGCCATCATCGAAGAGCGCTTCACCACCATTGTGCTCTACCCCGGACATCGGGCCGAGCTCGACATGCACGGCAACTACATCATCACGCTACCGAGCTGATCTCGAGGCGCACCATGCGGTCCATTCGGCGCAACATGCAGTCTGTGAAATCTATCGTCCTTCTTGCGCTGATCGCCGGCTGCGGCGGATCTTCATTTTCCATCGGAGAATCGCAATCGGCGCTGGATGTCGTGGCGAACTTCGGATCCAATCCCGGCAATTTGACCATGAACCGCTACGTTCCCAAGACGCCGCTCCCGAGTGCGCCGCTGGTGGTCGCACTGCACGGTTGCGGACAAACGGCGGCCGACTACCAGAACGCGGGCTGGAATGATCTGGCCGACGCCAACGGATTTTACGTGCTCTATCCCGAGCAGAAGACCGCCAACAACCTACTCAGCTGCTTCGACTGGGTGAATCCGCCCGAGCAGACGCGCGGCATGGCGGAAAACGAATCGATCAAAGAGATGATCGACAAGATGAAGAGCGATTTCACCATCGACGGGGCTCGCGTGTTCGTGACCGGGCTCTCCGCCGGCGCCGCCGAAACCAACCTGATGCTCGCCACCTGGCCGGATGTCTTCGCAGCGGGCGCGAGCCTTTCGGGAATGCCCTACGCCTGCGCCACCACCCTACTCGATTCGCTGAGCTGCGCCTCGCCGGGAAAAGATCAAACCGCCAGCGCGTGGGGCGATCTGGTGCGCGCCGCCGATTCCGGATTTACCGGCGCACGTCCGCGCGTCATTTTGTGGCAAGGAGCCGCCGACCAGACGGTCAACCCGCTCAACTTGACCCAGCTGATTCGCCAGTGGACCAACGTGCTCGGAGTGTCCGACGTCGCGACTAGCTCGACGACGTCCGGCATCGTCACGCATCAACTTTTTCAAGACTCACACGGCGTCACTCAAGTCGAAAGCTACTCCGTCGCCGGAATGGATCATGGTGTCGCGCTCGATCCGAAAAATGGCTGCGGAACGGCTGGAGCCTATTTCCTGGATGTCGGCGTTTGCTCGACGCGCCTCATTGCCGAAGCGTTCGGGATCGTACCGAGCTCGACCTCCGTCCCCGACGGTGGCGTGACCACTACGGATGGGAGCTCGTCAGTGAGCGACGGCGCCACGGCCCCGACTGACGGACCGTCCTCGCCAAATCGCGACGCAGGATCGAGCGCGCCTTCGCAATCTGGCTGTTCGATGACACAGTCCAATGCGGCGCATCAACCCAATTCCTTGACGAACGCGTTGCTATTTCTGCTTTGCGTGCTCGCGCTGACTCTTCGTAAGCTCCGTAGATCGTTACATTAAGAGCGGGCCGTCAAAACCTGTNNAGGTTTTGACGGCCCGCTCTAAAGCTAACGACGAACTTCCGGATCTTCTTCGGCAATGCGCTTTTTGCCGGCTTCTTCGGCCTCGCGATAACCATCGGGATCGCTTTCGATCGCTTCTTTCGCCTCGCGACCGCGCTTCTCGACATCATCGGTATCGATGAACTCTTCGACGTCGTTACGATATTTCTCGTCGGCTGAACGCGAGCCTTCGCCCTCGAGCTCGTCGTCGGTGGAAAGGTTCTTCTTCTCATTCGGCAACTGATTCTTCTTTTCGCTCATAAATCACCTCGCCGACGAAGTCGTAGCGAATAGGATGCCAACTTCGACTATAGTATTCGCGCTGGAGGCTCGCTTGGCGGAGATCGGAATCAGCTCATACGGCGCCTACATTCCCATGACTCGTTTGGCGGTCGGCAAAACGGGGGAACGCGCGGTTGCCGGTGCCGATGAAGATGCACTCACCATGGCAGTCGCCGCAGGTGTCGACTGTCTCCGCGGGCTCGATCGCAATTCAATCGACGCCGTCTACTTTGCGTCGACCAGCTATCCCTATCGCGAAAAATCTGGCGCCGCGCTGATCGCCCGCGCGCTCGATCTTCGTCGCACAGTCGCCACCGCCGATTTTGGCGCCAGCTTACGTGCTGGCGTTTCGGCGTTGCTCGCCGCGGTCGATGCAGTCAAAGCCGGATCGTTGCGCTCGATTTTGGTCATCGCCAGCGATTGTCGTATGGGCGCGCCGCGCTCGTCGATCGAATCGCAACTGGGCGATGCGGCCGCCGCGTTCGTGGTGAGTGACGGCGCGATCGCCACCGTCGAAGGCGTGCACACCATCGCCGAAGAGATCCTCGATGTGTGGCGCAGCGAGAGCGATTCCTTCGTGCAAACATGGGAAGAGCGCTTCGTGGTCGATCAAGGATTTCGCAAAAACATCGTCGAGGTCGCATCCGGATTGCGCGAAAAGATGAAATCCGCACCGTCCGATTTCGATCGGGTGATTTTGTATGCGCCCGACGGCAAGAGTCATCAGCAAGCGGCGCGCGCGCTCAAAGTGCCGCCGGAAAAGCTACAGGATCCGCTGTTCGGCAAAGTGGGCAACGCCGGTACCGCGTTCGTTCCACTGCAAATCGCGGCGGCATTGGCGTCGATCAAGAGTGAGCAGCGAATTTTGGCGCTGGCCTACGGCGACGGCGCCACCGCGATTTCACTGCGTGCGACCGGTGCGGCGCAGAAATCCAAATCGCGCGGAGTGGCCTGGCATCTCGAGCACAAACGTCCGATGGACGCCGGCGTGTACAAACGCGCGCGCCATCTCGAGGTAGAGCCCCCTCGGCCCGCGGGCGGAATCTCCGCCACCTTGCACCATCGCGATCGCGACGAGGACATCAGCTTAAAAGCGCAGCGCTGCTCAAAATGTCAGACATTGCAGTTTCCCGCGCAGCGCGTCTGTTTCAAATGTCACGGGCTCGATCAGTTCGAAAGCGTGCGGCTCTCCGATCGCAGAGGCATTGTGATGTCCTACACTTTCGACTACTTTCATCCGTCAGCGGAGACGCCCACCATCGCCGGCATCGTCGACATCGATGGAGCCCGGCTCTATCTCATGATGGCCGACGCAAAACCCGATCAGCTGCGCTGCGATCTGCCGGTCGAATTCACCTTTCGCCGCATTCATGAGACCGGCGGCAAACCCAACTACTTCTGGAAGTCGACGCCGGTACAATCGATCGGCGAGGTGAGCGGAGCGAACCGAGATGCCTCCGAGGCGGCTGTGCCGCCGAGGATGCCCGTACAATGAGCGGAAGCAACGGAAGCGTACTTCGCGACAAAGTCGCCGTCGTTGGTGTCGGCTGCAGTCAGTTCGGCGAAAACTGGGACAAGTCACCGGAAGACATGATTGTCGAGGCCGCTTACGAAGCCTATGCCGATGCGGGCATGGAAGATCCGCACAAGCAGATTGAAGCGGTCTTCTGCTCGGCGGTCTATCCGTCGCGTGGCACTTCGGAAGTCGCCGAGGCGCTCAAGTTATTCGACCGTCCGGTGAGCTTGGTGCAAAACGCCTGCGCCAGCGGCACCGATGCATTCCGTTACGGCGTGATGTCCATCGCCGCCGGTGTGTATGAGACGGTGCTGGTGGTCGGTTTCGACAAGCCCAAAGATCGCGGCGTGTCAGGGCCGTCGATTGCATCGAACGGAGTGCGCGATTTCCCGATGACGCCGGCGGGCTGGTTCTCGCTCTGCGCGGCGCGCTATTTTGAAAAGTTCGGCGCCGGTCGCGAAGATCTGGCGCGCATCGCGGTGAAGAATCATCACAATGGCACCTTGGCGCCAAAGTCGATGCTCAAGAAAGAGATCACCGTCGAGGAAGCGCTGTCGGCGCGCATGATCTCCTGGCCGTTCGGGCTCTACGACTGCGCGGCGCAATCGGATGGTGCAGCGGCGGTGATCTTGACCCGACGCGATTTGGCCAAACGATTCACGTCCCAACCGGTTTTGGTGCGCGCCGTCGCCATCGCGCTGGCTGCCAATCCGCAACAGGATCCCGACTTCGACTTTCTCGGCTGGAAGCCAACGGTGTACGCCGCCAAGCAGGCCTACGCCATGGCCGGCATCTCGAACCCGCGCAAGGAGATCTCGCTGGCGCAGGTGCACGACTGCTTCACCCTCACCGAGCTTCTGACCTACGAAGACTTGGGATTTTGCGAAAAAGGCACCGCCAAAGAGCATATTCGCTCGGGAACCTTTGCGCTGGATGGCGAATTGCCGGTCAACACCGATGGCGGGCTCAAGACCTTTGGCCATCCCACCGGCGCCACCGGCGTACGCATGATCTATGAAAACACCCTGCAGCTGCGCGGCAAGGCCAACAAACGTCAGGTCAACAATCCGCAGATCGCCCTCAGCCACAACATCGGCGGTGCGCCGCAGGTGTGCGGCATCGCGATTTTGGGATTGCCCTAGCGGTGTCCCTAATCGTCGACGGGCTTCCCACTTTTAAAATTCTGTGAATTAATACCGCCAATGCGTGAAATCCGCTTTGATGACATCGAAGGACTGAAGAAAGAGGTCACCGAAACGTGGGGCTCGTTCGGCCCCGAAACGGTGGTGACCCAGGACATGATTCAAAAGTTCGCCGAAGTGACGGGCGATCATCAGTGGATCCATGTCGACGTCGAGCGCTGCAAAAAAGAGAGTCCGTTCGGCGCGCCGATCGCGCACGGATTTTTGACGCTCAGCTTGGTTCCGGCGATGCGGCCCAAGATTGAGTTCGCGGTCGCCGGATTTTTGAACGCGGTGAATTACGGCGCCGACGGATTGCGCTTCATGGCGCCGGTGCCGGCCGGCAGTCACATCCATTCACGCATGCGCTTCGCCGGTGTGGAAGAGAAGCCAAAGGGCACGCTCACCTCGAGTGAAATCGCGGTGCACGTCGTCGGACAGGAAAAGCCGGCGCTCATGTACAAGGCGCTCATCCTTTATCAGGGGAAGAAGTCATGAAGTACAACGTCATCGATGTGGACTCGCATATCAACTCGCCCGCCGACCTCTATTCCAAACGGGTCGCGGGCAAATACAAAGATGCGGCGCCCAAGGTAGTGCGGCTCAAGAACGACGCCGGCGAATACGATGCGTGGGTAGTGGACGGGGGCGATCCCAAACCGCTCACCATCTTGTCAGCGGCGGCGGGAAAAACTGCGCAAGAGCTGGCCAAGCGCGTCATTCGCTTCGATGAAATGCTGCCCGGTGCCTACGATCCCAAGGCGCGCCTGCAGGCGATGACCGAAGATGGCATCGATTGCCAGGCACTGTTCGGTGATGGCTGCATGGGCGCCAAAGATCCCGAGCTGCGCACGGTTCTGGTCCGCGCCTACAACGATTGGCTGTCGGAGTTCTGCAAGTTCGCGCCCGAGCGATTCCTCGGTCTCGCGGTGTTGCCGATGCACGATCCGGCCGAAGCGGTCAAAGAGGTCGAGCGCACCGCCAGCATGGATTTGCGCGGCGTATTTGTCGGACACGATGGCGCCGAATATCCGCTCTCCGACCCAAGCTACGATCGCCTGTGGGCGGCAGTGGCCGAGCAAGGTCGTCCGCTCAACATTCACATCGGTGGCGGCGCGCTGGCCAAACGCGGCACCATGAACCAAAAATCTCCGCCGCCGGGACAGCTGGAGACCTTCGTGTCGCTGGCGCCGATCGCGGTGGCCGAGTCGATCGCCATTTTGATTTTCGGCGGTGTGCTCGAGCGACATCCCAAGCTCAAAGTGATCATCGCCGAGGGCGGCATCGGCTGGCTGGCCTATTTCTTAGAGCGAATGGACCACGTGTTTCACAAGCAGGGTCGCTGGGCGCGGACGACTTTGAAAGAAAAGCCGTCGTTCTATTTCAAGCGACAGATTCTGGCGACGTTCGAAGAAGATCTCGCCGGCATGCGCACCTACGATCTCATCGGTGCCAAGAACATCATGTGGTCGTCGGACTATCCGCACTCGGACACCACCTGGCCGAATTCACGTCAGGCCATCGAAGATCATTTCGGCAAGCTGGCGCCGGAAGAGAAGCACGCCATGGTCTGTGGCAACGCCGCGAACGCCTACGGCCTCACGGGATGACGCAGGAACCGAAGGAGCAGGTCCAAAACTGTTGACACGGATGTCCGCAGGCACTGCAATTGCTGTTGTCGGTGTTTAGATCCACACAAGCCCCAGAGCAAACCGTCTTTCCAGTCGGGCACATGCCCGCATCGGTGCCACAGCTGGTTGAGAAAGCGCGGAAGAACGCGGCCGTCATATGATCAATCGGATCGGCGAACGCGAACTCTCCGTCGGCATTCGATTCTTCAGTCGCGATGACGGTCCAATCGGCCGGATCGGTCGAGGGTTTGCTTGATTTCTCCAGCTGGTAGAGCGTGTTCGGCAATCCATGGAACGTCATCACGAAATTGTCGCCGGAAATCACAGACGAGTGAGGGGTCACGAATGCACAAGGCTGAATCCCTCCATCAGAAGGAGCAGTGGCGCTTCCGCAGAATCCGCTGTTGCAGCTTAAGCCGCTCTGGCAGACGTCACCGCACGCTCCGCAGTTCAGGGGATCGCTATTCAAATCCACGCAAGTGGATCCGCATAGAGTCCGCGCGTTCGAGCAGGTTCCCGCGCTACCCGCGTCTGAAGCATTGGTGGGGCCCACGTCGGCCGGAGAGTTGATCCCTAACCCGTAATTCCCACTGCAGCCGACGAGAAACATAAAACCGACCAGCTTACTCTTCATGTCCGCCCTCCTCCTTCACCTGTTCCCGCCGAAGGCGAAACCTTACAACTCACTTCGAGAGCGCTTCGCGTGCTTTGGACGCGAACTGCCCTTCAGGAAACTCGGAGAGATAACGTTCGAGGTCGCCGCGTGCGCCATCCTTGTCACCAGCGCGTGCGCGACAAACCGCACGACCGTAACGCGCGCGCTCCGCGAGTGAATCGAGTCCACTCAGTCCTGTTTCGAAGTCCGCGATCGCCTCCTTGCAGCGTCCAGCTTCGAGTCTCAATTCGCCGCGCACGATTCCAAGCTCTCGCGCACGCGGAAAATCTTGAATCGAAAGTCGATCGAGCACGGCCAACGTCTCTTTGTGTCGACCAAGTGACATGAGGGCATCGACGCGCACCGCTTCGGCCTCTCGCCAGAGCAGCCCCTTCGCATGCGCTGCACGATAGGCATCGAGCGCGGACAAAGCAGCGGCGGCGTCATGTTCCGAGTGAAGCTTTCGCACCGCAACGCCCAGCGCCGACGATTCGAGCGAGAGCGCACTCGACTTGGATTCGGCCTGCGGCGCGACCACATCCGTGGTTGGATTTTTCGGATCATCCAACTCCGGCGCAGGTGCCGCCGGCGCGGGTGCGTCTGCAACTTCATTCGTTTCGGGCGCGGGCATCGCCGCGATCGTCGCGTGTTTCTCTTCATCGGAGGCACGTCGTTCGCTACCTATCGATGAGTTCGCCTGCGATCGTTGCACGATTGGCTGCGGACGGTCAGTCGGAGCCTCGACGAGCAATCGATCATCGACTGCATGGGTCAATACTCGCGCGGTCTCCTCCTCGTCACGCGACGAAAAGGTCGCTTCGCCCTCCACATTCACCGCGTGCTTTGCTTCCGCCGTGCGCGAGATTCCCACCTCGAGCCAATCGGCAGTGGCGCTTCCAACATAGGTCGCAACCGTAACGCGGGTAGAGAGCATCGAGATCCTCACCGTCGAGTGAGCTGCGACAGTGACATGCACATCTCCGCGTGGACTTTTCACATCAACCTGCGCGCGCTCATCGCCCGTTTGCGCCGCCAACTCACCATCGAGGAGCAGCACTTGTCGCGGCGACACCAGCACACCGCGGCCGCCATGCAGAAGGACCGCGCGCATCTCAGAATGGGTCAAAATCCTCGGAGCGACTTTATTCGTCACCGACGGCGCTGTGGCCATGAGCGATTGGCCACCCCTCAGTCGATGCTTTTCATGCTGCACCCAAAACAGGATCGCCAAGGCGCCCGCAAACGCCGGTACTGCAAACCGCCACTTCCACGAAAAAAGCGGACCTCGCTTCGGTCGCGGACGAATCAGGTTCAAAAAAATCCGATCTTGCGCGACCGCGCTCAGCTCCGACGCTTCCGCTTGAGAAAACAAATTTCCTGCGCGCGCGGTCGTCGTTTCGTCGCGCTGCTCGCGAAAAGGCCTAAGCTCTTTTTTTGAATGACTCACGCGCGTTCTTCTTTCTCGAGTAGGCGCAAAAAAGTCGCTCGCGCCCGATGCAGATACACCCAGACCGTCGAAAGCTTGGTGCCGGTGAGCTCGGCAATCTCTTCGCCCGAGCGCCCATCCATCTCGAACAGCACCAGCAACGTTCGATCGCGATCGCTCATCTTTCTAAAGATGCGCTCGATCTGCAGACGCGCGCGTCGCTTTTCCAATACGTCGAGCGGTGTCGGTCCGCGCGACTCAACTTCCCCGGCAACATCTTCCGCTGAGCCGCCCAAGAAACGTCGCCATTTCGCTTGATGACGCTTTTTTCGCGAAACGTTCTCTGTAATCCGAAAGAGCCACGTGGTGATCTTCGCTTCGCCGCGAAACTCATGTAGACGCCGATGCGCCACCAAGAAAACGTCCTGAACCACGTCTTCGACGTCGACCGACGGTCCGGCCAAGAATCCAGCCCACCGAGTGACCGCGGAAACATGCGAACGATATAGGGTTTCTATATCGACTCGATCTTCGACGCGGGTCAATTTGAGCTCTACCACCACAACTCGTTCTCCGTGCTCACGATACCTTACAAAAAATGGTCAAAATCGACCGAAAGCAACGCCAATACTGAGCAGAAGATCGAAGGTCGGCAGCGACGAAGTAGCTATCACGCCGGTGGTGTGCACCCTCTGTGAAAGCGGCCAACCATTCAGATCAACGCCCAAAAACGGCGCTACCTTGGAAAAGTGCCAGGCGGCCCGGAATCCCGCACCAATACCGAAATCGAAGCCCAAGTTGGTAGGACTGCTCATGAATCCCTGACCTTTGACGTAGAGCAGGGCGAAGAGCGCTTCGGCATGAAGATCTAGAATGAACCGGCCTGGAACGAAGCGAATCAGCGGCCCTAGTGACAGGTCGGCGCGCAGAAATCGCGCTTCGCCCGCGCCCACCGGAATGTCTCGGAGCGAGGATGCCCCGACCGCTGCCCGTCCGAAGAAATGCCCCGCGCCAATCGCCGCTTCGAGCGAGCCGCCCACTGAAGTCGCGCCTGACGGCAGTGCCACCGGAACAATCAACGACGCCGCGATATCGAATCGCTGTCGCAGCCGCGGATGTCGTGTGATTGCGGGAACGTGCGCCGCGCTAGCGCGACCAAACTCGCTCTGCCACGAGCTGATCAAAATCGCGATGGTCCGCGCGAGCTCATCGCACGAGGCGAGGGGCAAGGTTCGCGTCGCGACCAGCGAATCGTGTTCATCTCGGAGCTCGAGCTGCACCGATTCACCGAGCACACGAATCACCGCGCGATCGCGACGTGGTTGAGTGGAATCGAGCGACAGCGACTCTAGTTGCGCGTTCACCGACTGCGCACTTGGACAATCGGTCGAGCTCTGCACGTCGACATTTGCAAAGGCGAAACCGAGCGCGAGCGCGAACAGCATCTACGATTCGATGATGCGCATGAGCGCGGTCAGCGCTTTGTCGCGACCAAACTGCAGCACGTGACTACCCGCCCAGTAGTAGAGCTCGGGCTGGTCCCAATGTTTCCACAGACGGACCGCGTGATCGGGATGGCAAATGCGATCGGCGCGGCCGGCCACCACCATGCGTCGCTCTTTTGGCTGAAGCGGCTGATAGCGCAGCGGATTGTGAATCGAGTAGACCCGCTGCATCTCGGCGAGATCGAGCCCCTCGGTCTCTTGCTTGAGCCGCTCAGTGCGCTGCTTTCCGTGCCACCACATGAGCTCGGGCAGATCGATGAAGGGAATGATCGGCACGCTGAAGCGCAGGCGCGGCTCGATGCCGGCAAGTAGCGCGGCGCCGTATCCACCTAAGCTCATGCCGACCACGCCGATGGGCGCGCGGGTGCGCTCGATCAGATGCGCTAAAAGCGAACGCACGTCCCACACCAGCTGACCGAAACCTTCGTTGGTGCGCTGCAGATCGCGGCCGGGAAAGAGCGGACCGCCCAGACGAGAATTTCGCGGTCCATGAAAAGGCAACGTGATGAGCGCGATGTTGATCGGCTGCTCGTAGAGCGCCTGAAAAGTTTGGCGCGATAAAAAGAAGCTGCCCACCATCCACGGATGAAGACAGATGACGGTCGGGCGATCGGCACCGATGAAGCGCGTCTCGGCGTAGGCCATCTGATTGGCCTGATAGCCGTCAAATTCCGACTGATAGCTGCGATCGTAGGTCCGATAGCCCGAACGCCAACGGAACCGCTCGACCTGTGCGTCGCCGACTCGCTTCGAGCTGATCCGCGTCACGCTTGGCGCGGGCGGCTCAGGATAAAATATCATCGGGTTTTCGAGCAGCGCCGGCGAGGTATACCGATCGAGCGCGACGTGTCGCGCCGGGATGATCTTTTCCGGGCTGCGATTTCCAAACGACCAGGCCCACTCCATGACGCGCAAAAATCCGCTGTCTACTTTTGCGCCGGCCCAGGTTTGCAGACGCTCAGCGTTCGACATGCGAAAGCGCCTCGAGCTGCTCGACGTAGTGCGCCGCTGACTTTGCGCGCACGGTGAGGCTGACCAGCGTCGCGCCGGCATCGAGCGTTTGGTTCACACGATCTTGGAATGCGTTCAAATTCCCCGCAACGTCGATGGGGACATCGAGCGCCAGCGCGATCTCGAGCGGCAGCTGATTTTTTCCGGCGCGCCCCTGCCACTCCGGCCACTCGCGTGCCTTGGCCAAAAGTGCCCTCAGCTCATCGAGCGAAAGTCCGAACGGAACCCAGCCCTCGCCAAACCCGAGCGCTCGACGGAGAGATCGCGGCGTTCTCCCGCCCAGCCAGATCGGCACGCGCACCTGCTCCGCGCGCGGATCGATGATGAAATCGTCGAAGTTGAAATACTGTCCATGGAAGACCGGCTTCTCGGCACCGAGGGCGATGCGCAACGCTTCCAGGGCCTCTTCATGGCGCTCGCCGCGATGCTCGAAATCCACGCCGAGCAGATCGAACTCCTCTTTGAGCGTGCCCACACCGACACCCAGCGTGAGCCGGCCGCCGCAGAGCTTGTCGAGCGTCCCGTAGCGCTTGGCGAT